>CAZCZJ010000031.1:0-24508 GCA_964503235.1 uncultured Dehalococcoidaceae bacterium | reverse complement strand
TGATAATGCCGACACGCCGTACCTGATAGATGTCGGTAGAACCGAGGGCATTATCCAGCAAGATGTAGTCATAATCCCCGTTAATGTTCTTAGACATATCCTGGTTATAATTCGTCAGTGTCGTTACTTGCACGTTATCCCTGGCCAGAGCTTCCTCTTCTTCTTTTTTCAGAATCGGCTTGCAAGATAGAATCAGGACATTGCTCATATTCGTTCTACCTTTCTTTTACGGCATAACCGCAGCTTTTTATTCAGTAACTGTAGATAACTACAACGTAACGAAGTACAGGTAATTCATATTACTTGTACTATCATTCACAGATTACCTTTTTAATCGCATATAAAGAATAAATATCCGTTAAAAACACATAAACAACGTATAAATATGTGAAGTAATGGTGACTTTCGCGATAAATAGTAGCCATGACAATCGGTAGTCTTTCTTCAACGGAGCGAGTATTACTAACCCCTATTATCAGCGATATTTTACGCATTGTCGCTGTATATTTGCATTTATTTAGGGATTTGCATATATTAATAGGTATATATCCGGTCATTCTTTTCCGTGGGAGGTGCTTTATGCTTGACGAACTCGGGCAGAAGATAGTACAGGAATTACAGGCAGATGCCAGACAGAGCTATCGCGAGATAGGAAGAAAGCTCAAGGTTTCGGAGGGAACCGTACGTAACAGGGTGAGGGGTATGTTGAATACCAATACCATCAAGATAAGCGCCGTACCCAATCCCGCGCAGCTGGGCCTTGATTTTATGTGTATTATGGGTATTGAGGTCAAAGTAGGTACTGTCGAAAGTGTTGAAGCGCGCCTGATAAAATGCCCCAACGTATACTATCTCTGCGGCTGTACCGGGGATATGGATATTTTCGGTATTTTTCTCTTTCGCGGGCCGTCAGAATTCGACGATTTTGTGAAAAACGAGATTGCGAGCATCCCCGAGATTATCAGGACGAGGACATTCGTCGTGATGCATATTTCGCGGAGTCCCTGGGAATATAATCTGGATATTGCAGCCCTCTGCAAGAGTCAATAGCCGGTAAAATTCCCTACACATACCTATGAGATGATTCTGAATTAGAGGTAATGTATTGTCGGAAAAGAAGAAATCCCGTCCTCGCATATTCTTCGGATGGTGGACCGTAGCGTTTATCGGCCTCATATCCGGAGTGGGTCACGGCTTTAATACCTACGGTATCTCGGTTATATTTCTGCCGATTTCGAAGGAGCTGGGGCTGAACCGGGCCGCTACCTCTTGGGCACCCGGTATCGGACGGCTGGAAGGGGGTTTCACTTCGCCGCTGGTAGGCTGGCTCTCCGATAAATTCGGTCCCAGATGGATTGTTGTTTTCGGTATCTGCGTGGCCGGTGCCGGTATGATAGTGATGAATTATATCACCGAAGTCTGGCAGTATTACGTCGCCTGGGGTGCCATGATAGGGCTCGGACTTAACATCGGCCTGACGGTGGCCGTTGATAAAACCATCAACGACTGGTTTATACGTCGGCGGGGGCTGGCTCAGGGTATCAAGTTTGCCTCCATCAGTATTCTCGGAATCATCGTCGTGCAGGCGATAACTCCGCTGGTGGAGATACGCGACTGGCGGTTTACCTGTCTTCTTTTCGGTATAATCATGTTAGCCAGTATCCCCTTAGCCTATATCATGGTAAGACCCCATCGTCCGGAACACTACGGAATGCTGCCGGACGGCGCCGATACCGGTGCCGGAAAGGAAGATGAGGAGCTGGACATGGAAACCAGGGGTGCCGGCTACGCCTCCAGCTATCAGGAGATAGAATATACTTTCAAACAGGCAGTCAAGACCGGTACATTCTGGTTACTGATTGCTACTTTCAGCGTGCATAATATCGTTGCCGGGGGTTTTAACCTGCATATTCATCCTTTTTTAACAGATGTCGGCTTTACTGATGCCACGGCGAGTGCCTTAATGGGATTTATGATATTTTTTACCATACCTTCCAGGTTTTTCGGCGGATTGTTTGCCGACCGTGTCCCCAAGAACCGTATCCAGTTTCTTTTAACGGCAGCCTTCCTTTTCCAGGTTATCGGACTGAGTACCTATCTCTTGTTTCAGAATATCCCCGCAGCCTATATTTTACTGGCCTGTCACGGCTTGAGCTCCGGTGCGGTCACGCCGCTAGTGGTTGTCATCTTGGGACGTTATTTCGGGAGGAGGTCTTTCGGTTCCATACTCGGTACGACGGTAGCTGTCCTGTCACCGCTGGGAATGCTCGCTCCGGTTTTTTACGGATGGGTTTTTGATAAGACCGGCAGTTATAATAATGCCTTCATCACAGCTGTGGTGCTGGCGGTGACGGCGGTAGTGCTAAGCTGTCTGGTGCGTATTCCGAAATTACCCGGTAGCGAAGCTGGTAAATTAAGCTGGTGAAACGGCTGCATTCTTAAATATCTTCATCTTTTCCGTAAGAAGGAAGTACGTAGTCGCCGTCTTTAGCGTAATCAGGGTATTCCGGGGGGATATAGGCTGTCCAGTCGGCCACGGTATTGGGGTCCAGCATCTTTTTTATCTTCCTCAGGTAGACGTCATAGTTATCGTATAGCGGTCCCCAGTTCTGGTGAATATGAGTAACCGGTTCTATCTGAAGGCAGCCTCCCCGCGAGGGAACGCCGTAACGGTTGAAAGGACTCCTGGGGTCGAATAACTCATCGATGAATTCGCGAGCGGCGGCCAGCGAAGCCGGGTCATAGGGGTCGTACTGGGCAGTGGATATGCCCTGCGCCCCGATGGACAGGTGCTCTTCCGGTCGCCAGGATACCATCCTGCCGCCGCCCATCGAGAGGAACACCCCGCTTTCTTCGTAACGCTTTTTCACTTCCCCTTCCTTGAGAGCCAGGTTTTTCAGCATAGCCGGTGAACCGTCAGGACTGGAGGACGACGGTAAAAAGTCGCCGGTAGCCCGCAGGTTCACGCCGTTGGACCACATGATATCGGCAAAGGCCCGTGCCAGCGCTCTCGGCTCGTTGAACTGCTCGGAAAAGTCACTACCCCATTTTTCAGTGATAGCCCGCAGGCATTTCTCCTTGTATTCCAGTTCTCCGGGAGACCGGCCGCCGATAACGCATACCACCGAGTTGGTTACCGAAATTCCACCGGCAGGGTCGAAACTCTGTGCCGTTTTCTGCATCATCTTCTGCATTACCGCCCATTCCTCGTCGTTACCTTCCTGTATCTGGTACGTGCCGATGATGCCGATGCCGAACGCGCAGAGGATTTCGGCGCGGCAGAGGTCTTCGGAAGCCTCCAGGGTGGTATCCAGGTCGGCAAAGGAGGGTACAAAGACCTTATAACCGTCCGGTACTTTCTGAAGCTGTCCGAAAGACGGCGGTTCGCCCGGCTTTTTCGTTTGTTCCCACTGCGCCGGGCCGTACCAGGGATACAGTTTCACGCTGGCTTTGGTGACCACTCCGTGTCCTCCGTTAGCCCCGGTTCTACCTCGTAAAATTCCCCGCAGGCTGAACCCCGGTCCGTCGGCGGAGAACCGGTCGGCGCCGCTTTCGCCCGAGCCCATGTTGAGTATTTCTCCGGTGGGCAGCACCCACTCGACACCCAGTATATTGCGTCCGTAACCGCTGGTAAATACCATGGTGTGCTGGCAGCCGTGATGACAGCACTCGGTGGCAATTACCCCGGCGCTGTAGCCGACACCGATGCGGCCCGTGTAGAGCCCGTATTTGGCGGCTTCCATTTGCAGCCGGTATACCGAGACGTAGGGTTCGACGACCGCTCTCATGTTTTTCGCGTCGATTTCCAGGATGCGGTTCATCCTTTTCAAGTCGAGTAATATACCCCTGGCGTTGGCCAGCGAGAGAGACAGGTACTCGAATCCCGAGGAAAAGGGCTTGAACAGAATGCCGTATTTATTGCATACCTTAACTATTTCCGATATTTCGGCGGTATTGGCCGGCAGCAGCACTGCGGCGGGGCGTACCGAGTGTTTTTCATCGAAGAAAAAGGTGTTGCCCCACACCTGGTTATAGGTATCGAGTATTACAGGCTCGCGGGTGATGTACTCTGAACCCACTATTTTTTGAAGGGCTTTGTATTCCTCTTCAGCCAGTTTCATAACCTTTCCTCTCAATATTTAAGGAGTTGTGCTACATGGCTTTTTGCACCAGCTCAATAATGTCATAAACCTCTATGTTATCGCCGCTCTCCGCGGCGGCGTCCAGGAAATTACGTTTGCACCACCCGCAGGCGCTGACGATGGCCTCGGCCCCGACGGCATGGGCTTCCCGGAGGCGCTCGGTACCGGTCCAGAGGGCGAAATCAGGGTGCGCGTCGATAACGCCGCCCCCGGCCCCGCAGCACCAGGCGTATTCCTTGATGCGGTACATCTCTATAAAGCGCAGACCGGGAATAGCTTTAAGGATGTCCCTTGGTGTCTCGTAAACGCCGTTGGCGCCACGCCGGAATTTCTTGGGGGGGTCATGGATAATCATCGGGCCCATGGCTTTGGTCTCTTTCCCCTGCCAGTGTATCCAGGGTTCTCCCAACCTTCCCAGGTGGCAGGGGTCGTGGTAGGTCACCGTTAATGGCACTTCCCTGGTGAATCTGATTTTACCCTCTTCAATCAAACGGTGGATGTATTGGGTAATATGAAATATCTCTATCTCCGGTTTCTTGCCGATTTTGTCATAGAGGACTTTAAAAGCCGCGTAGCAGTCCGCACATGGAGTAACCAATACTTTGACTCCCGCAGTTCGTAAACTTTCTATTTGATGTTCGGCGTACTTGGTAAGCTCACCGGCATAGCCCAGCTCGTAAGCCCGCCCGCCGCAGCAGGCTTCATCGGTGCCCATAATGCCGATGTCGACGCCTACGTCTCTCAGGAGAGTCAGCCCCGCCCTGGCTATCGGCCGTAGTTCTTCATCGTAGGAATACCGGCAACCGGCATGGTAAACGACTTCGGCGCTTTCCTTGGCGAGGTCTTTGACATCAAGTCCCTCCGCCCATTTACCCCGGTCGGCTTTCAACGCCTGCATCATATTGTCTTCTTTACGTAATCCTTCGATGACCAGCATGTGAACGGGCAGTAGCTGACCCTCTTCGACACATTTAATTCTCAGTTCCTGCATTAACTGTAGGGGTTCCAGGTCCTGCTGCATCTTACAGGAAACGTCGCAGCTGCCGTCCATGTGGCAGTGATAAAGGACATCCAGGAAGGTCTCGTCGATTTCTATTCTATCTTTAAGAAGAGAGTAAGCCATGTTGAACTTGCCGCTGGCCGAGTAGGCATGCCAGTTATACCGCGCCAGCGATGGACACCCCTCCATGAAGTCGGTGCTTTTTATGTACCGATAGGGTATCCACTTGCAATAGGAGCACCTGGTGCACCTCTGCATATCGTGTGTGTAGTCCTGGTATGCCATTACTTGTCCTCCGGAGTATCAAATCATCAAAAACACAGCTTGCCCGGATTGAGAATTCCATTAGGGTCGAACAGCTTTTTAATCTTACGCTGCATCCCGGCGGTGCCCGCAGCCCGCCGGTAGGCTATATCTTTCCAGGCAGGGTAGGGACGTGAGAAGAAACCTCCCATCCCGGCTATCTTTTGACAAGCTGTTATTAAAAGCTCCCGGGTCTTGGTAATCTCGGTCGGTGAGGTGGGTTCGTAATACAGGTTAAACTCGCAGTGGCAGCTGGTGCCCTGGACAATCGGTTGTATATATACCCCGATATCTTGGGATGGGTAATTATAGGGTTCAGCCAGCTTAATAATCTCCGCCGAAAAATCCGGGGTCTTATCGAGGGTAGTCAGGAAGAAAATATCCTGACTACCCCCGCGATGTCTAGTCTTCCAGTAGGGCTCGGGGGAGGGCTGGGCCAGCAGCCACGACAGCTTTTCGGCACTCGCCCCGTCGATAGCCATCACCGGCTTTAATTTGTATTCTGCGGCCAGGGCTTTAAAATCGGCTTCCTCACTGGCTACTTTATCCTCGGGAAGGATGCCGTAGCCTTCGAAGGAGGTTAACATAACCCAGGATGGCAGGTCTTTCTTTATCTCCTCAATCTCGCGGGTGTTGTTACCCAGCAGACAGGCCAGGTCGAGGCTATTAACGATGAAGATATTGCCGCCGAACCTGAATTTTACTAATTGATAGCATAAATCTATTAGAGGCTCGATTTCAGGCGACGGCACCAGGTACGCCCGGTTTATTTCCGAGAGGTAGCTGCACTTCAACGTTATCCAGGTAACGATGCCCATCGTGCCCTGGGCGCCGGAGAGCAGCCGCTGGAAATCGACGTGGCTGTGGCCGAAGGGATTCATCTGCACCCGGTCCATCTCCCACTGCTCCTCGACGGTATCGGGACCCGATGCCTCGCCGGTCCGGAACCTGTCGCCGTTCCCGAAGACGACCTCGGCGCAGAGCAGCGGGTCGGTGCTGTCCCAGTGGTGGCCGGGTCGGGTAATCGGCTCCCTTTCCAGCACGCTGCCGACTACCGATTTATTACGACGCGGCAGCAGGGGCATATAAGCGCACAGCCCTTCTTTTGCCAGCGCTTCCTGAAGCTCTCCGAAGGTGACGCCGGGTTCTATCATGGCGATTTTATTCCGGCGGTCTATCCTGATGATTCTCTTCATCCGGCTCAGGTCGACGATAACCGCCCCGTCGGCAGCGAGCGTCGTGTCCCCGCGTCCGTGTGGTGGTCCCGAGCTTACCGGTACCAGGGGTGTCCGGGTTTCATTGGCCCACTTCACGATTGCTTCTACTTCGGTGGCGTTCTCCGGCCTGACAGCGTATCCGGGCGTTTTTAAAGAAATGGGGTCTGATGAGTCAGCGTATTCTGCCATCTCCTCTGTTGCGGTGGTGATGTTATTGCTGCCAACGATTTTTTCCAGCGCTGTATCAGCCATCTTCGTCCCCTTTTTAGTCAGGCACGATTTAGATTTATGATATTTGTAAAATATATCGTACTACGACTATCAGTTATTATGCCATTTGCCAGAAAACACTGTCAAGCCGGTGAAAATTTACATGAATAATATTAAATTTGGTAGGGATGCTTACCTCACCCCTAACCTCTCCCCATGGTTGTTATCTTTTCCCACCCAGGCCGCCCTCGTATCATCCTCGTCTTGTCCGTAAGCATCCCCACTCCGTATTAAAAATCTATTCCCACCCAAGCCGCCCTGGGGCATTAGGCAATCGGTCCGTGAAATCGCCACACCTCCCCAAGAGGGTATTTAAGAGGGGTGAAATTCCCGTGAGACTTTCACTCGCTGTAAATAATCCACCGTAAAAACGGGGGCGTCTAAGAGGGGCGCAGCCCCTCTTTCTATTTCTTCCCCCTCTCAAACAAAGGAATAAATACGCATTGAGGATGTCACTGTTTGAGAGGGGGATTAAGGGGGTGAGTATGCCAGACCTTTCGGGTGTAAACGTGACTGATTCACCATCATATTGACGCCCGCCCGTATTAACGCTATTATCTGATAGTATCTGGCCTCGCATATTACACTATTATGAAAAATTTAAAGATAACCGAAGACTACCGACTCTGGTTGCTGCTTAATAAAACGCGTTCGGCAATATTTAAACTCAGGCACAGGAAAGTGGGACAGTATCTTCCGCCCAACCAGGCGGCCGCGTTAGTTACCATCTGGGCTTTTAAGGGACAGGTAACGCCCGTGGAATTATCACGTCAGCTTTTTCTGGAACCTCACTCGGTATCCGAGCTCATCGTCAGGATGGAGAAAAAGGGACTGGTTACCAAGGCAAAGGATAAAAACAGGGGAAATATGGTGAGGCTTTCCATCACGGACAAGGGACGTGAACTGTGCAGCAAAGTAATGGGCGAGGACCTGATTCATGGCATCATGGCTTCATTGACCGCTGAGCAGCAGGAGCAGTTGCGGTCGTGTTTAACGGCATTGTTCGCCGCATCGTTAGCCGGGCTTGGCATGGAGAGCGACGATTTGCTTCTACCGTAACCGGTAAAAAATCCCCGGGAACACTGTTGACATTTCTTGATAAAGCCTATATAATAGCAACTGGTTGCAATTACAATGAGTTGTTCTACTGTTCTCAAGCAAAAAGGTTTCAAGATGACCCCGCAGCGACGGCTTATCGTGGAATATATTCACGATAACCAGTCTCATCTTACCGCCGATGAGCTTATTAATTTCCTGGATACGAGGGCGCCCGGCATCAATAAATCGACCGTTTATCGCACCCTTGACCTTCTGGAGGAATCTGGGTGCGTGGTGAAAAGCGAAATCAACGGTCATTTTATCTATCACCATGCCGAGGAAGGTCACCATCACCATCTCGTCTGCCGTGTCTGTGGTAAAACCCGGGACTGTAATGAAAATCTCTTTTCAGATATCAAGCATACCCTGGCGGATAAATATGATTTTCAGGCCGATTTAAAACACATAATGATAACCGGTCTTTGTTCCGCTTGCCGGAAGAAGTCCGGATAGAACGGATATATATTTTTTTTCGCTAAACATTGCAACTAGTTGCATCTAGTCATTTATTAACAGAAATATTGAAAGGTGGAAACAAGAAGATATGAAAAAGCTCTCTGTTATTCTAGCCGTAATTATTATTAGCATTTTAGCAATGTCACTTATGACCGGCTGTACCGATGAAGAGACCACCGGTCCCAAACTTAATGTTGTCGCCAGTACCTCCCTGATTACCCAGATAGTCGAACGCATCGGCGGCGATAATGTTAGTGTCGTTAATATTATCCCACCCGGCCAGTGCCCCGGCCATTTCGATGTCAAGCCTGGCGATATCCAGCAGCTGGCTGATGCCGACCTTTTTCTGCTCCACGGCTGGCAGGGTGAACAGTTCTCGGAGGAGCTTATCGCCACCGCTGATAACGATGAACTAACCGTGATACGGGTCAACGCAATGGTCGGTGAAAACGACAACTGGATGACACCGGCCGTGCAAGCGGCGGCTGTGGATAAAATTGCCGAAGCGTTAAGCCAGGTGGACGCGGCCAATGCCGGCGAATACGAGTCCGCCGCTACCGACTATAAGGCGATAATCACCGCCAAGGAAACCGAGGTAAAGAATAAGCTGGCAGTGATTAATCCTGCGAGTATTAATGTCCTCTGCGCTGACCAGCAGGCGGGGTTCATCGGCTGGGCAGGATTTAATATCGTCGGCATCTTCGGCCGACCGGATACACTGACTCCGCAGGTGGTACAGGACCTGGTCGATTTGGGGAGAAGCGAAAACGTTACTCTGGTGATTGATAATATGCAGAGCGGTGCCGACGCTGGCGTCGCCGTCGCCGAAGACCTGGGATGCGCCCGCGTGATACTTTCCAATTTTCCCGGCGGCTATGATAATACCGATACCTGGGAAGATACCATCGATTATAATGTTGAACTCCTGATAAAGGCACTTTCGGAGTAAGTTTAGAGAATGAGCGATTCGATTATCAGTATAAAGGATGCCGTCGTTTCCTACCGTGAGGATGTAGCTCTGAGAGGGGTATCCCTCGAGGTAAATTCGGGCGAATTTGTCGGCATCGTCGGGCCCAACGGCGCTGGCAAGACTACCATATTGACTGTGTTGAACGGCATCGGGAAACTGCGTCACGGTCGGGTCCGTGTGCTGGGTCAGTTAATAGGGAATGGCAATGGCAACGGTCATTCTCTGAGGAAAAGGGTAGGCTATGTCGCCCAGGCGCAGAATATTGACCCCAGGATGCCGGTGAATGTCCGCGAGGTGGTCATGATGGGTCGCTACGGTGCCATGGGGATTTTCCGCCGTCCCGGTAAAGCCGACTGGAAAATAGTCGACGAGATGCTGGACCTGGTGGGTATGACGCATCTTAGCTCCAGGCCAATCGGTCATCTCTCCGGCGGCGAGCAGCAGAGAGTGGCTATCGCCCGCTGCCTGGCGCAGAAACCGGAGATACTGCTCCTCGATGAGCCGACCGCTTCACTGGACTGGCGTGCCAAAAGCGACATACTGGAGCTGGTCCGGCTGATACATGATACCCGCGGACTGACTTCTCTCTTCGTGACCCACGACCTCAGTGCCTTACCCGTCGCCTGCGACCGGATAGTACTGATGAAAGAAGGGCTTATCTGGAGCCAGGGCACCACCGTTACCCAGCTTACGGATGAAAAACTCAGCGCTCTCTATGATATCCCGATCGATATCGTGAGAAGACGGCGGGAACAGGAAATAACGGCCTGAGGTAGTACGACCGTGGATTTTTCAATATTCGGCTACCAGTTCATGCAGAATGCCATCCTTACCGGGGTGTTGGGTGGTATTGCCTGCTCTGTTATCGGTGTTTTTGTGGTCCTGATGCATATGCCTTTTATCGGGGTATGCATGTCTCACGCTGCTTTTGCCGGAGCCATGCTCGGGCTGTGGCTCGGGTTCGACCCTTTAATCGGGGCTTTCGTCATGAGCCTGCTGGCCGCGGCTATCGTTGGGCCATTGGCTGACCGCGGTGAGCTTAATCCGGAAACATCGGTAGGGGTTATCTTTTCGCTGATGCTCGGCCTTTCGTTTCTTTTCATTGGCCTTATGCCGGGCACCAAGTCCACCGCCCTGGAAATATTATGGGGCAGCATTTTAACCAATACCCGGGGCGATATTATCCTGCTGGCTATCGTCGCTGTGGTTATCGTCGCACTGGTGCTGCTCTTTTTCAAAGAGATTCAGGCCACCGTGTTCAACCGCGACATGGCGCTTTCTGTGGGTATTCCCGCCACGATTATCCTCTATGGTATCCTGTTCCTCACCGGAGCCACCATCACGGCAACGCTGCGCTCTATCGGGGGGATACTTATTTTCAGCCTTATTCTCAATCCCGCCGCGGCGGCCTACCAGCTTACCTACAGCATGAAAAAGATGTTCCTCCTTTCGGCTTTGTTTGGGGTGCTGTCCAGTCTGGTCGGGCTTTTCCTGTCGTACTACTTTAACCTGCCCAGCGGCGCTACTATCGTCGTAACGTCCTCACTTATATTCCTGGCGGCGGTTGTTTTTTCGCCAAAGAGAAAGGTAAAACGCTGGCAGCAGAAACCTGTACAGGAGACTATAACGTGAGTAAAGACTTCTTTAATGCCAGGGCGGCCACCTGGGATGAAAATGTGGCGGAAAAGGATGTCTCCAGGCTGGAGGCAATGCTGGCCCGTATTGAAATATCACCCGGTGATACCGTTCTGGATGTGGGTACGGGTACCGGTGTTTTCGTGCCGTTTCTTTTAAAAAAGATAGGGAGTAAAGGCAGGCTTGTTTGCCTCGACTTCGCCGAGGGTATGCTGAATATCGCCCGCGAGAAAAAGCTTAGCGGTAACATCAGCTTTCTGTGTACCGATATTGTAAATTCCGGTCTCCCCGATGAGGCTTTTAACGCCGTGGTATGCTATTCCGTGTTTCCGCACTTTGATGATAAACCGAAAACTTTAAGCGAGATATGCCGGGTTCTCCAGCCGGGTGGTCGTATATTTATAGCTCATACCTCGAGTAGGCAGGCGATTAACGATATTCACCGCAGCCTACCCGAGGTATGCGGCCACGTCTTCCCAGAAAACGACGATATGCAGCGTCTCCTTTCTGAAGCTGGATTTGAAGATATTCATATTTCTGAAGGTCAGGAACACTATTTCGTCAGCGCCCGCAAGTCGGAATAGGCGATGTCTACCTCAAGATTAGCCTGTTTATATATATGGTAGTAATGCCTGATTCCGCATCGTTGACAAGGCAGCGCGGTGAATGGTAGATTTAGGCATCAATGTCTAAACCCGCAGCCAGGCGATAGATAATCCAGCTATACGTGGAGAATAATGTCTTTTTGGTATAATTCCTCTGTTCTTAAATTGGGCGTAAAAATCCCCGCTGTCTATCTGGCCAGGTATTATCGGAATCTCCTCAAGATAATATCACCGTCACCGGTAGACGTTTCACTTAAAGTGACCGAGAGGTGCAACAGCCGCTGTATTACCTGTAATATCTGGCGGGAGCAGGCTGATAAACCGGAATTGACCTTCGAGGAATTGGAGAAAATATTTTACCAGTTTAAAGCGATAAAAATAAAGACAATCGGTTTTTATGGCGGAGAGCCCCTGTTAAGGGATGATATCGGTGAATTAGCCAGAAAAGCCAAGGCTATTATGAAAGAATCGAGGATTTTACTAATCACCAACGGTCTTCTTCTTAAAAAGAAAGCGCAGGAGGTACTGGACAGCGGGATGGATATCGTCTGTATTTCCCTGGACGGCATCGGCGAGGTTAATGATATGATACGGGGAGTCCCGGGATATTATCAGAGAATAATCGAAGGGATTGAGGAACTGAAAAGGATTGATACCAAAAAGAGGGTCAGGATTAATATAGGGACCACCCTTGTATCTCATAATATTCATCAGGTCCCGCAACTGATAGATTTAGCCCGGGAACTGGACATATCCTGGTCTTTTAATCTATTCGATACCAGCGCCTATCATTTTACAAACCTCGATGACCCTCTTTCTCTAAAGCAGATAGACGATGATGTAATAGATGAGACTATCGAATATATAAGTAAGGAAAGAAAAAAATACCCTAAAACAATGGTCGGTATTGACCCCCTGGGACTGGATTTTGCCCGGGAGTATCTCAAAGGGAAAGAGCCGCCCTTTCATTGTATCCTGGGTTATATCAGGGTGTATATAGATTCTTACAAGAACGTCTATTCGGGATGCTGGGCGCTGCCTCCGATAGGCAATTTGAACGAGGATGATTTAAAAAGTCTTCTCAAATCCCGTCAGTATAAGGAAAGACTGAAGAAAATGTACCAGCTGCAGTGTCCCTATTGCACCTGCGGATACTTAATTAACTGTCTGGTTAATCATCCCTTTTCGGGGATTCAGTTTATATTTAGAAACATCTCCCTGGTCAAGAGTTGAGTTCCGCCTGATATGGTAATATAAATATTTAGACACACAACACCGGTATAAAAGGAGGTTGATATGAGGCCGCTTCAATCGGACTTGTCCATTTATAGTAAATTAAACTTTGAGAGACAGCCAGTGGCTATCAATTACTCTCTCAAAAAGCCTGAAGGAATTGAGAAGCTGGACAAACAAATAGGCTTCTGCGAAATGGTTAAAGAGGCGCAGCAGAGAGGGACGCCTTTCTATATCACCAGGGAGGAAGAGAATTGCGTCGGTAAGTTTTTTCTCGGCATGCGGGACGATACGCCGCGTGGCTCCGACGGCGGACAGCTGGGAGTAAAACTTCAAATCTTTCAGGACGGGCGCGCTAATTCTCGACTTCGTACATTCGTTCCCCATTTTGACACAGGGTCGGTCAACTATGTTGTTTTCTCGCCGATAGACAAATTGCAATTCGAGCCGGACCTTCTCGTTATTGTAGCCGCTCCCCGCCAGGGGGAAATAATAATGAGGGCGATGACCTATTCCACCGGTGAGATGTACGAGAGCCGCGGGACGATAGTAGGTGAGTGTGCCTCGCTTTATATCTATCCCTATCTCAGCGGTAAGGTGAATTACATGGTGACCGGTCTGTCGTATGGTATGAACGGGAGACGGGTGTATCCGGATGGATTGATGATAATATCTATTCCGTATCAATGGATACCCACCATAACGCAGAACCTGAAGGAAATGAAAATAGTTCCTCCGGGATATGAGATACCCACCCGTGAAGAGTTTGTAGAGTGGGATGCTAAAGTAACCAGAGAGAACGCTGAGGAGAGCCAGAATCCTTAATCGTTTTGAGTTGTATTAATTTGCCTCGATTATTAAACCCGCTTGACTAAACTTTATATACCCTGCATAGAAAGGCCCGGAGAGACTCGGAACCGGTATGAGGGTCGCAGGGCATGTCTGCCGCTAAAACATTCACGTTTGACTCCGTGAAACCGTATTCCGGTGGCTCTTTCTCGGGGAACCACCAGCCGTGCTGGGCGTGGACCACCTTGGGGTGAATACCGTCCGTTAACTTTGCCCTCTGCTTTATCCTGCCCCTCTGGCTTTCAATCCAGACCCAGTCTCCATCCTGAATATCCAGATTGCCCGCCGTATCGGGGTGGATTTCCATGATGGGGTCGGGGCTGAGCTTACGCAGCGACGGTATCTGCCGGCCCTCGGAACAGAAGAACCCCAGCAGCCTGCTTCCGCAGGTGATAATCAGGGGGTATTCCTTGAACAGGTCGGGCGTCGAGAGAGGACTCTCCGGTGGCTCGACGTAATACGGCAGCGGGTCGTAGCCCATGGATTCCAGAGTTGAGCACTTCAGTTCGACCTTACCGGAGGGTGTGTCGAATCCATCCTGCTCGTATTTTTTATATCGCATTTCGCCTGTTAATATGCCTATCTTCTTGAATTCCTCGAATGTTATGCCGGAGTCTTTCAGAATCCAGTCACAGAACTCGACGACGTTTTTCCAGGGAAAATCCTCGTCGAGGCCCAGCCTGTGAGCTAAATCGAAGAGTATTTGTTTATCATCGCGGCACTCACCTATCTGCGCTACCTTTTGCCTGACGAGGGCAACCCAGCCCATATGTGTATCGGCGACCTCGTCGTTTTCCAGCCAGCTGGATGCGGGAAGCAATATATCCGCCAGTTGCGCCGTCGGCGTCATGAACAGTTCCGCGACCGCCGTAAACTCGACCTTCCTGAATGCCCGTGCCGTCCTGACGGGGTCGGTCTGGTTGAGTAATGTATTACTGCCCATGACGAACAGGGCTCGGATGGGGTACGGCTCGTCGGACATAATGGTGTCGAGCAGAGCACGCGGATGAATCACGGCGGCATCGAGTACTTTGTATTTGCCGCCCCCGAGCATCTTCGCCTTTTTTTCGGGAGTAACCTTGTCACGCATCGTTTGGGTTTGATTACTATGAACGCTGAATGATATGAGACCGTCCGGCGGAATCCAGGAAACATCACCGCCGGGAACATCCAGGTTACCCGTAATCGCCGAAAGGCAGTGAATGGCGCGGACAGTCTGAAAGGTATTAATATTCTGGTCGAGGCCGTTGCCCCACTGGATGCAGGCCGGCTTGGTGGTGGCATAAAGTCGGGCGGCCGCCCTGATGTCTTCCGCGGGTATCCAGGTAATTTCAGCAACCTTTTCCGGAGGATATTCGTTTACCCTTTTGGCAAATTCATCAAATCCGGCAGTCCACTTATCCACGAAATCTTTATCGTATAACTTCTCGTTGATGATAACGTATAGCATGCCCAGCACCAGGGCATCGTCGGTGCCGGGGCGTATTTGCAGCCAGTGGTCGGCTTGAGCGGCCAGACCGGTTTTCCTCGGGTCAATCACGATGAGTTTCGCGCCGTTCTTGACCGTTCGGGTGACCTGATAACCGCACATACCGTCGGCGGCCCCCGAGCCCACGATGTTGCAGCCCCAGTTCAATATCAGTTTAGGAGTCTCCCCGCCGAAACCGTAGTAATCGCATACCGGGAACTTACCGCTGGTCATGCGGGAGGCTACTATCCTCGGGAAATAGCAATTATTGATGATGCTGAGATGGTTCGGTGTGCCGAAGCAATTGGAAAATCGCATATACATGGGAAGTTGAGGTCGTCCGGTACCTATGATGGTAGCCACCGACTCTACCCCGGACTCCCGTTTGAATTTAAGAAGATTTTCGGCAATAGTATCCAGGGCTTCATCCCAGCTGATTCTCTGCCATTTGTTCTCTCCCCGCTCGCCTATTCTTTTTTGCGGATATTTAAGGCGGTCGGGATGATACAGAAACTCCACCGACGCCCTGCCCTTGGGGCAAATATAACCAAGGTTAGTGGGACAGTCCGGGTCCCCGGTAACTTCGACTACCCTCCCGTCGCGAATGTGTACCAGGACGCCACACACGCCATGGCACATCCGGCAGGTGGATTTAACTACTTTTTCACTGTGATTTACCTTTGTTTTGGGGGGCATATCAGTCTCCAATTACATATATTTTACAGACACTCTTCCAGCCCCAGTTCAAGCAGTTTGTCTCTGGTCGGTATACCATCTGCGCTCCATCCCCTGACGGCATAGTATTCGTCTAACATTACGTCCAGGTTAAATATATTCCCCCTGGTGCCCCCGGAGGTCAGCCTGTTGGTAAGAACCCTTGCCGGCAGCATATCATCCTTGCGGCTGATGCCGCGTTTCACGCTGAACATGCGTTTTAAATTATGGATGCGCTCTCCCGTCTTTAAAAATTCATCCAGGTCCATATCCCACCCGGTGGCACTGTTGAGTACGGCTGGATAATGTGAAGGCTGTATCCCCGGACCCATGCTTAAAAACAGGCAGACCGTCAGAGAATCCATCATACAACTAAAATCCTGTGTCGTAGCCACCAGCCTGCCTTTTCCTTCCGTGTCAAAGCGTCTTAAGGCGACCGGGAATCCCAGTTCAGGAGAAGTCCGGGGGTCATCCAGTTCCATGCAGTTTTCCAGGTGGTCAGCCCCGGCGGTCTCCATATGGGCGGCCCCGATACTGCCGGTGGCATATCCCAGTGCGTGGCTGGCTAAAGCTCTCGGCTCATGAGCGGGAAACTCCAGACCCTTGACATGCATGGCATAAGTTGACGCAGTCCCGCCGATACGCTCCGCCGCTGTTTTTACGCCCTCTCCCAGTAATTCCCCGAATCCTTCCCGCTCACCGATTTTTCTGAGTAATTCCATCATTGCTTGGTGATTTCCCCAGGTCAGTTCGATACCGTCGGTATCGTCCCTGGTAATCAGTCCGTTCTCAAAGCATTCCATGGCGAAGGCAATAACAGCACCCGCCGATATTGTGTCCAGACCGTACTTGTTGCAGAGAGTGTACGCTTGTTGCAGTACTTCAACATTGGCTATCAGGCAGTTGGTTCCGAGGGGACCCCAGGCTTCCCATACCATATGCCTCTCGCCGCTTTTGAGTTTATATGACTCCAGACAGCTGTTGGGGCAGCGGGCGCAGTACAGAGGTTCGGCTTCTCGCATGGCATCCGTATAGACATAGCCCTCCTCGAAAGACCCTTCCGACCAGTTTTTCACCGGCACTCGGCCAAACTCGAAGAAGCTTTTGAATACATCGCTGTCACCGGCAATTCGTTCTTCCAGCTTCCTGTTCCGGCAAAAAGCAAGAATTTGCCGCGCACTCTCTTTGTATTTATTCTCATTATAAAAACTGAGCGGCAGCGTCCCTCTAATCGCGATAGCTTTCAGCCTCTTTGACCCCATCAGAGCTCCCAGACCACACCTGGCCGCGGCTCTTCCCTGCTTACCGTCATTCATTATCCCGGCGATTTTCACCAGCTTTTCCCCGGCCACCCCGATACAGGCAACGCTGGCTTTTACATCGGTCTCCCGCTGGAGAATATCGGATACTTCCCAGGTATCTTTGCCCCACACGTGTATAGCGTCGCGTAATTCCGCTTTACCGTTATTTATCCAGAGATATACCGGCTTACTCGACTGTCCCCTGACTACTATGCCGTCGATACCGGCATGCCTTAGCTCATCGGCGAAGCTGCCGCCCGAATGTGCCTGACCCCAGATGCCGGTTAGCGGGGATATTCCGGCGGCGATATAACGACTGCTTTTAGGCAATATGCTTCCCGTGACTGGACCCGTCATGAATACCAGTTCGTTTTCGGGTGAAAACGGGGCAGTATCTGGAGTTGTTTCATCCCAGAGGATTTTCGCCGCCAGACCAACGCCGCCGATGAATTTCCTGGCGGTCTGCTCGTCAAGGTATTCAAAATCTATGTCCCCGGTGGACAAATCAAGACGCAGGATTTTTCCGTTATATCCTTTAAGCATTTTTTACCTACTTCCGTTTGATATTACAGGGCTTAGTGTTTCGGCGCCTGGCATAACTCGATAAGCAGACCACTGGAATCTTCGTGTTCCAGGTAAGCCCATTTGGTGTTCGGCATGGCTCCGGTCTGGATTACCTTGAATCCACTCTTTTCCATATCCGCTATTTCCGCATCAACATCATCAACCATAAAAGCAAGGTGATGCAGACCTTCGCCTTTTTCCTCGAGAAACTCATCATATATAGACCTGCCCTTGAGGGGCTGTATCAGTTCTATCTTCATCCCGCCGATATCGCCGCGTCCGATTCTCAGGTCCATATCATAATCGGATGGTTCCCCCCGTACTGTCTTACCGCTAAACGACATCCCTGTTCCTCCGAGAAAAGGCGGGAATGGTCCCGCATCAAGAGCTTCAAAATACCTGGCGGCTTTGTCCATGTCCTTGACAACCAGAGCTACATGAGCGAATTTCCAGTTCTTTGGCATTTATTACCTCCTGTTTGATAAATCATTAATATATGTGAGTATACTGTACTGTTACCCGAACCCCTCACTACTCTGAAAACATCCAGTAGTAAAAGGTAGAGTCATTATAGCATAAATCGCTACGAATAAGAATGAAAAAGACACTGGCCACCCTTTTTCAAGGCTGAACTCCATCCAGTAACATTCCTACGTAACGAACTGGCATCGTGATTAAAAAAGGTGGTAGGATTACTTGGTGCTCGGAATATCCTTCCGGGTCTATCCCATCAGGACTTGAACTATGATATCCGGACAAGACAGTTCGCATTACAGATGGTATATTCTGCTCCTGGCTATGATGACGTATGGTTCTATCGCCGGGTCAGCCCGACTTTGCATGCCCGTGCTTTTCCCGGAAATCGCGGCCGAACTGGGGCTGAGCATGGTGGCTATCGGTACTATATGGGGCATGGACCCCCTGGCCGGGGTGTTTTTAGGTCTCCCGGGTGGTCTTCTTGCCGACCGGCTCGGAGTGAAGCGTATGCTGACGGTGGTCTGTATACTCGCAGGCGTGTTCGGGGCTCTTCGAGGTTTTTCGTTGGACTTCCTGAGCATGGCGGCGTTTATGTTCCTGTTCGGCCTGATGGCGGCGGTTACGCCGAGTGTCGTACCCAAGGTTACTGCCGTGTGGTTTGCCGGTAAGCATCTGGGTCTGGCTAACGGTATGTTGAACGTAGCCTGGTCCATCGGCGCGGTGCTGGCTACATTGTCCAGTGCTACGCTTCTCTCCCCATTGCTGGGTAGTTGGAGAAACGTGCTGTTTTTCTTCGGTGCACCTCCGGTGCTGCTGGGATTGCTCTGGTGGTTCACGGGACGTGAACCGCGAGAACAGGACAGTGAGTCTGCCTTGGTGACCGGAGAGTCGTTTCGGACTACGCTGGCGAAGGTGGTCCGTATCAGGGACGTGTGGATTATGGGGATTGTCTTGCTGACCTACTGGGGTACCAATATGGCTTTCAGCGGGTACCTGCCATTGTACCTTGAGGGTATCGGATGGGAACGGGGGACAGCATCCACCGCGATGACTGTGTTCAGCGGCATCGGAATTCTCGGGGTGATACCCATGGTATTGTTTTCCGACAAAATCGGCTCCAGGAAGATAGTGATGATGTTTGCCATCTTCGTCCTGGCGTTGAGCCTGGGGCTGATTCCGCTTGTTAGTACAACCGGAGTCTGGATAGTCCTTATTATCGGTGGTTTTTTACGGTCTGGTGTTGCGGCGTTAGCCAACACGTTGATTTTTGAAATAAAGGGTGTGGGAGGAACCTACGGTGGAACGGCTATCGGCCTGACGAACACCCTCGGGATGTTGGGAGCTACCATCTCACCACCGATTGGAAACAGCCTTACCGCCTTTAATGCTGACCTGCCTATTTTCTTCTGGGCAATCCTGGCGGTGGTGGCATTGCCGCTGCTCCTCATGGTAAAAGAAGCAAATTCCAAGACGGAATCCGTCACTTCATGGGGAGAAGCATGAGAAAAACAGGAGAAGATATACAGGAGACGCTAAAGCTGAGAGTATCATTGACTTATTGAAGATGGTCATTTGTGATACAATATTATCTTATCGGAGTAAAAAAATTACCTGAGATGCGGTATCGGGCCTTGTTGCTCATCGGAAGAAATAAGTATCTGCAAAGGATGGAGGCGAAAAATGCGACTTGAAAACAAGGTTGGTATCATTACCGGGAGTGCCCGTGGTCTGGGCAGGGCAATAGCCTTACGTTTCGCCCAGGAAGGGGCCAGGTTAACCATCTGTGATATCCTCGAATGTGAGCCGGTTGCTAAAGAGATAGAAGCTATCGGGGGAGAAGTACTTGCTTTAAGAACTGACATTACCAGTGAAAGGGATACTGCCGAGATGGCCCAAAAAACCATCGAGCGATTTGGCCGGATAGATATTCTGGTCAATAATGCGGGGGCTATTGGGGGTATTGAAATACCGGATTTTATGAAACCGGTGGAAGAGATAGTGGCGGAAGACTGGAACCGGTATCTGGAGGTAAATATAAAAGGCACCTTTAATTGCTGCAAAGCCGTTATGCCCTATATGAAAAAACAGAGCCACGGCGCTATTGTTAATATTGCTTCAACGGCCGGTTTCAACGGCTCAACTCACTTCCTTCACTACAGCACTTCCAAGGGTGGTGTGATGACGATGACACGCGGTCTGGCTACCGCGCTTGGTGAGTTCAATATTAATGTAAACGCGGTGGCGCCCGGCGTGGTTAATACCGAGGCTATGCAGGCTTTGCATTCCGGGGGAAGCGGAAATCAGAATACAAGCAGACAGCTTATCAAAAAAGCGATACAACCGGAAGATATAGCCGCCGCCGTGCTCTTTCTTGCCTCGGATGAAGCCAGAATGATTACCGGTCAAACGCTGGCCGTCAACGCCGGAGAATATTTACATTAAGTTAGAGCGCTATCGTGTGAACTTAAGCCTTTAGAAAGCATGATTCACCACTGAGCATATTAAAAACTGCTCTGGAAATTATCGTCACTCATTATCTCCAGTACCGCTTCCTTACCGGAAATGACCGGTAGTATCAGGTGTGACTGGTATTCCTTATTCCGGTAGATTTTATGAAGAGTGGTTTTGGAGCTGTTCAAAGAGGGATGATAGTGAATCTGCATCTCGGGGTCTCGGGGCGATTCCAAACTCTCTATCTCCAGTTTAATCCGGTGTCCCGCTTTAAATACATTTACTATATATCCCAGACCAATCGCGTATTCATTTATCTCGCCCGGTTTAACCGGTTCGGCGCTGGTATGTGGGTGATACGGGTCATGAGGTTTGGACCTGGCACTATCCAGAGCCCGGTGGGATGCCTTCAGCCACCCTCGAGCCACCGGCGTCTCTCCACCGGTCGGTGCGACATCGGATAGTTTAATTATCCAGTTGGTATCGTCCTGGTCGAGGGAAGCGTATAATTTTATCGCACCCTGTCCCATTACCTCCAGGTCTGCCGGTAAAGTCGGGCCGATATATTTAACCGAGTCCCTCTTGTTGGAAAGATGCAGCGGCTGCTGCAGGAAACAGTCGGGTTCCGGTTGATAAAGCTCAGGTTCAAAAGATAGCCCTTCCCAGCGGCGGAGGTAACAATTGGTATATTCAATTCCCTTTAAAGGCCATTCCTTTTCATAGCGGTACTTATTAGCTCCGGGTACCCACATCTTGATGGGAGGTTCATCCATGATACCGGTATCATTACCCTTAAGCCAGTGGTCATGCCACCTTAGAATGGTCTCTATGTCCTCCCTCCAGGGCCGCTCTTCGGGACCGGTGGGTTTTACGAAGAGTTTCTTCACGGTATCTATACCGTTGTAGACTTCCCAGTAACCTCTAGCCCCCCCGATTTTCCCCACTACGAATGTCGGGACTTTAATCTTATCAAAGAACGGGTAAATCGACTTGTCATGGTAGAAAGGCCCATCGAACGGATTCATCACTATATCAAAAAAAGGAGGATTTTTCCGGGGATATTTCAACAGGTGGTATATATTGGGGTAGTGTTGGATATCGGGGTGGTTTAAGAGCTCGTTACGTCGGCGCTCGAATTCTTCTTCGGGCAGTGTCTTCATCATTAGCGATACGGCGTTTCTGGGCGCATGACCGCTTGTTCCATGACGACCGTCCCATAATCCGTAAAGGAACAACCGGAGAACACCCCCGCCATAGGCAGCGTCGCGATAAAAGTCAGTCATAAGGTGGGAAACAAATATAGCTTTAAGATGGGGAGGCTGCTG
Source organism: uncultured Dehalococcoidaceae bacterium (assembly GCA_964503235.1). Classification (GTDB taxonomy): domain Bacteria; phylum Chloroflexota; class Dehalococcoidia; order Dehalococcoidales; family RBG-16-60-22; genus W425. Next base: position 2,430 of record CAZCZJ010000031.1, on the reverse strand, counting down.
GATGGCTACCTTCAACTGCATATTACCGTAATACGAGTACCCGATCATGCCGACGTTGCCGTCACACCATGGCTGTTGGGCTATCCACTCTATAATATCCGTACCATCTTTCCCTTCCTGTTGGACCGCCATCCCGGTATATTCACCTTCAGATTCGCCGATTCCCCTGGCATCCGCAATTACATGAACGTAACCCCTGGGTACTATGTTAGGAGTATCGCCAGCTTCTATGTTGCCGTCCCAAACGGCACTCTTATAAAGCGGCTGAGGCGCAATCAATAGTTCCTGTAATTCTTTGCCGTACCCCCCCATTGCAAATAAAGCCGGGAACTTACCCCTGGCATCCGGGCGATAGACATTCACCGCCAGGCGTATACCATCCCGCGCGGGTATAAAAACATCTTTTTCTACTTTAATGCCATACTTGGGTTGACTTATGAGTTCACGCCAGTCTTTTTTCATCTTTAACTCCTTTCGCAGACACGACTTTCTCTAATATTTATATACTTGGAGGTAGTATAAATATAGTGGTTTGTTTAGTGATTGTCAAAAATGCACGATGAAGGAGTACAGGTAATGTATCCACCTGAGTAACAGGCACCGTTTCAACGTTTACTAGATCATTTCATTCGAAAAAAGTAAATTAATAGGAATACGGATGTCTCCCGCGATAAACATTATTTCTCATGTATAATTCAATGATTAGCTTTCGCACAATACGCATTAAATTACTAGAATCCAAGATGCGGGGGAAAATGGATCTAAATTTATAATAATGCCGATATGCATGCCAGTATATTTCTTCCAGTTCATCGTGTTTAAATTGCTTGGGTTGAAAAACACAATGTACCGCATCATATAATGAATAATTATCATGTAGTATTAGATTTTCCTCTTTGAATTTCTCATGAAGAGGAGTCCTTGGAAAGGGAGTCAATATCCAGGGCAGCATGATTTCTACCTTATTATCAATCATAAATTTAACTGTTTCCATAATCGATTCAGGAGAATCATGATCCAGTCCGAACATAATACTACAAATAGTTCTAATATTAGCTTTTTTTAAGCACTGGATCAGTTCATCAACCCGTATATTCAAGTTGCGCTTTTTTTGAATCGAGATTATATTATCCTCACTAAGGCTTTCCACTCCTATTATAGCCATACGGCAACCACTCTCACCGGCTAGTTTGATGATTTCCGGGTTGTTAATCACAGAGGTCTCAAATTGACCCATCCAATGAATCCCTAACGGTTTTAAAGCGAGAAAGAGCTCTCTGGCTCGATCAGGATTTATTGCGATATTATCATCTGTGAAAAAAAGGTAATTCCCTCTTTGATATTTGATTTCATCAATTAATTCTGAGATTGGACGATATCTCATTGTTTTTCCAAAGAATTGAGTTACCGAGCAATAAATGCAGCCGTGTGGGCATCCCCGACTTGTTTCGATGGGAACAATAAAGTTCTTGGGGTCAGTCACTGTTTTGCGATAATTCTCCGATTTGAGAAGGTCAAAACGGGCAAAGGGTAATCCTTTCAGCTCCTTGGGGGGTTGATATTGATAAATCCTCTTCAAATTCCCTCTGTCAAAATCATCAAGGACAATATTCCAGGATGTTTCCGCTTCTCCAATGACAATGCTATCGAAAACATCTAATTGTTCTATTTCGTGTTGCAGAGCATATGCTCCAATTCCACCAATAACGACCTTCTTACCGATTTTTTTAAATTCTTTAGCTATGTCAATCGCCCGTGGTATACGATTTACCGTCCCCGTAAGAACTATTAAATCAGAATCATCTGTAAAGTGTAGAGCTTCTACTTTTTCATCAGTGATTCTAGTTTCAAATTGTTGGGGGGTAAGTGCAGCTAAATAGGGGAGAGCTCTCGACGGAAACACGCTTCGTTTGCTTTTTATAATTTGACCTTTTTCGTCATAACTAGATGGCTGGATAAAATGAATCTTCTTATTACCTGATTTCACAATATTCCTCTTTTGCCTATTTAAAGAATATTAATTACCTTAAATCTTTATACCTATTCTGTCAACATTTCTATGTGGAGATATAATATATCAAACATTTGAATAATCATCGGGATGTCTACATGGGTATAAACCTGGCATGATAACAGAAAACCTTCAATCAAAATAAGAATTCACACTTCACCTTTAGGACACCCATAGAATGGCCTTTTTTATCTGACAGATTTACGTTATTCCTGTTCTTCTCCAGAAGTCTTATATTTCTCCTTCTTTGGTGCATCTACTCCGCATGGCCTGCTTTCTTCAACTCCCTTTTTCCCTTTCAGTTTAAGCGTTCGGTACTCTCGCCAGGAAATTTTCTCGTCAGGGCGTCCGAGACCCAGTTCTCTCATTAACTGGGCGACTTTCTCAACCTTCGGCATGAGTGTTTCCATGTCATAACC
>CAZCZJ010000030.1:0-24847 GCA_964503235.1 uncultured Dehalococcoidaceae bacterium | reverse complement strand
CGGGCAGCATGATGAGCTGGATTCCCCCGGAGACCGGGCAGATGGAGGACTTCTTTAACGAGATACCATTGACCGACGAGATGCGTGAAGGCATCGTGGGCAGCGATACCTATAAGCTCGGAGCAGCCCGTACCGCCCACTCCGATACCGTCGTCAAGCAGCTTCTGGGTACTGACCCGGTAATAAAAGTGTGGTTCAGCGTCGGCGGACAGCAAATAGTCCACCTGGCCAACACAACAGAAGTTGCCAGAGCTATCGCTAACGTGGAATTCTTGGCCCACGCCGACCAGTTCATGGGACCCATGGCGGAGCAGGCGGACATCGTTTTACCCGCCGCCCACTGGCTGGAAATAGACGAAATCTACGATATGCACCCGCGTTTTATGATTGAAGCTCATAATAAAGTGGTGGAACCCCCCGGTGAAGCCTGGGCGGATAACAAGATATTCAACGAACTCGGGAAAAGGATTGCTCCACGGTACTGGTTTGAAAACGTGGAAAAAATGCTGGACCACCAGCTACACAAAGCCAATATTACCTGGAAGGATTTCAGCGAAATGGGCGTACTGGCGCGAACCGGTAAAGACCAGATATATTACAAATATAAGACGGAATACTGGCGAAAAGGCGGCGGTTTTCCCACTCCCACCGGTAAGCTGGAGCTGTTTTCCACGGTACTGGAAGGACTGGGCTACGATGCTCTGCCCTATTTCCAGGAACCGGGAGAAAGCCCCTATTCCACACCGGAACTCTATAAAGAATACCCACTGGTGCTTTCCAGCGGGTACCGGCAGCCTTTCTATTTCCTGTCACAGTACCGTAATCTACCCTGGCTGCGTAGTTTCCAGAGAGACCCGGTGGTACAAATACATCCCGACACGGCGAAAAAATACGGCATAGAAGATGGCGATTGGACCTGGATTGAGTCGCCGAGGGGTAAAATCAGGCAGAAAGCCTATCTCTTCCCCGGCATACATCCCGGTGTGGTTATGGCTACGGCTAATTGCTTTGACCCTGAAGAGCCGGGACCCTATCACGGACTATTTACATCCAACCCTAATGTACTTACTTCCAACGACCACTGCGACCCCATGTACGGTTCACCGGATTTGACAGCACTATTATGTAAAGTTTCTAAGGCAAAGGATATTAAATAGCATATTTCGTTCAGGAGATTACTCATTTGCATTTCTCCTTCCGCGTCCCCCTCTCCAACCCTGAATTATTACTGACTGTAGATTTACCGGTTGGAGAGGGGGATAAATTTTGAGAGGGGGCTTCGCCCCCTCTCGCTGCGCACTCCTCTTTATAGACTGATGAGATAAGCTATTCTATTGAAACATTATCACATTTCCGGGGGCTCTGCCCGCTCCAGGTCCGCACATCCCCTTTTATAAATTGTCCGGACAAGACTGACTACTCAAACATAATAATGTTTCGCAATGCCTCTCCCTTTTCCACCGCCGCGATGGCTTCATTTATCTGGTCCAGGGGGTAGCGGGCCGTAATCAACTCGTCCAGTTTTAGGATTCCTTCTTGATAGAGGTTTATCATCTTGGGAACATGAGTTTCCAGGTGGGTTGTTCCCATATAGCTGCCGGTAAGCGTTCTTTCACCCATGATAAATGGAAACGTTTGAAAAGAAATACTGTCCTTGAAATTAGGCAGCCCTACCATAACGGTCGTGCCACACGGTCCGCACATACCGAAGCCCTGTTCCATGGCTTTAGCGCTGCCAACCGTCACGAATACGTAGTCGGCTCCCCGGCCTCCTGTCATTTCCTTAACCGTCTCGATAGCATCCACCTTGCTTGAATTGACAGTATGGGTCGCTCCGAAAGTCTTGGCCGCTTCCAGCTTGGCATCATTGATATCGACGGCGATAACCGGGTAGGCCCCCGATATGGCCGCGCCCTGGACTGCATTTAATCCTACACCACCGACTCCTACGATAACACAGCTGCTCATCACCTCGACTTTAGCTCGGTTAACTACCGCTCCGAATCCCGTGATAACACCGCAAGCCAGTAATGATGCCTGTTCTAAAGGCATGTCATCCGGTATTTTCACTACCTGTGATTCGTCAACGATGGTGTACTCAGCAAAACTGCCTGTTTTGAACATCTGCACCAGGCTCTGTCCCTTCTTGTTCTTATAAGGACTTTCCTTATCCCGAGCCCACACTGCTTCGCACAGGTGCGTCCGTCCCGTAGTGCAGAAAAAGCATTTCCCACAGGCAATCAGAAGGGATACCACTACCGGGTCGCCCGTTTTTACTTTAGTAATCCCTTCGCCTACCTCTTCTACATACCCCGATGATTCGTGCCCGCCAACCGCCGGTAAAGGAAACGGCAGTTCTCCGCGGAAAACATGGATATCGCTGTGGCAGACGGCCGTGGCCGCCATACGTACCTTTACCTCGCCCTTACCCGGAGGCGCAATATCTATATCCTCGATAACCAGTGGTTTTCCGAATTCATAACAAACTGCAGCTTTCAACATATCCTCCTTGATTACTTAACACGGTTTTACCAATACCAGCAGTAGTCTAAAGCTCTTTTCTAATTGATGTCAAATATTTTAACTTTTATTTTGTTTTGTTTATTTTAAGATGCTCTCCCCCCTGACCCCCTCTCAAACAGATACATATTCAATGCTCATTCTTCAATCTGTTTGTGAGGGGGAGGATTTTTTAAGAGGGGGCCTCGCCCCCTCTTTTATTTACTCCCCTCTCCAGCCAATGATATTTGTGGTGTTTCACCAGTGTGTCCGGCCGGAGAGGGGTCAGGGGTGAGGTACGCACCCATAGACTAAATGCAAATAGAACCATATTTCATCTACTGAAAACCGGTTTGACAGAAACAAGGCAAAAAACTATGATAGGTGAAAAAACAGGAGGGTATCAATATATGCCAGACTCGAAGGTGTTACAAATAGTAGCGACCAGTTGTAAAGCGGATATGGAAGATAAATTCAACCAGTGGTATAACGATATACACATACCGATGTTGATGAAATACGACGGACTGAAAAAAGCCAGCCGGTATCAGCTGATGGGTGAAAGCAACGACCACTCCAAATACCTGGCTTTTTATGAGTACGAGAATGAGAAAGCCCAGACTGATTTTAGCATCAGTCCGGAATTTGCCGCGGCTATGGAAGAAATGCAGGGAAGCTGGAAAGACGGCGGCATTGATGTAAAATGGATGGCCAATTACAAATTAATAAAAGCCTGGGAATAGTAGTTTCTTCAGTGGAACTATACCAAAAGAAGAATATTTGTCTTTAGTAAGTCGATTCGATTAAAATAGAGGAAATTAAGGTACTAGAATATAGTTCTAGTGATGTTTACCAGGTGAAAAGGTTAAATGACAACCAGTTGGTGGGATTCTTCGGCTACATTTAAAAGATGTACTATTGAAAAGGTGTCTTTTGTTCTCTTGAATCAGGTCGACCTTACGCTGACACTGGTGGCTATGCACCTGGGCTTTGATGAACTGAATCCTTTCGTAGGATTTCTATTGGAAATACCGGCTCTGCTGGTGGTGGCCAAGGTAATTCTACCGCTGTTGGTTGCCTGGCTTATGCCCGGCAGACTTCTCTGGCCGTCTATTGCCCTGCTGCTCGGGGTAGCTGTCTGGAATGTTAAAGAGTTGATTGCTTATCTCGTATAAAATTCTCGGGTAATGTAATCTATCTGCTGCCAACCCTTACCATCGATTCCTCTTTCTGATACAGATCCCCCATCGTTTCCAGGTAAATTCTGGCCACGCTGACTCTAAGATGTTTGGTAATGTAATCCGGGTCGGATTTAAGTTTGCTGTACATGCTGTTGAGGTGGTGTTCAACGGTCTTGATATCGATGAAAAGTGTCTCGGCGATGGCGGAATTTGTGTATCCCTGGGAAAGTAAGCTGAGGATTTCCAGTTCTCGGGTGGTCAATTGCTTTAAAAACGGACATTCGGGTTTTCCGGCAAACATAAAGGTAGCCAGCGGTGGGTCGAGAATTACCTGGCCATCATAAACAGCCTGGATTGTCTGGCATAGCTGGTCGACCTTGTCCAGTGATTGTTTCAGGAACAACGCCATACCGCTTTCCCCGCTCAATGCCAGCCTTCGGAGCAGTTCAATATCCTGGGAACTGTAGAATACAAGTAAAATAACTATCCCCATTTCGGGATAGTTATTTCTTATCTGTTCAAGCTCTCCGACAATCGCGCTGTTAAGCTTCTTGACGCTTAAAAGCAGAACATCGGGATGCAGCTCCGATACGTTTTGCCTGATACCCTCTATATCATCAGTCGAAGAAACCTGCAACAGTTCAATATTCTCGCGTGTCGGTAAAACATATTTATATAGTTCCCGATATAATTCCTGTTCCTCCACTATATATAATCTTATCGTGTCCGTTTTTGTCTGAATCATGGTTAGACCTTTCGTATGTTTTATTTTTATCCGGTAAATTAGATGAGATAACTTTCTTTATACCGCGTTATATCACTTTTCTTACCTTTTTCTAACTTATGAGATTGTAACCCACATATATAAAGAGATAAATAAAAATTTATAAACTTTCCATTAAATAATCATTAATATTCCGTTATATTTCTGCCACCTGGCGAATATTCGCTTTTGATTGTGCCACCGATACCCTGAATTGACAATACGTGTAGCCCCTCAAATTATCTCAGGGATTTCCACGTATTGGTACTGGTTATTTTTACTAAAGAATTATTAAAAAAACGACCCACCAAGATTGGTGATGGTCTGCTAGCGAGAGTAAAGCATCGGAGGTAGATTTGAATAGTCCAAGCTAATACCTGGGAGGAACCGTGATGCATACAAAGATGAAACAGCAAGATGAGAACCAGAAGGGCATCACCGGAATCGAAACCGCTATTATCCTTATTGCTTTCGTTATCGTAGCTTCCGTGTTTGCCTATGTCGTGCTTTCCGCAGGCCTATTTTCCACACAAAAAGCCAAGGAGGCTATTCATGCCGGTCTGCAAGAAGCTCAATGCACTATTGAAGTTAAGGGAAATATATACGGCCTAATGCAGGCCAGTGTTCTTCAGGAAGTCTATTTTACGGTGGGTACCACCACCGGCGGCGATTCAATCGACTTTACCGATACTTCATCCAACAATAGCAACCTTGTAGTCATTTCTTACAGCGACGCCTACCAGATATTCCCCACAGTAAACTGGACATTAACCAAGTTAAATACGGTCGATGCCGATAACATGCTTGATAATAACGAATTGTTCATGATAACCGTCGACCTTTCCTGTGTAAGCGCCAATGCCACACCTGAACAAATGCCCGGCCCCTACCATACTTTCGAGCTGGAGGTTAAACCTCCGTCCGGTGCCGTACTCGTCCTCGAGCGGACGCTTCCCGCCAGAGTTGACCAGATTGTGAATCTGTATTGACGAAGCAGTTTATCAGGGCTGGGACAATACGTATGAAAATAACAAATATTACCGGAAAGACCGGCAATCATATACCGAACAGCGAAGGTAATAAAAAAGCATTACCACTGGTTTTAGGCTTTATTGCCGGACTAGCAATGACAGCTTGTCCGGCTTTATTACCTGTAGCCAACGATGCCTTATTACCGCAACCTGCTGAATTAAATCCTGCGCCGTTTGCTCCGGTTATGCGGGACGGCACAACCGCTTTTGTGTAAGTAAATATGAATTTAAGGTGTAACCATTAACATAAATAAGCACGAAAACGGAAGGGGGTGATGTCTAAAGTAATAAAAAGAGACATTAATAATGAAAAGAACACATCTATACTTGACCAATTACCGTTTATTAAGGAGGAAAAATGCTAAAGAAATTCTTAAATCGTGAGAAGGGCATCACGGGTCTGGAGACCGCCATCATCCTGATTGCTTTTGTCGTGGTGGCTGCCGTCTTCGCTTACACGGCACTTTCCGCCGGCCTGTTTTCCACGCAGAAAAGCCAGGAGGCCGTCTATTCCGGACTTAAAGAAGCCCAGAGTACTCTTGAACTCAGGGGCGGCGTTATCGCCGTTGCCGAAACTCCCGGCAGTGCCGGTACGATAGCCCAGTTGAAGTTCACCGTAGGCAACGTCCTTGGCGGTGAACCGATTGATTTCACGGAACCGGTCGATACCGTTGACGACGGAAAAGCCGACACTACCGGTTCTCCCAACGTAGTCGTAATCAATTACCAGGACCAGTACCAGGCAGTGGATGACCTCTATTGGGAAATTTCCAAGCTGGGGAACGCTGACGATGATGACCTGTTAGAGGCCAACGAGAGGTTCGAAATAACCGTCGGTGACGATGGTGCTGCCGGCAATGGTAATCTTATCGATGCTCTAGATGCCGCCCATCCTCTGTCAGTAAAAACTACCTTTAACCTGGAAATACTGACACCGGCCGGAGCTACCCTGACCATTGAGCGGACTACGCCCGCCTGGATAGATACCATTGTCAACCTGCACTAATTAATTCCTAATCCAGTTCAACAAGATTAAAGGAGGAAAAATGCTAAAGAAATTCTTAAATCGTGAGAAGGGTATTACCGGTCTGGAAACGGCTATCATCCTTATTGCCTTTGTCGTGGTCGCCGCGGTTTTCGCTTACACCACCCTTTCCGCAGGCCTCTTTTCGACCCAGAAGAGCCAGGAGGCAGTGTATTCCGGACTTAAGGAAGCCCAAAGCACCCTGGAACTCAAGGGCAATGTCATCGCTACCGCCAACGGTTCCGGTGATGACGCCGTCATCCAGCAGATAAGCTTCACCGTATCCAACGTCCTCGGTGGTGAGGCGATTGACTTCACACCACCTGCCGAAGATGGCACCGCTACGGGATTGGCGGCTGATGACAGCCCCAATAAGGTTGTCATCAATTACATCGACCAGGAACAGACGGTGAACGACCTGTACTGGACCATTAGCAAGCTGGGTGGCTGCGATGACGACAACCTGCTGGAAAATAACGAGAAATTCAAGATAATAATCGGTGGCGACGATGATACTGCTGTCCCCGGTAACCTTATAAACGCCCTAACAGGTAATGAACTCGGTATCAATACGGAGTTCAGCCTGATAGTTCAGACACCCGTTGGCGCCGTTCTGGAGATAGAACGCACCACACCGGCATTTATTGATGCCATAATGAACCTTCGCTAGTTTTTATAATCCCAGGTTACGGTGGGGTGGGGAGAATTATAGCCCCCACCCCACCTCCAGAATATTAAGAGGGAACTGCCCGCTTTAACAGGCTGTGGAAAAACTTAATGGCGGAAACGCGAACTACTTTTGAATGAGTGACGGAGGACTGTTTTGGACAAGGCCGTAACTACAGCTCTACTTATTATAGCGGGGGTTGTTTGTATGATATTTGTCTTTAACAGTGTTTATCCGATGGTAAACCGTTCCAGCCAGGCCATGGTAAGCATGGCCGAACAGGTTGATGAACGGATGAAAAGCCGGATAAACATTGTTCATGCTGCTAATACGGCCAACCGCACGTCAGTCTACCTGTGGGTAAAAAACATCGGGGTACAGAGCATCAAGGTAATCGATGACTGTGACCTTTTCTGCGGACAGGAGGACAACTTTGAACGCATTCCCTATACCACCGAAGCCGAAGGCGGTTACCCTCAATGGGACTTCGATATTGAAAACGATATCGAGTGGCAAACCAGCGCCACTCTTAAAATTACGGTCAGCTATACCAGCGACCCGGGAACAGGGACATATTATACCAAGTTTATCTTGCCCAACGGAATATATGACGAATATTACTTTAGTATGTAACGGAGAAATATATGGAGACGATAATTGTCTCTTTAATATGTATAGCCCTGATAGTCTTTGGCGGCATGACAATGTCCCAGGGATTTATGACAACTGTAGACACCAGCACAGCCGGTCTGGAGGATGTCAGGCAGAGGGGTGAAACACTGATGAGGACGGAATTAACTCCGGTCAGCTCAAACCTGACAGCAGCAAATACACTCGAGGTTATACTGGAAAACACCGGTCAGGCCAAGCTGGCTGATTTTGATAAATGGGATTTCATCGTCCAGTATTATGACGATACCGGCGTTTATTATTCCAAATGGCTTCCCTATACCGCGGGAACACTCGGTGATAACGAATGGGAAGTTTCGGGGATATCACTTAACGGAGAAACCGAAGTATATGAACCGAATGTATTAAACCAGAGTGAATCGATATTACTGATAGCGCAGCTCGATCCTGCGGTAGGAGACAATACCACCAATATGGTGGTCGTTGCCACTCCTGACGGCATTACGGCTTCTACCTACTTTACTCAATAGTGGTAGAGACCGCAGCTACAGGATGAAAAAGGAGATAAAAATAGAGAACATCACGTTCATTAAGGAGTTTAGGTCATGGCGACAATCGTCGTCTGTATCATTTGCATAGCCTTGATTATGCTGGGAGGCATGACATTGTCACAGGGGATTTTAACCTCAGCCGATACCGCCGCTCTCAGCTTCGACCAGATGATAACGAGAGAAGGAGACCTGATGAGAACATCGGTAACCGCATTACGTGCCGAGTACCTTTCATGGTCGGACCTGCTGAGGGTCACGGTAGATAACAGCGGACAGTATAAACTGGGTGACTATGATAAATGGGACTTAATCGTCCGCTATGATGATAGCGGCGGTTCTCGATATTCGGAGTGGTTACCTTATACCGAGGGAACACCCGGCGATAATGAATGGCAGAAAGCGGGGATTTGCCTGGGCGGACAACCGGAATTTTTCGAGCCGGGTTTGCTAAATCCACAGGAAGAGTTGATAATCCTCGCCAAGCTAAATCCACTGCCCGGTGATAACACATCGGCTAATTTAACTCTTACCACTCATAACGGGATATCCGACTCTATTTCTTTTTCCAATCCTGGCTATACCTGGCTGACCCCACACTCCGAAAGCACCTTCATCACCGGTGATGAGTATTTCCAGATGGCGGAAGCATCCCCCTGCGATGGAGACGCGGTGACTATTACTACCGATGCTTTTGTAACTGACGAGGTAGCCAGAAAAATACTTTATGACGAAAATTATTCATCCAGGACAGCCAGAAGTTTATTCCCGCTGACAGGCATCAGCCAGATTCCCGCGCAGACATGGACGGTATACTACCATTGCCGTACCTGGGGAGACCCTCAATTCCCTAATACAAACGGTGACGTTAATTTTGACATAGATATCCTGGTGAGGAAGGCTGACGGTACCGTACGGGCTACGATAGCTTCTAATGTCGCTGACGCCTACCTTACTATTAGCGAAGCGGAAGTATGGGTAACCAAGAGCGCTACCTATGCTTTCCCCGGGTACACGGTAATCGATGATAGCGACTATCTAGAAATAGTCTATTACGGCGAGACGGACAGCAGCGGGCCTGAGAACGGTCCGGGATATATGCAGATAAGGATAGACGATAATACTCTGGCTTTATCCGACCAGACAAGGATAGTAAGTACTCCATAATCCCGAACTAAAAGCGAAAGAAGGAAGATTAACCTAGTGCTCGATAAAATCAGAAATTTAGTAATGAAGCAGGACGGGCCGGCCAAGTTCAAAAACCACACCAGTCGGTTAATGAGCTTTGACCTGTTTTATCAGCTTTCATATATGTCCACTATCGCCAGCTCCGGTGTCCCCCGCGACCAGATTTTTGAACGCTCGGCAGAGTTGCAATGCTCTTCCGCCGAATATTTTAAACGAGTAGAGCTCGCCCGCAAGCGGCTTAAATATGACTATGCCCACGCCTGCCGTGCGGTTGGCGAACCCCTTGAAGAGGAAGAGGTAAAAGGGCTGCTGCTCCGTTTATCCAGCTCCCTCATCTCCGGCGAACCCGAGGCAGAATTCCTGGTGAGAGAAGCCAGAGCCCGTGCCGAAGATTATGAAAACGAGTACGGCCGTCACCTAGAATCGTTGAAAATGTGGACCGATGCCTATATTTCACTGGTTCTATCAGCGGTCCTGGTGGTGGTTATCGGGATAGTATCAACGATGATATGGCAGATAGAGACTTCGCTCATCATTGCCATGGCATTCATAGCCATTTCTACCACAACCGTCGGTGTCTGGCTGATATGGGTGGTCTCACCAAAGGAGTCTACAATCCTAAGCTGGCCCGGCTCCAGCGAGCAACATCTGTTGCACAAGCTATTCAAGCCGACGCTTATCGCCATCGTTGTTACCAGTGCGGCTTTCATGGTAATGGGACAGAATCTGGGATTGGCGCTGCTGCTTATAGCCGCTATCGTCTTTCCCATCGGCTTTATCGCCACTAAAGACGAGAGGAAAATAGCCAAAAGAGACGGCGAGATAGGTACATTCCTGAGGTCTCTGGGCGGTGTCTGCACGGCACTGGGAACAACGGTCAATTCCGCCCTGGCCCGTCTCGACCTTGATGCTATAAATGTACTGAGAATAACGGTCAAACGACTCCATACCAGATTGACCGCAGGCATACGTTCCAAGCTTTCCTGGGGGATATTCATCGACGAAACCGGCAGCGAACTGGCGCACCGCAGCGTGGGTATGTTCTACGATGCTATCGAGGTCGGTGGCTCGGCGGGGCAGGCCGGTCAGCAGGCCGCGTTTTATGCCGATAAGGTGGCTTTGTTACGAGCCAGGCGAAGGACGGTAGCCATGCCTTTTCGCTGGCTGTGCCTGACGATGCACGCCTGCGTGGTTTTGATTCTGGTTTTCATCACGGAAGTTATCGTGGCATTTGGAGGGATGGTGGGACAAGCCCAAGAGGCAATGCCTACAGTATCGGGGGCACCTTCTATTTCTGCTCTTTCCAGCTTTAACCTTTCGGGATTGGATATGATGCACAACCTGGTAGTACCCCTGGTACTGATATTCACCATAGCCAATGCGATTACTCCCAGCTTAGCCGATGGGGGAAGCAAATTTAAGATTTTAAGTAATCTGGGGTTGACATCGGCAATTTCCGGGATCGCCCTTCTGGCTCTCCCCGTGTTAGCTGAAACATTATTTAAATCCGTTGCAAAGTTTTAAGGAGGCAATATGGAGATAGAAGACAGGATAAATGCAATTGAACAAGACCTGCAGCAAACCAAGGATGATTTGAAAGAAATACTGTTTGACATCCGCACTTATTTAATGGAAGTACAGAGTCCCATCCCGAATGATCTCGACAGAGAGAAAATTCAGGATGAGCTTAAGTCCGAAAGGGGGTAATGCAATATGGAATCTGAAAAGCAGCTTCAAACCATAGAAGAAGAACTCAAACTATTAAAGGGTGAGTTGAAACAGACACTCTCCTCCGTGCGCGACTATCTTATCAACATGGAACTCCCTACAACCGAGTTCTCAACCATTCTGGCAGCGCTGGGCGACGGCGGTGACCAGACGGTAAATATGAAGGGTACTTTTTCGTTACCCCCTGAAAGCGCACCTAAATACGAACCCGAAGCCCAAGCGAAAGACGAAGTCGAAAACGAACCTTCAGAATCTGAAGCAGAACCGGTCTCCGAAAAGGAGAGTTCGGGAAGTTCTAAAGCTACGGCAGGGAAAGAACCTTATATGTCCGCCGAAAGTGAGCCGGTAATCCAGGAAGAGAACCTGGAATTCGAGGAAGAGCCGGAAATGGAAGAGACTGTAGAAGAGACTTTCGAAGAGGAGGAACCGTTTATACCAGACACTGAGCTGCCTTTGGGAGAAGAACAGCAGATTGAATACGAGAAGATAAGCAGTGAATTAAGCAAATCAGTTCCCAAGGTTAATCTGCTGGCAAATCTGGTTAGCTGGGTTTCTCTAGCGAAGAAAGAGATAGGTGATGAACAGCTGGCTATGTTCCTTGAGGTATACGGTATCAGCGGGAATCTGTCTCCTGAATTGAAAGACGTGATTCTTCACCTCGCGGAGATAACCACGGAGAAACCCGGAGATAATAACATGGCTGAGGTCTGGAGCAATTCGATGCTGTCTCTACACGGGGTCCTGACGGGCGGTGACGCACCCCTTAATCCGGTGAGGCCTCACTGGAATGAGATAGATAAAGAATTAGGGCCCGAGGAAAACGAGATAACCGAAATGCAGGAAGAGCCAGAAGAGCCTCCGGTGAAGCTTAAACTTGTCTTTCCTAACGGTGACGGGAAGGGAAAAGAGTATTGTATAGACCTCACTCCCGAAGTCGATACCAGCGACTCTGAGCTTTAAGGTAATTCTATCAGAGTCACCAAACGAGAGAGGTGATTGATTATGACAACAGGTAAGAAGAAAGAATTTATCATTACCGGTGTACCGGAAGTAGACGAGAAGCTTGGCGGCGGAATTCCGCTGGGTTCTCTCTGCCTCGTTGAAGGTCATTCCGATTCGGGGAAAAGTGTCTTGTGCCAGCATCTCACCAACGGCACATTGATTATCGGTGAAATTGCGGTGGCGTATTACACCACGGAAAACGCCGTGAAAAGTCTTATCAGCCAGATGGACTCTCTGGCTTTACATGTTATGGACCATTTCCTGGCCGACCGTCTACGCATTTTCCCGCTGACTTTTAACGCAGGGATGACGGGCGGACAAAAACCTTTTCACGTGCTGACCCATCATTTTTCGCAGTTACCGAATGATTTCAAGTTGATAATCGTCGATTCCATTACGCTACTGGTAGCCCACAGCAATCCGGTGGCTATTATAGACTTCTTTTCCAGATGCAAGTCCATGTGCGATGACGGTCTAACCATAATCCTGGTAGCGCATTCCTACGCTTTCGAGGAAGATATGCTTTCCCGGACCCGCTCGCTGTGTGATGCACGCTTCAAATTTAAACTGGAGCAGGTCGGTGACAGCATGATAAAGCTCATGGAAGTCCTGAAGGTCCGGGGGGCGGAACGGCCGACGGGAGATGTGGTGAGTTTTGATATAGAGCCCAAGCTTGGTATGCGGATTATTCCTCTAGCCAAAGCCAGAGTTTAGGAGGTTGGATGCCACTTCTACCATTTGAACTAGAACAGTGTCCTCAGGAGTGCGGTAAGGAATGCGGCACGGCAACGGAAAGGTGCCCCGTATTCTCCAAGCTTTCCGAAGAGTTGCAGGAGGTATGCAAGGAGAATCCCCACCTGCTCCAGTATCTCCACTGCATACCTGAAAATGGTAATGGACTTCCTGCATACTACGAGAAAGTTACGCGGAGCCTGAAGGGGACCAAGGACCCTAACCTAATCTATAAGGTGGGTGATGGGGTATTTGTCCATATATGCGCCAATCTCAATGACATCAGGGACTATTATATTGCCATAGAACCGAGTCTCGTTGACGCTCAAAATGAAAATCTTGATGAGATAGAACTTCGTCTTGCCGACTATGTTGAAGAACTGGAAGGCATAGAGGACCCCAAGAAACGCCTTGAAATTATCATGAACATCGTCGATAGAGTCGTAAACATCGGTAATGTTAAGCCCCCGAAGAAGAAAGAACCCCCCAAGGACGAAAACAATACCGAAAAGGATGATGGAGATAACAAAGAGGCTATTGCAAGTACAAAGAGCGATAATAAAAAGAAGAAAAAAGCCGAGAGCGGAGCCACCAAGAGTCGTTCGAAGTCCAAGAAGATAACAATATCCCGATTCCAGTATAACAGCCTTCGCTACCTGCTCCGGCGTAAACTGGAAGGCATGGGAGCTCTGGACCCCATGATACTTGACCCGAACATCGAGGATATCTCCTGCTCCGGGCTGGGAAATATCTTCGTCGAGCATAAAATATTCGGCGGTCTCAGGGCCAGCATCGGTTTCGATACACATGAAACTCTGGACAAATTTGTCATCGAGCTCGCCGAAGGTATAAAGCATCCCGTAACTTTTCGGGAACCCTGTGTCGATGCTACCCTACCCGACGGCTCGCGTATAAATATTGTGTACGGCACCGATGTTTCCAAACGGGGCAGTAATTTCACCATCAGGAAATTCAGCGATACCCCGCTAAGTATACTGGAGCTTATTCAGTTTGGCGCTCTCAACTATGATATGGCAGCCTACCTTTCTATGATATTACAGGAAGGAATGAATGTCTGGGTCTCCGGGGAAACCGCCTCCGGAAAGACCACACTGCTGAACGCCCTGACCACTTTCATTCCGCCCGAGGCAAAAATCGTCAGCATCGAGGACACCCCGGAAGTACAGGTGCCGCATCACAACTGGATACGCGGATGCACCCGCGGCTCGGCCAAGGAAGAGAATAGTTCCGAGGTCTCCATGTTCGACCTGCTCAAGGCAGCCCTGAGACAGAGACCTAATCTGATTATCGTCGGTGAGATCCGCGGTGAAGAAGGTGCCATTGCTTTCCAGGCGATGCAGACCGGACATGCCTGCATGAGCACTTTCCACGCTGCTTCCGTCTCCAAGCTAATCCAGCGTGTTACCGGTAATCCGATTAACGTACCCAAGTCGTACGTCGACAATCTTAACGTGGTAGTTATCTGCCAGCAGGTCCGGCTGGCAAACGGTGGGCTGGCCAGGCGATTGACCAGCATTAATGAAATAGTCAGCTATGACTCTGTCAACGATAGTTTCTCATTTATAGAGTCATTCACCTGGAATCCCCTCGACGACGCTTTTCTCTTCAGGGGATACCAGAACTCATATATACTCGAAAATAAAATCGCGCCTCGACGGGGCTTCCCCGAGGAAAAAAGGCGGGATGTATATAAGATACTAAAGCAAAGAGCCGAGGTGCTGAAACGTATGCAAGAACAGGGAACCACTAATTTTTACGAAGTTTACGCAATCCTCTCCAAGGCTTACCGCGAGGGGTTATTCCGTTAATAATATAGAGAAATAGCAGGCTAGCAACCTACTGTAAAGGAGGTCTCTGATGCGTTTTATGAGCTTTAAAATAGGCAACACCGGTAAAAAATCCGAAGAAGAAACCGGACAAGAAGAGACGGTCACGTCAACAGAAGTGGCTGACATGGAAGAAAAAATAAACAATAAGACCAAGAAACTAATGGATGCCGAAAAGCAACTGAAAGGACTCACCGATTCTACGAAAAGTTCGGAGGAAGATGAGGATGAAATACCGGGTCCGCACGGGCCGTTAATCGAACTCACCCTGGAGCCTGGAGATGAGTTAATGGACCTGGATACCGAGGCAGAACTTAACACCTTTATGGACACGGATGAAAAAGGCGAAGAACAAGTAATAAACGTAGTCGAAGCAGGCAATAAAGATACTGATAAATCTACTGATAAAGTTGGTGATAAAGTGGCCGATAAAGCCGAGAAAAAAGACGAGAGCGAACAGGCTGAGAAAACCAAACCAGATATAACGCCTCAGGATAACAGTAACGACTTCAATAACCTTTTCAGCGATGAGGAAGAAGAGGTAAATCCGCTGAGTAACCTCATCAATTCCCTGCCGGAGGTATCTGCGCAGGAATTAATTAATGAACTGGAAGATATAAAGGAAATTATCCGGGAAAGACAGCAAGGCTAGAAATATACAGATATGAATATCGCGATATTACATTATTTTGAGTGGGTGAATACCCCGATAAAAAAGAGGGTTATCATGGTTGCTTGCCATAGTGGAGAGTAGTAGCCTGAAACTGGACGCAGACGGTCGCCGATATCTGTATAACGGCTGTGTGTAATGTACTATGGTTTAAAGATACGGCCATGCCATCGAATCAGGGAGGCCAAGAATGATTACCAAGACTAAGAAAAAAAGATTCTGGTCAGACAAGCACCTGTGGTATATCGCTGCCATCATGGCGTTTTGCGCACTGTTTTACTATCTACCCACTATCGGGGGCGCCCTGGGCTGGATATCCCTGGAAACATCCCTCGGGAACCTTCATGATTTTGCCGGTATTGATTTTCTGGGCCTGATATTTTTCGCTCCGGTGGTATATGTCGCCTATATTTTCGGCGTAATACCTGCGATACTGACCGCCTTCGCGGCAATGTTCATTCTTCTTCCCAACGCCATAATGGCAGACGTGTACCCGAATGCCCTTTTCAAACCGACCGCTTTTGTGATTATCCTCAGTGCGGTGGGCGCCGTGGTAGCCATGCTGCAGAAAAGCGAACTCGAGCTCCGTCTAAGGATGAAGGAAATGAAATGCCTTTACAATATTGGCAAAGCTGCCGATGAGAGTACTACCATGGATGGATTTCTCTCAAAAGTAGTTGAGCTTATCCCGCAGGCTATGCAATATTCGGACGAAACGAGCGTAAAAATAACTTATCACGCTCAAGTTTACACCAGCCCTGATTTTCAAAAATCACCGGCTAAAATAACGGAAGATCTCATGGTAGGCGGTGAGGACCAGGGACTCGTTGAAATCTATTCTATACGCGATAATCCCTATTTAAAAAAGAGAAATCATCTGACCAAAACACTCGTTGAAAGAATCGGCGGCGCTATCAGGCAGCTGGAACTCGAGCTATCCCTGCGCGGTTACTATGAGCAACTGGAAACCGAGGTCGATATCACCACCAAGGACCTGGAGACTGTTCAGGAAAAGCTTATCCGCTCCGAAAGACTGGCCGCAGTGGGAGAGCTGGCATCGGGCGTTGGACATGAACTCCGCAATCCTTTGAACGTTATCAGGAACTGCGCCTACCTCCTTAATATGTCCTTGAACGAAAAGGGTGACGAAGAAGCCCTGAACACCCTTGAAGTTTTAGACAAGCAGATTGACGCCGCCAATAAAATCGTCACCGACCTGATGGATTTCACCCGCATAAAACCACCGTCACTGCATATGACCGACCTTAATTCTCTGATAATAGAAAGCCTGTCATACGTTACCGTGCCGGAAAAAGTAAACGTTAATTCAAAATTAAACGGAAATTCATACAAGGTGAGAGTCGACGCCGAGCAGATAGGCCGTGTTTTTACTAATATCGTTACCAATGCCTGCCAGTCTATGAATGGAAAGGGGGAACTGGATATAAAGACCGACACCGAGGACTCTTTTGTCCGGGTATCTTTTAAAGATAACGGCTGCGGCATACCGGAAGAAAATATCGGCAAGATATTCGAGCCTCTTTTCACCACCAAGCCGAAGGGAATCGGCCTGGGTCTGGCAGTCAGTAAAAGGCTCGTGGAACAGAACGGTGGCAAAATCGATGTCGTCAGCAAGGTGGGTAAAGGTACAACTATTAGTATCGATTTACCGCTAGTAATCAGGAGGGAAGTATAATATGAACGACCAACTGGCCATTCTGGTTGTTGATGATAATGAAGACTTACTGGAGACTTTTTCCTTAATTCTCAAGCGGCGAGGTTTTCATGTTGAGACCGCGGGCGACGGCGTTGCGGCTGTCGACAGGTATAAAGAGCATGCCTTCGACGTTACCCTGATGGACATCGTCATGCCGGAAATGAACGGCGTGGAAGCTTTCCGGAAGATAAGAGAAATGGACCCCGAAGCGTCGGTCATTCTGATGACAGCATACTCGGAAGAGGAGCTGATTCAAATTGCGAAAAACGAAGGCGCCCGCAAGGTAATCAACAAGCCGATAAGAATCGACCAGCTGATAGACATGATAAAGGAAGCGGCTACCGAAGAGCCGATTCTTATCGTGGATGATGACGCCGATATCTGCGAGACGCTTACCAGGGTTTTAAGGCTAGAAGGACACCATGTACTCACGGCCAACAGCGGCGAAGAAGCGG
Organism: uncultured Dehalococcoidaceae bacterium; assembly: GCA_964503235.1. GTDB lineage: Bacteria > Chloroflexota > Dehalococcoidia > Dehalococcoidales > RBG-16-60-22 > W425. The sequence continues at coordinate 7,165 of CAZCZJ010000030.1, read as the reverse complement.
TGAGCATAGCTAAAGATAGGGCCTGTAAGATGGCCTTCATCGATGTAAAATTGCCTAATATCGACGGGCTGGAGACTTTCCTGCGATTGAAAGAGATAAATCCCGACATTATTACCATAATGATGACCGGTTTTCGTAACGAAGTTAAAGACGCCCTCGACAAGGCGCAGGAAGCTTCGGCAATTACCTGCCTGTACAAACCGTTCGACCCTTCTAAAGCTGCCGACCTGGTTAGAGGTATTAATAAAAAACGACAAAAAACGGTGTAAAGAATGAAGGGTAGAGAAAGCATCCTGGTAGTTGATGACGACCTTGATTTCCTGAAAATCATCAAACTTATCCTGGAAAATAAGGGCTATGAAGTAGACACGGCTCCCTCGGCAAATGAGGGAATTTCCCGTTTAAAAGAGCGTTTCTATAATGCCACCATTCTGGATATAAGCCTCCCCGACGCCGACGGTACCGAGTTGCTTACAAAATTCCTGGAAATTCACCCGGATATAATCGCCATAATGCTGACGGGTCATTCCTCGGTCCAAAACGCCGTACAATCACTAAATCGCGGGGCTTTTGCATACCTGGAAAAACCCCTGGACACGGAAACGCTGCTATCAGTGATTAACCGCGGACTGGAAAAGCAGCGGCTGGTCCTGGAGAACCGCAGTCTCATGGAGGAACTGGAACAGCGAAATAAAGTCACCAACACCCTGCTCAGCGTGTCGCAGGCCGTATCGGAATCCCTCGACCTGCAGCAAATCGTCGATTCGTCGCTGGAGAAGGTAGCCTATTATACGGGCATTAGGATAAGCTTTATCTATTTATACGAAAACGACCGTCTGGTTTTAAAGGGAACCCACGGATTATCGCGGAATCAAGTAGCACAAATGGAAAAGGAAATCCAGAAAGACAGCGGTTTTATCGGTCGTATATTCAAGCAGGTAAAACCGATAATCATCGATGATTTTATGAACTCCACAGATACAAGTCTGGAACCCCTGAAGAAGAAGGGCTGCCAGTCTTTCGGCGGCATTCCGCTGTCCATCCTGGGAGAAAGTATCGGTGTAATGGGAGTCGTAACTTCTACCACCGGCCGCGAGATGACCGATAATAACATCGAATTGCTCACCGGAATCGGCAGAGAGATAACTATCGCTGTCAGGAATGCTCAGCTTTATGAGGCGGCTTCAAGCGCCAAAGCCTTACAGGAACTGGACAACATGCGTACCGAGTTCCTGGCCAATGTATCGCACGAACTGCGTACTCCGTTGGCGGTTATCAAGGGCTCCGCTAACAGTCTTCTCCAGCCCGATGTTATATTCGATGAATCGACCCGGCAGTACTTCCTGCAATCAATAGATAAAGACGCCGATACATTAACGCGACTGGTTGATGACCTGCTGATGATGTCACGCCTGGAAGCCGAAGCGCTGGAAGTTAAGAGAAAGCCGTATAAAATCGAAGAGGTAGTTGAAGCCATTAGAGACAGACTGGATAACCTGACTGTAAAACATCAGCTTCAAATAAGTATTCCCAACGATATGCCGTCGGTAAATATCGATGACATACGCATCGGTCAGGTGTTAACCAACCTTGTAGAAAATGCCGTAAAATTTTCCGATGACAATACCACTATCCTCATCGAAGCTGAAAGCAACGGTAAAGAGATAATCGTCAGCGTTAGCGACCAGGGCAGTGGTATTCCGCCGGAACTTCATATGAAGATATTCGAACGGTTCTTCCAGGGCAACGGCAGCAAGGCCGGACGCAGGAAGGGGACCGGGCTCGGTCTGGCTATCTGCCGCGGTATTGTCGAGACGCACGGCGGAAAAATCTGGGTAGAAAGTCAACCGAATAAAGGCGCCAGATTCAACTTCAGTTTACCGTTGAATTAAGGAGGAAAGAGCTATGGATAAGAAAAGGATACTGGTCGTTGATGATGACACAGCCATACTGCGACTACTCAGTACCAATCTGAAAGCCAGGGGCTATGAAGTAATAACTGCCACCGACGGTGAGGAGGCTCTGGAAGCTGTTCAGAAAGAATATATTGACCTGATAATACTGGATATCATGATGCCCAAGGTTGATGGTGTTCAGGTATGCCGTCATATCCGTGAATGGTCCGACATACCCATTATTATACTCAGCGCCCGCGGTGACGAGAACGACAAGGTCAAGTGCCTCGAACTGGGTGCTGATGATTACCTGACCAAACCCTTCGGTATTGCCGAGTTGATGGCAAGGATAAATACGGCATTCCGTCATCGCGGTGATGCCAGCGTGGCTCCGGCCCAGTCCTCATTTACCTACGATGGTCTTGAAATAAACTTCGCCAAGAGACGGGTTACGGTAAAAGGTAAAGAAATAACCCTCACCCCTACCGAATATTCGCTACTACAGCAACTGGCCGTCAACTCGGATAAAGTCCTGACCCACAGCATGCTGCTGCACAGTGTCTGGGGTACCGAGTACTCTTCGGAGAAAGAGTATTTGAGAGTCTTTGTGGGTAGATTACGTCGGAAACTTGAGCCGGACCCCAAGAACCCGAGGTATATTCACACCATCCCGGGTGTCGGCTATCATCTGGCTACATCATAAAAACACCCTGATATATCCGTACGTAAATAACGGGGGAGCTTTTTCAGCTCCCCTGACCTTTTTTATCTTCCCGATTGTCCTATATCGACATACTTTACGCTCTTGACACACGATTTATCTGGTGCCCGAGACTTCATAAATCTTTAATGAGATATTTATCTTATTTTATCCTCCGTTTATGCCCTGTTTACCATCCGAATGTTACTCTATAACCGTAACGAAGAAGAAAATACACCAAGGAGATAGCGATGCCGACAAAGAGAAAAATCCTTGCCATTAGCAGTGACTCGGAGCTAAAGAGCTTCCTGGAGCACGAACTCGGCAATGGCAAGTATGAGATAGTTAGCACCAAGGATACCGGAATTCCGCTCAGAGGTAAAATCGATACGGAAAAACCGGAATTTATTATCCTGGACATTATGATGCCCACCCTTGATGGTATTGAAGTATGTCTGCGACTTCGGCAATGGACCAAACTACCTATTATGATGTTAACCAAATGGGGTACGGAAGACGGTATGGTTAGAGGACTTAACCTCAGTTCCGACAGCTATCTCACCGAGCCTTTCGGAACGGACACACTAAATACACGCATAGAAGAGACCATCAAACGAAATTCCGCCGCTGTTACCGACCCGCTGACCAATATTTACACCGGCACACCATAAACAGATTAACGCTATGCAGGCTGTTCCCCAGCTTGGCAACGATCCAATAGTAAGCGGGGCTTAGTTGATACTAAGCCCCAAATTATTTCCATCACTTTTAGAGACCCGAACCTGTCAAAGTACCCAGCGTAAGATTTATACAATATTTACAGCTTTTTATTTGTTTTTTATGCCTTATTACCCCATGAAAAGATAAGCTTAGAGTGTTAGAGGTAATATTAGTCAACCAAAAATGAGGAGATAAAACATGTTAATACTCTGGTTACGTAAGTTGAGAAAAGGAAATCAAAGCGATGAGAGCAATACCGAAAAAAAGCCTTTTAGTAAGCACGATGAAGACATGAGGAGATTCAGGCAATTACACCAGGAGCTTCAAACTGTAATAAACAAAGATATTATGACAACCGACGGCAGCATTCTCGCCCCTATTCACGGCGTCAGACTCGCCAAGCATTCTCAAAATTAAACGTCGCAAAGTCCAACTTGTCCCGAAAGCGAAAACGACCCCCTAATAATATAACAAAAGATGTAGCTCCCCCGTGAGAACCGGGGGAGTTTCTTTTTTAGCCCCGTACCTCTACAGACAGGCATAATCCAGCTTGCTTTGATGGGTTCATTGATGATAGAATGAAACACAGATGTCTGCGGGCCGCTAGCTCAACTGGCAGAGCAGCTGACTCTTAATCAGCAGGTTACAGGTTCGATTCCTGTGCGGCTCACCATTTTTGAGGCTAATTCGACCCATTTTTTCAGTTCTCCTTTCAGTTTAGTCAGTATACTCAGCAGTTTGCTTAACAAAATCCGCGATTTTAGCCTCAATTTTGCTTAACAAACTGCTTAACTTTTTTCCCACATACTCGACTGCAAGTACGTTGCCAAGTTTACATCATCGTTAGTGATTTTAAGCTTTCTCCGTATATTTTCGCGATGGCGATTGATGGTGGCCGAGGATACCCCTCTTGTCTGGGCTATTTCCTTGGTCCTCAATCCGTTGCGAATCATGTTACAGATTGTGATTTCCGTCGGTGTCAGAGAATGGTAGGAATTAGACAAGTGCCTGACAAACTGTGATGTAATCTCCTCCATATTTGTCTTGAGCATTTCAACATATTTACTCTGTGTTTGAGGGATTTCCAAAGCCAAGGCTAATAAGATAGGCATCAGGACTTTATCGACGTTCGTTTTTATGTTCCTATATATTTCATTTTTTTCTTCCTCGATTCTAGTTAAAACCGTTCTGAGTGCGGCATTCGATTCCTGTAAGGCCTTCCGCTCTAAGCTAAGCTGTTTGTTGATATCCTGCAATTCCATTTCGGCAGAAATACGTGTCGCAATGGTGCCAATCTGGTCCGCCAGTGCGTCGAGTAGAGCACGCTCTTCCCTAAGGAATGGCCCTTCATCAGCAGGCGGACGCTCTTCCAGATAAAAGATGGTAACTTCACCTACCGGCTCGCTGTAAACGTAAATCCGTGAAGATTGCCGCCATTCCGTGACTTTAAATCGCTCGCTCTTGTACGTATTATCTTTGAAAATAATTCTGGTGTAGGTAATATCCGGATACTGCCATGAATAGGGTAAAAAGTTGACCAGTTCTTCCAGCAGATTGTCGAGTGAATTAAAGTGACGTTCAGCCAGCTGTGATACCCCGTAGAGACAGTTCAGCTCTTTTATACGTTCGTGAAGCGCGTTTTCAACTTTCGGTTGCTCGGTTTCGTCGCTAAATGGAATCCGCCAGAGTCTGGGCAGTTCTGTATTGGGGAATTTTATATCATTAATTTCTTTTGATTTTTCCATCTTTTTAGTCATAAAAGTTACCTCCCTGCCTATTTTATATAGGCATTAAACTGGCACTAATATATTAATAATAATAACCACATATTCTATGCAATATACCAGTATTTATTCCGTATTTATTAGCCTCAGATTACCCTATACAATAAGTAAAGTCAACCTTTAAACCTAATTCAGATTTCTAAGGAGGTTTCCATGAAATCGCTACAACTGGAATCGATATTAAGAGGACGTAGTAGCCAGCCACATCAGCTAATAGAAGTGTTGCAGGATGTACAGGAAAATTATGGTTATATACCGGAAGAAGCGATGAGAGAGATATCACAAACACTTGGAGTACCGCTAATAGAGGTCTACCGGGTGGTATCTTTTTACAAGATTTTTAAACTCAAACCAAACGGGAAATACGTAATAACCATATGCAACGGCACTGCCTGTCATGTACGGGGTGCAAATCTTCTTCAAGACCAGGCTGTCAGCCAGCTGGGAATAAATCCAGGCGAAGTAACCGATGACGGCTTGTTTTCCATTGAATATGTTAATTGCCTCGGTGCCTGCGCTTTAGGCCCGATTGCCTCTGAAAATGGAAATTTCGGTCACCACATGACACCGGCCAAGCTCAGGAAGTTCATAGATTCGATCCGTAGCAAAGAAAGAGAGGAGGTTGGGAATGCCTCACCTCAACACTAAAGAAGACCTGGAAATAATGGGAAAACAGCTTCTCCTCGATAGGGAGAAGATAAATAAGACACTTATAGTATGCGGTGGAACAGGATGTACGGCATCTAGGAGTCGGGATGTCATTGATGCACTCAATAAAGCATTAGTTATTCAGGAAATGGATTCTGAAGTCCATCTACGTGTTACGGGGTGCCACGGTTTCTGCGAGCAAGGTCCTATAGCTGTCATAGAACCAGGAAACATTTTTTACTGTCACATAACCCCTGAGGATGCCAGTGATATCGTTACAAAAACTCTGAAGAATGGCGAGATTGTTGAAAGGTTACTTTATACCGACCCAGTTTCTGGAGAAAAGGTACGCACAGAATCGGAAATTCCTTTCTATCAGGCACAGGATCGTCAGCTGCTTTTTCAGAATCGAGAAGTAAATCCACAGTCAATAGAGGATTACATTGCTATCGGTGGTTTTTCGGCTCTGGCAAAGGCCTTCGGCACTCTGGCACCGGAGGAAATAATCAGGGAGATAAAGGTATCAGGTTTAAGGGGTCGCGGTGGCGGCGGTTTTCCTACCTGGCGTAAATGGACGGAATGCCGGGAAGTCCCTGGTGATGAAAAATACGTCATCTGTAATGCCGATGAAGGCGACCCCGGTGCTTATATGGACCGTTGTGTACTGGAAGGAAATCCCTTTCTGGTACTGGAGGGTATGATGATCGGTGCTTACGCCATCGGCGCCTCCAAAGGCTATGTCTATGTTCGTAATGAATATCCTCTGGCAGTGAAGCACGCCCGAAATGCCGTACAGCAAGCGAGGAGATTTGGTTTGCTGGGTGAAAATATCCTAGGGTCTTCATTTTCATTCGATGTCGACGTTGCCAGAGGCGGGGGGGCATTCGTCTGCGGAGAATCGACAGCACTCATGGCCTCGCTGGAAGGCAAGGTAGGAGAGCCTCGACCCAAGGACGTCCATACCGTGGTTGATGGTCTCTGGCATAAGCCGACGACCCTCAATAACGTCGAAACCTGGGCTAACATCCCCTCGATAATACTCAACGGTGCTAACTGGTTTGCTTCTAAAGGAACCAAAGGAAGCAAAGGCACAAAAATACTGGCTCTCACCGGGCGTATTAAGAATACGGGACTCGTCGAAGTTGCTATGGGTACCACAATACGCCATATCGTATTCGATATCGGTGGTGGAGCCACCAACGGTAAAGCGATCAAAGCAGTCCAAACCGGAGGCCCTTCCGGCGGCTGCCTGCCCGTCGATAAATTTGACCTGCCGGTTGATTTCGACGTGCTTTACGAGGCAGGTTCGATGGTAGGTTCCGGTGGTATGGTAGTCATGGACGAAAGCTCCTGTATGGTAGATGTAGCCAAATACTTCCTTACATTCTTACAGGACGAGTCATGCGGCATGTGCGTTC
>CAZCZJ010000029.1:21643-25597 GCA_964503235.1 uncultured Dehalococcoidaceae bacterium | reverse complement strand
AAACAGAAGGAAATTTGGCTGGAGCTATTGACCTTGGGGAATATAGTATGTTGTTCACTTGCCCAAAGAACTAATCCATTCTCAAAAGTTGCTCGTATTAGCACACCGGCTTTTGTGCTAACGGATTTGCCAACGAACTGTGTGGGACGGGGTGTCACGGGACGGTATGAAACCCCTTGATTATACCCTGCTCCAGATACAAAATGGGGCCATGTGACACCCGAAAACACCGGGCGGCATGGCCCTAAGCTGTTTACAAAACCGCTACTCTATCACTGAGCTACGCTGGCAAATATTGCTGCTTCTTCAACTGAATATCCTGGAGATTTTCATCATAGCACCAAGTCACTATTATTGACAAGACCCATAATAGAACCAGTCTTCGCGGTTTTTTTAAAACCAGTGCCTAATGTGCCCAGTGATAATGATGTATCATGTCATTTGTCACTTTCTTACTCTCATATACCAAGTCTTTTGTCATTATATTTGACATTGTTACGTATTTGTTGTAATATTACTTCTAGTCGCTTTGCTTCATAAAGCTAATTCTAGAAATAAAGTATATACCTTAGATATTACGGCAATAACGTAGACTAGAGAAACAGTATTTGTAAGAATTAGGACCCGTTTAAAAGATGCAGGGCTACAAGGTCGTTTGCTTACAGGCAAATAACAGAGACCGAAGCCATGACCAGAAAAGCCAAGATACACACGGTACTGATAATCGAGGACGACCTGGATATCCAGAATTTCATTTCCCGGGTGCTGGAGCTGGAAGGTTACCGGGTTATCAGAGCCAGTGACGGCCACACGGGAATGGAACTGATTAATGAGAATCATGTATCTTTAGTGCTGCTGGACCTGCGGCTGCCGGGCCCCGACGGCTGGTCGATACTCCAGGAAATAAAAGGCAATCCGGCGCTCTCAAAAGTTCCCGTGGTAGTGCTTACCGCTATAGCCGAGTCTGTACAACAGCGAAGGACACTGCGCATGGGCGCCACCAGTTACCTCATCAAGCCCTTGAGCGCCCATAAATTGAGTAAGACGGTGGCTGGCATTCTACACCAGGAGGGTAAGAGCCCTGCATCAGTGAGCAATGCCGCCGCAAAAAACTAGGATAATTTTGTATTACTGAAACCGGTTCGAATCAGCGGCTCTTATTAGTTTATACACCCTAAAAATTCAGGTTATTTCTCTTCCTCCGGCTTCCTTACGTACTCAGCTACGAGAGCGATATCCATAAATACAATGGGTTTACCTATTCTTTTGAACTCAAGCGGTGTGTGTACGAAACCCGCAGGTACATGAACAAAACAACTCTGGGTAATCACCAGTTTTTCCTGCTCATCTCCTCCTCCAAGGTATAGCCAGACCTCGGCGTCAAAATCATTAACATGAGTGGGGTCACCCCCCTGGAAAGCCAGGAACTGGTCAAAATCGTGGGTATGGGGCTCGTTAATCATCAGGAAAGGCTCGGTTACGCAAAACCAGTCCATTCTATACGGGGAATTCCATTCCTTCCCGTGGACATGGAACGACGGCGCCGTAAGCGCTGGATAGAGCTTGGTAAAATCCATCGAGGGTTTTATTTTAACATATTTGTCATATCTGCCTTCAGCCATTTTATTGAATCCTCCTTATCAGATACTATCATAATGGAATAGATTGAATGATGTCCAATCGTAATCTAACAACAGGTTATTCTTTACTATCGTGCGAGATAACTTCCCTGACTCTACGCTCAAAGACATTCCTTTCCAGGAGAACGCGGCGACCGCACTTGAGGCACTTGATACCGATATCAGCCCCCAGTCTGACCACCTGCCATTCATAGCCACCACAGGGATGGACTTTCTTCAGACGGACTATATCACCGAGTTTGATATCCGGTACCATGATGTAGCTACCACTACGAATCTCTAGTCGCTAAAAAGCCGTTAATCCGGTCTCTTAATTCCTTAGCCGCTCGTCTGGCGACTTCGGCATAATCTTTACCTTTTGATGCATAGAGTATCTGCCGCGATGAATTTATAATAGTTCTCTGCTTTCTAGCATCAACGCCATGCCTTACGACCTGCGAGAGTTCTCCTCCCTGGGCACCGATGCCGGGTATCAGTAAAGGTATATCCGGATAGTCCTGCCGTATCCGCTGCAATTCTTCGGGATAGGTTGCACCCACCACCAGCCCCAGGTTGCCACGGGTATTCCACTGGTTCACTTTGGCGGCAACTACTTCAAAAAGCGGCTTATTGCCCCCCTCTACGTCACAGGAAAGCGACTGAAAATCGACGGCGCCGTCGTTGGACGTACGGCAGAGCACGAAGATTCCTTTGTCTCCATACTCGATAAACGGCTCCAGAGAATCGTAGCCCAGATACGGGCTCACTGTAGCAGCGTCAAAATTAAAGTAATCGAAAAGACCGCGGGTATAGGCCCGGGCGGTGTTACCGATATCACCCCGCTTGGCATCGATGATTACCGGGATATCCGCTGGTATACACTCACGGGTACGCTTCAGGTCGTCCAGCCCGCTACTGCCGAAGGCTTCGTAGAAAGCGATATTGGGCTTATAGGCGCAGACGAGGTCAGAGGTAGCGTTGATAATCGCCTGGTTGAATTCAAAGATACCCAGCTTTTCCGGCATCAGTGCCGGGTCGGGGTCCAGTCCGATGCAGAGTAAACTCCGGTTTTTATTAACAGCTTCAGCCAGTTTTTCCGTAAAACTCAATACAGCCTCGCCGGATATTTACTCTGATATATCATACTGGGTGCTTATTGCTTCAGGAGGTAGCATTTCGGCCAGGATTCTCTCCATAGCCATGGTGTGACTGCACATACCCCAACTGGAGAAAAAGCTACAGGTGCAATGCCACTTGCCGTTTCTATAGCTCGTATCGTAATCGTTATTCTCACCGCGGAACCTGACGGCCAGTTCGCTGAAAGTAATCCTGTCCTTTTCCTCGGCATAGCGCTTGGCTTTTTCTATCTTTCCAATGAGGCTAGATTGCATTATCATTACCTCCTTAACTTAAAAAGCACCGCCTCTTCTGAGGTCAGTGCTCAATTTCTATCATCGTAATTGAAGTTGTTCTGCATATCAAAAAGCCATATTATTTCTCAAACCTTCAATACTAATAAAATTTTACTACCTTTTTTTTAATAAGTCTAGCCCGTCCCGAGTTGCCGGGACTTACAATATTTTCACATTTTTATTAAATATTTCGGCTTTTCCAGCGCTTCTCCGGAATTTATACCTGTTACCCCTGAGCTACTATCAAGGCTTACACCCTTGTTCGCATTCGGACGGGGCTTTATGATTACTACAATATCATTATCATGGGCATAATTTACCCGTAATATTGACGCTCTGGTGAGAGTAAACAAGCCTTTTTTAAAGGAGGGTATTCATGATCATCGCTGGTAAAAATCCGGTAAAGAGTAAAAATGGAAACGGTCGTAAAAAAACCGTGAGTAAAGACTTACCAGCCCCGGGAATATCGACACCTCCGGAGGGTGTTATTTACAGCAAACGTTTCAACCACTGTCCCTTTTCCGCACCGAAACTGAAAGATTATAAGCCGATTCTGGGTGAGGCGAGAACAGAAAGGGTGATGCAGGCTGCGGAACGTTTGAAGGGCATCAAGGTTCTGGAGCTCAACGCTACCGCTCAGGGTGGCGGCGTTGCTGAGATGCTGTACAGCTCCGTACCGTTCCTGAATAATCTTGGTGTAGAGACAGAATGGAAGGTCATCAGGGGTAATGATGAATTTTTCGAGTGTACCAAAGGACTGCACAACCTGTTACAGGGAATGAAGGGGACTTTTACCCAGGAAATGGAAAGGGCTTATTATTGTACTATTGCCGACTGCGCCCGCAGCGACCTCGTCGACCGTTACTACGATATTATCATAGTCAATGACCCACAGCCGCTCGGTCTGGCGCGTCACCTGAAGA
>CAZCZJ010000029.1:0-21543 GCA_964503235.1 uncultured Dehalococcoidaceae bacterium | reverse complement strand
CCAATTGTTGCCCAGGTAGGCAGGTTCGATCCCTGGAAAGGACTGGACAGGACGATAGCCGCTTTCCGCTACGCTAGAAAAGAAATGAAATGCCAGCTTATTCTGGCCGGGGGCATGGCCTCCGACGACCCCGAAGGCGAACGTATTCTGGCGAGACTTTATGAAGATATCAAAAATGATGAGGACATCCGGATTCTCAACCTTTCGTTAGCCAACCGCCTGGAAAACTGGAAGGAAATAAACGCTTTACAGCGTTCGGCGGACGTTATTGTGCAGCCTTCGACGCGTGAGGGATTCGGCCTGGTTATCACCGAGGCTTTGTGGAAAGCCAAGCCGGTAATAGCGGCCAATGTCGGCGCTATACCCCTCCAGATAAGAGACGGCGATACCGGATTCTTTTACGAGACCGCCTATAAGACGGGAAAAAGGGTACTAAATCTGCTGAAAAACCGCAAAGCCGCCGAGGCTATCGGTCAAAGAGGCAGGGAGTACGTCCACGAGCACTTCCTCATGCCCGACCGTATCGCCGATTACCTCATGGCAATGGATATGAGTATGAGAGGCGCAAACCATCGACAGATGCCTTCCGACTCCATAATCAGCTTCCACCCCTGGTTCAAGATGAGCAAACGGAGAACTTAGAAACTGCCTTTATCACGCTTTTGACAGCAGGCGATACTAATCCTATAATAACGATACTATGAAAAAAAGTAGAATAGCCGTCCTCACCGGGGGCGGTGATTGCGCCGGACTGAATCCCGCTCTCAAATGGGTAACAAAAACCGCCCTGGATGAACGACTCGAGGAAGAGAGGGGTATTCGCTACGAAGTCCTGGGAATCCGCGACGGATGGAAGGGACTGGTTAGCATCGATCCGTCCACTCCGGATACCGACCAAGGGTGGATAGTGCAACTGGACCCGGATATAGTGAGGACATGGGACAGGTACGGCGGGACGATGCTGGGTACCTCGCGTTTCAGTCCTTACGACCCGAAAAACGAGTGCTCCAAGCTGGTGATAGATAATATCCAAAGGCGCGGTATTGACGCCGTGATTGCCATCGGGGGCGACGGCACCCTGGCTATCGCTACCAGACTCTCCCGAGAAGGTATCAACGTGGTCGGCATTCCCAAAACGATAGATAAAGACCTGCCGGCAACGGACTATACCCTGGGGTACGAGACCGCTCTGAACGTCATCGTTGAGGAAGTAGACCGGTTGCGAACCACGGCCGGCTCTCACAAGAGGATATTCGTCGTGGAAACGATGGGCAGGACGGCCGGATGGCTGGCGTTGCAGGGAGGTGAGGCCTGCGGTGCCTATATTATCCTCATCCCGGAATATGATTTTTCCATGGACAGGGTGAACGAGCTGGTGATGGAAGGCAGACGGTCCGGTGCCAGGTATGAAATCATCATCGTAGCCGAGGGCGCCAAACAAACCGGCGGCACCGAGGTCGTTAAGAAGAAGGGTGTTGACAGCTTCGGGCATAAAGCCCTCGGAGGCATAGGTCAGCATGTTGCCGAAGAGATTGAAAAGGGCACCGGGCTGGAGACCCGAAGCGTTATCCTCAGTCACCTCCAGCGAGGCGGCGCCCCGTGTGCCTACGACCGCAGGATGGGAAGGTACTTCGGGATTGCCGCTATTGACCTGGTGGTAAAGAAGGACTTCGGTAAGATGGTATGCCTTAAAGGCGGCAAAATTACCTGCTGCCCCCTGGAAAACATCTACGGAAAATTGAATCGAGTTGACGTAGCCACGGAATACGACCGGGACAGGTACAACGGACGCCGCACTATTATTAACTAAAATGAAAAACACGTCGTTATTTGCCAGAGCACGAATAATATACAAAGAAGAAGGTATTTTCAAGTTAATTGCGGCTTTTTTCAGATACCTTTGTATGCTTGTATTAAAACCGCTATCTAAGTTACAGCAGGGTTATTATCAGTTGAGAGGGAAGTATACCTTTTCTGTTAGAGGCATGAGCATCACTATGGGAGTAATTGATCATAGTGATGCCGAGGAATTACTTTTCTGGGAAAAGAACGAGCGTTCCTTTCTCGAAGAGGTCTTAAGTGAATTGAAGCCTGATGATGTATTCTGGGATATAGGTGCCAATCTGGGATTATATTCATTGTTTGCTGCAAATTCTCCCGGAGTGAATGTCGTAGCGTTTGAGCCAAATCCGATGACAGTAAAGAAAATTAATGATAATATAGCGCTGAACAAGAAATCCAATATAGAGGTACTTAAACTTGCACTATCAGACACTAAGGGCTTAGTTAAATTTGATTCGATGGAAAATCGCGGCAATCATGGCCTGGCTCATATTGCATTTGAAAAAACCAGCAATACTATCAACGTCGAAACAAATAGCGGAGATAAGCTCATTGAAGACGGTGCTGCTCCAAGGCCAGATATTGTAAAGATTGATGTTGAGGGAGCAGAATATCTTGTAATAAAAGGTATGCAAAATACTCTCACCGATTGTCGAGTTCTCTTCTGTGAAGTGCATCGCCAGATTCGAGAATATGGCCAGTCTGAAGAAGAGCTGGAGAGTATGTTGAAGAACTTAGGATTTAGTTTGGAGAGAATACAAGAAAGACGCGATAATACATACCACTTAAAAGCCCTTCGCCTTTTTAAAGAACTAGAAATTACACCAACCACCAAAACCCGCTGAACTCTAATAATTTTATTGGGCATATCATTATCGCCTCGTGTATGTTTGATACAATATCATTGTATTAATTCTAGATGACAAACGATTAATGATAAATTAAAGTAACAAGGAGAAAAATGCACAACGAAAAAGACGCAGCTAAAGACAATAATATCGATACACTAATTAAAATGGCTGTCTTCGGGGCCGATAGCCAGATAAAAGAGGAGCACCGGCGGATAATACGGGAGATGGCGCTGGACAGGGGTATTATTCCCGCCAGTATCCAGGGGCTCTACGAAGCTGCCGGAAAAGGACTCTACCAGGGTATTACCGTACCCGCCATAAACATCAGAGGGATTACTTATGACACCGCCAAGGCTGTCTTCAGGGCATCTATCAAGGATAGAGTAGGAGCCTTTATTTTTGAGATTGCGCGCTCGGAAATCGGTTATACGTTACAACCCCCGGATGAGTACGTAACCTGTGTACTTGCCGCCGCCATCCGCGAAGATTTTACGGGGCCGGTATTTATCCAGGGGGACCATTTTCAGGTCAGACGGCGTATGTTCCGGGAAGACCCGGATAAGGAAACCAGCGATATCAAACAACTGATAAAAGAAGCGGTCGATGCCGGTTTTTATAATATAGACATTGACGCTTCCACGCTGGTCGATATGGAAAAATCGGACCTGGTCGAACAACAGACCCTGAATACACAGATAACCGCCGATATGACGCAATTCATACGGGATATCCAGCCCGAAGGCGTTACGGTATCGGTCGGTGGGGAAATCGGTGAAATAGGTAAAGGAAACAGCACGCTTGCCGACCTCAAAGCATTCATGAAGGGGTATACAGAAACGCTGGGAAAGAATATCAAGGGAATATCAAAAATCAGTGTACAAACCGGTACGGCTCACGGTGGCGTTGTTCTACCCGACGGGTCAATTGCCCGGGTCAATATCGATTTCGATGTCCTGAAAGAGCTATCTAAATTGGCCCGCGATGAGTACGGCATGGGTGGAGCGGTACAGCACGGCGCTTCTACACTCCCCGATGAAGCTTTCGATATGTTCCCGAAGGTTGATACCGTCGAAGTACACCTGGCTACCGGCTTTCAAAATATCGTCTATGATAGCCAGCACTTCCCTAAAGAACTGCGGGATGAGATATACGGATTTATTGGAGTAAAATACAAAGACGAGAGGAATCCCGACGAAACGGATGAGCAATTTCAATATAAAACCCGCAAGAAAGCCTTCGGTGATTTTAAGAAAGAACTCTGGAATCTCCCCGAATCAAATCTCGGTGAGATAATGAAAGAGCTGGAAGACCGCTTCTCGCTGGTGTTTCACAAACTCAATGCGATAGATACTGTTGACCTCGTCAACAAATACGTTACCGACCATTCATAAAATCAGGATTAGCCGCTCCCCGCCTACAAAAAAAGCTGGATATCCCTAAATCGGAAAATATCCAGCTTTGTTGTATATATAAATCCCTTTAAAATAAAAAACCGGCTAACTCTTGCCGATTCTAAACATCTTGGTGCCGCAGGACGGGCATACACCCTGCGTTGCCGGCTTGCCGTTTTTCATGGTAATGGACTTAGGATCTTTCATTTCCTTCTTGGCACGGCACTTCACACAATATGCTTGCATGTTTTCCTCCTTCCATATTTGTATTTGCTTTAAACAATAAACTATTGTTACGCTCATGTCAAGGGAAAAACAGGCTCAAATGATACTTTTTAGGGCTCAGATTAAAATTTCTTCGGATATTTTGCCTGAATTGGATGATATAACGGATAATCAGCCCTATTTTCGTACCCTTAGTACAAATCGAGTAACGCTTATGTTATACTCATAATCAAGAGTAAATAAGGGGTATTTTTATGGCAAAGATGCGGGTCGGAATCATCAACGTTACCGGCTATGCCGGAATCGAACTGGCGCGACTGCTCTGTCAGCACCCGGAGGTGGAGCTGACTTCGGTTACCGGACGCAGTAATGCCGGTAAAAATCTGAACGAGGTTTTTCCCCATCTGGCGGGTATCGACCTAACCATCACCTCATACCTGGGGGATGTTGATTTCATTTTCTCCGCTCTGCCGCATAAAGAAAGCGCCCAGGAAATCATACCGCTGCTGGAGGGAGACGCTAAAGTTGTGGATATCAGCGCCGATTTCCGGCTTAAAGACGCCGAAAGTTATCCCCGCTGGTACGATTTTACCCACCCGGCACCGCGCTTACTGGAAGAAGCTGTCTACGGTCTTACCGAGCTGCACCGCGACCGTATCGCTACCGCGAAGCTGGTAGCCAACCCCGGCTGTTATCCTACGGGAGCGATACTGGCGGTTGCTCCCGCTGTTAAGGCAGGTTTAATCGCGCCCGATATTATCTTCGATAGTAAATCGGGGCTTTCCGGGGCCGGGAGAACTCTCAAACTAAACACCCATTACTGTGAAGCTAATGAGGATACCGCCGCCTATGCGCTGGAAGGACATCGCCACCTGCCCGAGATAACACAGGAGATAGAGGCACTCGATAAAAAACAGACATTCTCGATAACCTTCGTGCCTCACCTGGTACCGATGACGCGCGGTATACTCACCACCGCCTACGCTACCCTGATTCCGGGGAAATTCGCCGGGGGTAAAACAGGAGAAGATGAACTGGTCAAATGTTACCAGGATTTTTACGAGAATGAACCTTTTGTAAAAGTGGTAAAATCGCCGCCGCATACCAAGCATACCCTGGGCAGCAATTACTGCCACATTTACCCCAGCATCGACCGCCGTACCGGTCGGCTCATCGTCATCAGCTGTATCGACAATCTGGTCAAAGGAGCGGCGGGACAGGCTATCCAGAACATGAACCTGATGCTGGGTCTTCCTGAAACTACCGGACTCGAATCACCGGCAGTCTACCCCTAGAGACAGGATTTCCAACCATGGTTAAGTACACTCATCTTAAAATAAACCAGGACGTCGCGGCTCCGGCTGGTTACTATACCCCTGAGAAAGAATCCAGAATAAATATCAACGGACGGGAAATCCTCTATGTCCTCAACAACGCGGTGGTGGACTCCTCCTGCTGCGGTAACGCCGACTTTACGGCAGCGCTGGTGCCCGGCTATATCATCGACCAGCACATCGCCAACAACAAGGATGGTTTATCCGTATCAGAAGTAGAGCCGATTACCGACAAGACCACGAGGGAGAAAATTAAAAAGATAATACAGGACACTGAGAACGTTTCACAGGTAGAGTTCTGGTAGTTACCTCGATATCTATACTCCTGTCTCTTGCTTCACCCTCTCTTTGTAGGCCGCCATCAGCCTTTTCATAGTTGCTCCCGGTTCACCGGAACCAATGATGTTTTCTTCTCTATCCTGCCCCTTTATCATTATCAGAGGCATTATCTCCATCGTCGAAGCGGTCAGGAAAGCTTCCTGGAATTGAGATAAATCAGTCAGAGATATGTTTTCCTCGGTCACCTTTATCCCCAGCTTACCGGCGATTTCTATCACCAGATTACGGGTAATACCCGGCAGGATACCGCTATCCAGCGGCGGAGTCACCAGACCGGACGACTTCACGAAAAAGATGTTTGAGGTGCTGCCCTCGGTAAGGTATCCATCCTCATTCAGCAGCAAGGCTTCATCAAGTCCGTTTAACGTCGCTTCATGCCGTGCCAGTACATTCACCAGGTAATTGGTGGCTTTGATACCGCTGAGTGATGAATGCCGGGAGCGCTGGTAGGATGATACCCCAACCCGAAAGCCCTTTTCGTACACCTCCGGAGGGAAAGGTTGGTAGTTCCGGGCGGTAATGACAAGGGTTGGCCGGCTGTCTGTCTCCTTCCACGGAAGCGCATCCGAATCACCGTTGGATACAGTAAGCCTTATGCGGGCGCTTTGAAGTCCGTTAGCTTCAACCGTATCCTTGCAGGCCTGTGATAGGTCGATGCCAGAAAGATTTATCCCGATACTCTTCGCCGATTTT
The DNA here is from genome assembly GCA_964503235.1 of uncultured Dehalococcoidaceae bacterium. Taxonomy (GTDB): domain Bacteria; phylum Chloroflexota; class Dehalococcoidia; order Dehalococcoidales; family RBG-16-60-22; genus W425. The sequence goes on along the minus strand of CAZCZJ010000029.1, from coordinate 14,868 downwards.
CTGAGTCGTTCGAGGTGCTTTCCCAGGAGAAATATGGTGCCGCTGTAGGCACGCATCGTCTCAAAAAGTCCGTAACCATAAAGAAAACCGTGGTCGAAGACCGAAATACGGGCTTCGGAACGGGGTACCAGCGAACTGTTTATATAGACAATCTCTGCCATCACTTCCTCCCTGCCAGGACAGACATACCTAAAAAGTTTGATAAAATACTATGTCCGTCTGGCGTTAGTATGGATTCCGGGTGGAACTGCACGCCTTCGATAACATCCTGCCGGTTCCGGACACCCATGATGACGCCTTCTTCAGTTTTTGCCGATACTTCAAGAGCCGAAGGCAGGGAAGCCATGTCGATTACCAGCGAGTGATACCGTGCCCCGGTAAGAGGCGAAGCCAGCCCACTGAAGATAGTCTCGCCATCATGGTGAATGACAGAGTCCTTACCGTGCACGGGAAGCTCCGCCCGCCTGATGGTCGCGCCGTAAACATAGCCGATGCACTGGTGTCCCAGGCACACTCCCAGGATAGGGATTTTTCGGCGGAAATACCGGACGACATCGTTGGAGATACCCGCTTCCAGCGGGGTACAGGGACCGGGGGAAATAACAATATGACTCGGCTGCATAACCTCTATCTGCTCCAGAGTAATGGCGTCATTGCGATAGACCACCGGCTCCTTCCCCAGTTCACCGAGATACTGGACCAGATTGTAAGCGAACGAATCATAATTATCAATAATCAGAATCATGACACAATTTCCATATTAGATTCAGGAGATAAACCTAAAGCCTGCATCATCGCCCTGCCCTTGTCGAGAGTCTCGATATATTCGGCTCCGGGGTCGGAATCATAGGTAATGGCGCCCCCAACCTGAAAATAAGCCCGGCCTTCTTTAACAATAATCGTCCTGATTACGATATCAAGGTCCATGTCTCCGTTAAAGCTCAGATAGCCCAGAGAACCGGTATAAACGCTGCGGCGGGTCGGCTCCAGTTCATCGATTATTTCCATCGACCGCACCTTAGGAGCGCCGGTGATGGAACCACCGGGAAAGGTGGCTTTAAGCAGGTCGATGCGGTTCTTGTCCTCCCGGAGCTGCCCGACCACGGTGGAGGTCAGGTGGTAGACTGTTGGGTAGGTCTCCAGGATAGCCAGCTCGGTGACCTTGACCGAACCGTAGCGGCAGACACGCCCGATGTCATTCCTTTCCAGGTCGACAATCATTACGTTCTCCGCCCGGTCTTTAACACTCGCCAGCAGGCTCTGTGCCAGTTCGTTATCTTCCCGAGGAGTCTTGCCGCGAGGCCTGGTGCCCTTGATAGGACGGGTCTCTACCCAATCGCCACGGACTTTTAAAAATCTCTCCGGTGAAGCGCCGACAATACTGACACCATCGAAGCTGAAGTAGTTGGCAAAGGGAGCCGGATTTATCTTACGAAGGCGCTTATACAATTCATAGGGCAGTATAGTAATATCAGCCTCGAATCTCTGTGATAGATTCACCTGAAAGATGTCACCGGCACAGATATATTCCCGGGCAGTCTCCACCGCTTTAAGGTAGTTATCATGAGTGAAGTTAGCTCTGAGTCCGGTACTTTCGGTGGAAAGTACCTCTTTCATTGCCTTCGGGGGTGGGCTGAGCAAGACCCGGTTCCTCAATTCCTTTAGCCTTTCCTCCGCCTGTTTAAGCCTGCCGCTTTCCTCCAGCTCCGGAAAGCCGGTCGAAATGATAAATGTTTTACCGTCGAGGTGGTCGTAAGCCACCACGGCATCGTAAAAAGCCAGGTAGCATTCGGGGAGCTGTAAATCATCGACGGCCGTATCCGGCAGGCGTTCGATGAAGTGGCCGAGGTCGTAGCTGAAATAGCCCACTGCCCCACCGACAAAGGGGATATCCGTCTCATTTCTATCCAGAGTATAAACCTCCAGTAACTCACCCAGCACGTTAAAGGGATTACCTTGCTTGATCTCCTCTGTTCCGCCTTTAATGATGGTTATCTCATCATCCCGACTGCGTAGCACCAGAAAGGGGTCGCTGCCCATGAAGGAATAGCGTCCCAGTTTACCGGGGTCCATGCCGCTGTCGATGAAGAAACTGAAAGGACGGTGGGCAAACGCCTCGAAGCACCAGGCGGACTCCGGCGCCATGTAAACCTCTTCGATTAGCGGGTAACGCGCTGTCATACCAATGTGAATTATATACTGAACCTGACTACATAATAAAATGTTTCATATCAGGTTTCTCCCCTATTGCCTCTTTCCCGTCCGCTCTGCTATGCTTGGAAATGTAGCACCATGCCGAACAATATCATCACGCATTTCCGTCGTTGGGATTATGTCAAGATAACGCTTTTCGGTCTTGCCATCACCGCGGTGTGGCAGAGTCTGCATACCATTATCCTGCCGCTGCGCCTGCTGGACTTCGTTCCCGAAGCGCAGAAAAACACCTATCTGGGACTGATGACCCTGACAGGGCTGTTAATGGCGATGCTGGCGCAGCCGATAGCCGGTGCCATCAGCGACCGTTCCAGCTTCAAATGGGGACAACGCCGGCCTTTTATTCTTGTCGGGAGTATTGCCGCCCTGTGTATTCTCCCCGGCATCGGCCTGGCCGGCAGCTTTGGCGCTATTTTCATCGTCTACTGCCTGTTGCATCTGGCCACCAATACGGCGCAGGGTCCCTTCCAGGCTTATATCCCCGACCTGGTACCGCCGGACAAACACGGGATGGCTTCCGGATTCAAAGCCCTATTCGAAATCATCGGCGGGGTAATATTTGTCTACGTCACCAGCATACTTATGGACAGATACGTAGCAGGAGAGGCAAGTATATGGCTGTGGCTGGTACTCCTCATACTGGGGATTGTTGTGCTGGGAACGATGATTACCACGGTTCTCACCATCAGAGAAAAGCCGGGTGTCCCGATTGGTCGCCCGAGTTCAGCACTCGGCGCGCTCTGGGAGACAGTCAAAGAGGTTTTATCCAAACGCGACATGATATGGTTTCTGGTCTCCCGCCTGCTGGTCTTCATGGCTTTTACCACCATCCAGCAGTTCGCCCTTTACTATCTCAGAGACGTCATCGGGGTGGAAAATCCGGCAAGTTCGACGGCAAACTTCACCATTTTCGCCGTCGTTGGTATGCTGATAGTGGTCTGGCCAGCCGGCTATTTATCCGATAGAATCGGCCGAAAGCCGATTATCCTTACCTCCGGGCTACTGGGGGCACTGGGCATCGGTATCATCTATCTATCCCAGCAATACAGTACGATACTCTGGGCGGCCGGGCTTATCGGCATTGCCTTAGGCGCTTTTAACAGTGCCAACTGGGCACTGGCTACCGACCTTGTAGAGAAAGGGGAAGAAGCGCGATACCTCGGTATCGCCAATATGGCTACGGCCGGTGGTGCCGCCCTGGCACGCGTTATCGGGCCAGCTATCGACTACTTCAACAACCGCAGCGCTAATCTCGGCTATGATTTCATGCTGCTGGTATGCCTGGTATACTTTGTTGCCGGAGCGTTACTTATCCTGAAAATCAGGCGCAGGAATTAGTCAAACCAGGGGATGAATTTAAACCCCAGGTCGGCCGTATAGGCTACTACGGTATAAGAAATTATCCGGCCGGCCGCGCAGGCGAGGAAGAACCTCCACAACGGCATCCGGAGAGCCCCGGCGATAAGGCCGACGATATCAAAGACAGCCGGAAATACCGACATGATAAAAATGGCAATCCACCCCCACCTTTTAACCCACCCCTCTAATCGTAAATACAACTTACTCTTCCGGAAGAAGCCCTGACTACTGCGACCAGCCAGGTAACCCGTCAGCTCCCCGATAGCGGCTCCGGACCCGCCAGCCAGTCCTACAAATAGCGGCACACCCAGGGTTGCCCCCATAGATATAATCACCGATATATTGCTCAGCGGAAAGATAATCGTGGCATTAAATAATATACTGATGAGAAAAACACCCAGATATCCGTAGGTCTCCAGCCGTTCAAATATATCCGGATTATGCCGGTAGAAAAAGAAAATACCGACAATTATACCCAAAGCTACCAGAAGACCCAACAGCGGGATAAGGCCCCGCTTCATCCACACCCAGGTCCGCCGAGATAAGAACCTGCTGGATTGGATTTTCTGGAAAATCGTGTGCCGTGAGTGGATTGTGTCGTTCACCGACTGTCCCGATGTTGGCGATTTGGAGCTGTCTCCGGATTTCATGCTATCAGCTTCTTTTTCTGGATTATCTTCAATAGACATCGACGGCAATCCCCACACGTATGCGGTGGTATTATACCACGATGCAACGCCTACCCGATAACGCCACTTGTTTTTCCAGCCTCTTACTGGGTATAATGAACGGTATCGGAAAGGAGAGTCTGCCATGCCATCGTACGCCTATTTTCAAAAGCAGTTAATGCCTCTTGAAGAAGCCAAGATAGGAATAATGACACATGCCTTCCATTATGGTACCGCCATTTTCGAAGGTATCCGGGGTAACTGGAACGGTGAGCAGCAGCAGACCTATATCTTCCGTCTTAAAGAACACTTCGAACGCCTGGAAAAAGGATGCCGGGTGCTGAAGATTAACCTGCCCTGTTCGGTAGACGAAATGTGCAAATTGACCGTGGAACTGGTAGCCAAGTGCGGCTTCCGGGAAGATGTCTATATCAGACCAGTGGCTTATACGAGTTCCGAGTCCCTGGGCGTACGTTTACATGACCTGGAACATGACTTCTTCATGTTCGTCATCCCCTGGGGGCCGTATCTGGATGTGGATAAAGCCCGCTGTTGTGTTTCATCATGGCGCCGTCCCGAAGATAACGTAATTCCTCCCCAGATAAAAGCCAACGGACTCTATATAAATAATGCCCTGGCGAAAACCGAAGCGCAAAGCAGCGGTTACGATGAGGCTATTATGCTGGCACCGGACGGTCATATCTCCGAGGGAAGCGGTGAAAATATCTTCCTGATAATAGACGGGAAGCTGGTAACGCCAGCCGTGAACAATAATATTCTCACGGGCATTACCCGCAATACGGTAATAGAGCTGGCGGAAAAAGAACTGGGAATAGAAACCGTTCACCGGTCAATCGACCGCAGCGAGCTGTACATGGCTGACGAGTGCTTTTTTACCGGTACCGCCGCTCATGTGACGCCTATAGCCGAAATAGACGACCGTAAAATAGGCAACGGTGAAATCGGTGAAATTACCGCCAGACTACAGGATATTTATGTCAGGGTAATCCGGGGCGACTACCCTAAATATCTGCACTGGTGCACACCGGTCTACGATAAATAGCTTCAAAAGTCAGGCTACCTGCCTGATGACGGCGATGACACGACCCTGAATTTCCACATTTCCGGGAGCCGCAAATATCGGCTGCATCTGGTTGTTGGCGGGCTGGAGGCGTACGCGACTGCGTTCTACATAGACCTTTTTCAGGGTAACCTCTTTTTCGGTCCGGAGCCATACCGCCGCCATTTGACCGTTTTCAACCGTGTTAACATACTGCATAAGGACGATGTCTCCGTCATTTATCAGCGCGTCTATCATGGACGTGCCTTTAACCCGGAGAGCATACACGCCTTTTTTCCTGCGGGTCAATTCGCGGGGCATCTCGATAGTGTCGGAAACGGCGGCAACATCCCAGGTATCGGGAGTCGGTACCGGGATAGGCTCACCAGCAGCGATAAGACCGATAATCGGCACCTGTACCGTTGTTTCCGAAGCAGGTGTCCGGTGGAGTAATTCTATGCCGCGCGATACCTCGGGATGGCGGCGAATATACTGCTTTCGTTCCAGGATGTTCAGATTATAATCAACCACGGAAGTAGAGCTGATATTACAACCCGCCTGTATATCCCGGATAGACGGCGGGTAGCCGTTGTTGCTTAAAAAACGGTCGATATATTTCATAATACTCTGCTGCTTCGTCGATAATCTAGCCATATGAAAACCCCGCATCAGTTTTTCTGGCAACGAACACTTGTTCTAGTATTACTCTATCATAATATATTACCCCAACTCTGTCAAGCATCTCAACTAAAATTTCTATTTGGTTTCGGTTGATTTCAGATGCTCTCCCCCTAACCCCCTCTCAAACAGATTATTATTCGTTAAGCGTTTCCCCGTTTGTTTGATAGGGGGACAGAATATGAGAGGGGGCTTCGCCCCCTCTCTCCTCAACTCCCCTCTCCAGCCACAATATCTGTGGTTTCTTACAAATGATTACGACTGGAGATGGGTCAGGGGTGAGATAAGCACCTATCAACCAAATGCAAATAAAACCCAACTAAAATTAGAATAGAAAAGCAATTGATATCATTTAAAGAGTCTCCACCGGTACACAGAGCAAGCTGGTTATGGTATAATCAGCTTCGGGAATCGTCCATTCCATGGAAATCTCCAAGATTAATCCGCGACCATCTGTCCTGAGACCAGATTAATGAAAAACACGTTAGAAACTAAAATGACAAGCACGCACTCACTCGAGGTTATCGGAGTCAGCAAGCAATTTGCCGACACGAAGGTAGTCGATAATATATCGTTCGATGTTGCCCCGGGTGAAATATTCGGCTTAATCGGCCCCAACGGCGCCGGCAAGACGACCACTATCCGGATGATTATGGACATCATCAAGCCGGATAGCGGACAAATAAAAGTCCTGGGTGACAGCCTGAGTGAAAAGACAAAGGACAGTATCGGCTATTTACCCGAGGAGCGGGGACTATACAAAAAGCTGACCGTGGCTCAATCCCTGCAATACATCGCTTCGCTCAAGGGCATTACCGCTCAACTAGCGCAGGAAAGAACACAAGAGTTGCTGAAAAGAGTGGATATGCTGGCTCACCAGCATAAAAAAACCGAAGAGCTCAGCCGCGGCATGAGTCAAATCGTTCAGTTTATAATTACCATCATCCACGAGCCTGAGCTGATAATCCTGGACGAGCCTTTTGCCAACCTGGACCCGGTCAATACCGAATTGCTCAAGGAGATGATCTTTGAGTTAAAGTCCCGGGAGAAGGCGATTATCCTCAGCACTCACCGTATGAATGAAATAGAAGAACTCTGTGACCGTGTTTTTATGATTCATAAAGGACGCGGTGTCCTCTACGGCGAACTGGCTGAAATCAAGTCGCGGTACCGGCGGAACTCGGTCTTTCTGGAATACGAGGGTGAGTTCGGTGAGTTGAAAGGTGTTGTCCGCAGGAACGACCGATATGGCGCCACGGAACTCATTCTTAATGATGAGACCACTCCCCAGGAAATCCTGGAAGAACTGGTAAAACTCGGGGTTACCATCAATCGCTACGAAGTTTCAACCCCTCCTCTGAACGACATCTTCCTCCAGGTGGTCGGTAAGGCAAATGAATAAGACGTTTCTAATATTCAAACACGAATTTCTGAATACAGTGAACCGCAAGGGCTTCATCATCATGACGCTGGTTGTCCCACTCGTCGCCCTTTTGGCCATTGGGATTTATCACGTCGCCTCGGGAATATCCAAGCCACCACCGACCGAAACCGAAAAAATAGGTTATGTGGATCAACTGGGAGGATTTGACCAGGATACGAGCCAGGGTAACATCACGCTGGTGCGCTATGATACGGCGGACGAGGTAAATCAGGCACTGGTCGCGGCCGATATTAAAGAGTATTTTATCATTCCACCGGATTATATTACTTCCGGATTGATTGACCGTTACACCATGCAGAAAGAGCTGTACCCACCCCCCGAATTAATGACCGCAATTAACGATTTTCTCTTAAGCAATCTGTTGACGGGGAAAGTGTCCGCGGATACAGCGGCCAGGATTCAGGCGCCGTTGAACCTGGTTACCATCACGCTCACCGAGACTGGCGACGTGGCTGCCGAGCAGGGCGGGTTTGGGAGTTTTGTTTTTCCGGGCATTTTCAGCATTCTGCTGGTACTCTCCATCATTTTCTCTTCCACCTACCTGCTGCAAGGTCTGGGCGAGGAGAAAGAGAACCGCCTTATAGAGATATTGCTTTCTTCCGTTTCCGCCCGACAGCTGCTCACCGGTAAGGTCCTGGGTATCGGTATCGCCGGGCTGGTGCAGGTAGCCGTCTGGATAGTCTCCGCCCCACTCCTACTCAGGCTGGCCTCGTCATCCATCGGCGGATTTCTCAGCACCGTACAGTTACCGGCCCACTTCCTCATTCTGGGAATCGTGTATTTTGTCCTGGGCTACCTGTTGTTTGCGGTAATTTCAGCCAGCATCGGCGCTATCAGCTCCAGCTCCCGGGAAGGGCAACAGCTTATTGCTATTTTCACTCTTCCCGCCGTTGCCCCACTATGGTTTATCTCACTACTTATGATATTCCCGAACAATCCCGTCTGGATTGGTCTCACGATTTTCCCTCTCACATCTCCTGTGGCCGTGATGATAAGGCTGGGAGTGACCGGTATTCCTGCCTGGCAGCTACTCGTAAGTATTGCGGTGCTTTGTCTTTGCATCATCGGGGTGCTGGCATTGACCATCAGGGTTTTCCGGACCTACCTGCTGATGTACGGGAAAAGACCGAAAATAGGAGAGGTTTTCCGTTCGTTACGGCACGCTTGAAAAGGGAAACAGGGCTATTTTAAACTGATATCAGGCACCTTCAATGCCTTCGCAGAACTCTCCAATATCCGTATTATGTTCAAGAGCCAGCTTATCCATCTCAAGCTGGACAGGAATGGGATAGTCTCCCGTAAAACAAGCCAGACAGAACGTATTCTTAGCCGAACCCACCGATTTAACCAGCCCCTCGAGACTCAAATAGCCGAGAGAGTCGGCGCCGATGAAGCTACAAATTTCCGGTATACTCTTCTGGGCAGCAATCAACTCGCGCCGCGTAGCCATATCAACCCCAAAGAAGCAGGGATACTTGATAGGAGGGGCGCAGATACGCATGTGAACCTCTTTGGCTCCCGCTTTCTTGAGGAGCTTCACTACGCTCGGTGTGGTAGTGCCTCGAACGATACTATCGTCAACGACGACCAGTCGCCGTCCATCCAGCATCTGGGGTAGCGGATTAAATTTAAGCTGAACACCGAGGTCCCTGATACGCTGGTCGGGCTCGATAAAGGTACGGCCTACGTAACGGTTTTTTATCAGCCCCTCAGCTATCGGTATGCCCGATTCATGGGCGTAACCCATACCCGCCGCCGTGGCCGAATCGGGAACGCCCATAACAAGGTCGGCATCCACATCATGTTCCCTTGCCAGTCCGGCTCCCATCGCCTGTCGGACCGGGTAAAGCAATCTCCCGTTAATGAGACTGTCCGGCCGGGCAAAGTAAATATACTCAAATATACATAAAGCGCTTCTCTCCGATGCTACGGAATACTTCTGAACCCCGTTTTCATTAACCCGGATAATTTCGCCGGGTTTTATCTCTTCTATGGAGTTGGCGCCGATATGGTCGAGGGCGCAGGTCTCCGAAGCCACCACCCATCCCCCGTCCAGATTGCCCAGGCACAGAGGGCGCACTCCGAAAGGGTCGCGTACGGCGTATAATTCTTTGGAGGTGATCAGCACCAGAGAGTAGGCACCCTGGAGACGCCTCATGGCATATTGTATCTTGTCTACTATGTCTTTTTCCGGGGAGGAGAGGATGAGATTGGCGATAACCTCAGTATCCGTGCCACTGCGAAAGGTATAACCATTATCAAGTAATTCTTTCTGGAGATACCCGGCATTAACGATATTACCGTTGTGAGCGATGGCGATAGCACTGTTGCCGTTACCGACGATAATCGGTTGGGCGTTGGCAGCCCGACTAGAACCCGAGGTGGAATAGCGATTATGTCCGATGGCAATATGGCCGGTAAGTCGGCGCAGGGAATCTTCACTGAAAACGTTGGATACCCGCCCCATGCCGGTATAGATATCTAACTTTGTTCCGTTAGCGGTGGCGATACCGGCGCTTTCCTGCCCACGGTGCTGAAGGGCAAATAATCCGAAAAAGGTAAGACGGGCTACATCCTCATCAGGGGAATAAATACCGAAAACCCCGCAAGACTCGTGCAAGTTTAACCTGCCTTTAAGTTCGTCTTGTCCAACGTTCTACTATTATTATACCCCTTTTTACCTTACGGGGTCAATTCGGGATGGCTATTTTCGTTATGATTTTCTGATGTCTGCACCACCCCAAGGTAGTTATCTTTTCCCACCCAAACCACCCTCGCATCATCGGCGGCCTGTCCGCTAAATTACCCCCCTCCTTTTCTCCCCCTTTCAAAAAAGTAGAGATAAATTTATCTCCGCTAAAAGGGGAGTAGCTGGCAAGGAGGGGCGTCAGCCCCTCTTAAAAATTAAATCCCCCTCTCAAACAAAAAGGCACACGAACATGTAAGATGTAATCGTTTGAGAGGGGGATAAAGGGGGTGAGTATAGCAAGTTTTCCAAAACCAAACTGATATTTCAAGAAGCCTCTTGGCGACGGCACTGTCTTAGCCAATCGAGCATAGCTTGGATGGCACCGGGTTCGCGGCGGAGACGGTGACCGGCCCCTTCAATCACCACAAGTTTCTTGGGCTCCCTAGCTCTCTCGAACAGACGATGGGCATGACTTAAGGGGACTACATCATCTTCACTGCCGTGAATGAGTATCAGAGTCCTGGGGGCTATTTTACCAACGTGGTCAACCGGTGTAATAGGCAGGAAAGCATCGAGCCAGGCCTGAGCCGACTCGGGAAAATCCGCGTCCCGAATGGTGCCTATTTCGCGATAATGATCGACAATAGCCTGAGGGCCGCCGCGCTCCAGGAAAAGTGAAAAATCAGCCGGGCAGGCACAGGCAGCCACGCCGGATATCCGGTTATCCTTCGAAGCTACGTATACCGATGTTGCCGCTCCGGCGCTAAAGCCAACCAGATAAAAAAATCGGTTTCTGTTATAATCCAGTCCCAGTATATAGTCGACAACAGATTGCAGGTCGCGGGTCCACCCGGGCATATCGAAATTACCTCCACTATCGCCAGCTCCCCGGAAATTGAAAATATAAACGGGGTATTTTTGTTCGCAGATAGTCTCCGCCAGCGCCGGATAGCCACCGTCGTTGGGGTCAGGGGGATTACCCGAGGGTACACCGTGACAGAGACAGACAACCGGATATCCGGAATCTTCAACGGGCAGGAACTCTTGACCTATAATAGCGATGCCGTCAACTTCAATGACGAAGTAATCTTTATACACTAAATGTCCAATCGAGAAAATATATACGGACTAGATAAACCTGCCGACTGAATTAGCGACCACTTTCAATTCTTCCATAAGCCGCGAAAAATCAGAAGGTGAAAGCGATTGCAGGCCATCGACAAGAGCTTCTTTAGGATTGGGATGCACCTCGATGAGAAGTCCGTCGGCTCCGGCCGCTACCGCTGCCTTGGCCATGGCCGGTACCAGCGAATAATGGCCAGCGGCATGACTGGGGTCGACAATTACCGGAAGGTGACTGAACCTCTTTAGTACCGGCACCGCCGAGATATCCAGGGAAAACCGCACGCTGTCTTCAAACGTCCTGATACCCCGTTCACAGAGGACGACATCATTCCCCTCGGCCAGTAGATAGTCGGCGGCGGTCAGCCACTCGGTAATAGTACAGGAAAATCCCCGCTTCAGAACTACGGGGCGGTCACTCCGTCCGGCATTGGTCAGGAGGGCATAATTCTGCATATTGCGTGAGCCTATCTGCAGCATATCCGCATAGCTGGCGACAAGCTTAACGTCATTGGGTTCTACTACCTCGGTTACCACCGGAATACCAGTTTCTTTTCTAACATTAGCCAGAAGTTCAAGACCCGCTTTCCGTAATCCCTGGAAGCTGAATGGTGAGGTACGCGGTTTAAAAGCGCCGCCGCGCAGAACGCTGGCTCCCGCTTTCTGGACGGCTCGGGCGGCATCAAAAAGCTGTTTTTCGTTCTCTACGGCGCACGGACCGGCCATAACGATAATGCGTTTACCTCCGATTTCCACATCACCACAGGAAACCCGGCTGTCTCCGGGTCTAAACTCACGCGATGCCAGCTTGTAGGGCTTCATAATGCGGGTAACGCTTTCCACGCCCGGCAGCACGGCAAAAATACCGGTGTCAAGCTGTCCGGTATTGCTGCCGAGAAGCGCTACCACGGTTTTATCGGTACCGAGGTTCAATTGGACATCGAGTCCCTGTGATTTGGCTTTCTCGACTACCGCATCAACTTCTTCTCTACTGGCACCGGTTTTCATTTCAACTATCATATTTCTCTATCAGCTCCTGGCAAGACGTATAATGGTTATTATCACCTCAGGTAATTCCACTCTATTGATAATACTAAAGCAGGAATTCACAGTCAAGGTACATCGTTTTCTTTCTTGCCGGCTTTCTTGGCGGTCTTCGCCGCTTGTTTGGCCGCCTTCTTTTCAATCTTTAAGCGACTTTTCTCCAGTTCAAGCTGTCTACGTCCCTCATCCTTCTCCGGGACTTCTCGAGGAGTGGTTTTTCCGGTACCGGAAATTTTATTAATCAGGATTTTAGCAGGATAGCGTCCGAAATATCCCACGAATCCAGCGGCTAAAGCTATCCCAATCCACTTAAGTACTTCCAGAAATGTATCCACTTTATTAATTATAACGGATGCCCCAGGGTTTTCAGGAACTATCACGAGTCAACGACAGGTATAAAAGCTTAAATGCCATTACCTCGACCCAGATAATCATATTAGCCACCAGAAGGCGCTCCGCCAGTCCGAACCATGAAGAGGTATTTTCGAGTATTGCTACCATTATCACGAGTATAAAACCCAGAATCCCTGTAATAATTGTGTATTTGTACACATTCTGCCAGTAAGGGTCATTTTTAATACTGGGCGCTATGAGCAGACTGGCGATAGGGAAAAGCCAGAAAACCGCGGTGGCGGCAATGTGATGGATTATGCCTTCGGCAGTATCGGGGGCGCCAACAGGGTCGGTGCGGAAAGCGCCGAGAAGCAACATACCGAAACCCACGATAACCAAACAGGTAATACTGAGATGAAATGCCCGCCTGGTACGGATATTGTAGAGAAGCCCGGCTGTAAAAATCTCCACGAGCAAACCGATAGCCAGGAACCCTATCGTTTGTACCCAACCGAGTTTAGTTAAAGCCAGGCTACTGATAGAATCCCGCACCAGGCTGTAACCGGGATTGGCAGAGGACGCCACTATATCGGTTACAATAAGCACCACCGGTCCCGCCATGCCCGCGAAGGCCAGGGCGCTGTGAACATTCAGCTTTCTTATATTAGTGGATAGATTAAATAAAACACGCATATCCGGAACCTGCTACCCCGTTATGTAAAAACGAAGCTATGAACATATTATACTAGGTACTTATAAAGCAGACAAGAAGTCGGGATTATTTCTCTCGAACACATCACCTTTCTACAGTATAAAACGTTATCCCCTGTTGACTTGCCATTAATAAAACGTTAATATTTATAAGGATATATTTTTGTATAGTGAGAAGGAAAAATGATAAAGGAGTTGATATGAAAAAGATTTCACTGATATTTGTAGTAATCTCTATCCTCGCTCTGGTTATCGTCGGAGCCTGTGGCGGCGATAACGGTGAGGAAAAAACCACCACAGCCAAGACCACGGCCGCTACCACCGCGGCAACAACCGCCGCTCAGACCACACAGTCGTCTAATGGGGGAGGCGGAGGTTTTACCTGGAATGACATACCTATCTATGGTGGCGCCGACCAGATACAGGAGTTTAGTATGTCATTCATGCCAGAAGAAGACGAAGATTATTCCAAGATGGAATGGCGCTATTATGAAACCGGTGACGATGTTGATGATGTAGTCGATTTCTACAAGGACAAAATGCCGGACAATGGCTGGGATGAGCAGATGTGGGCGGACATGGGAGAAATAGCTTACGGCATGTATATGAAAAATAATGAAAAAGATGCCGCCATGGTCTGGATTTCCAGTGAAGAAGGCCAGACGGCAATCGCTCTCTGGCGGGCCAGCGAATAGCTTGAAGAAACCCATCAACTAACTTTAAAGCGATATTAATGCCCGGCTGCTCCCCGGGGAGCAGCCGGGTGTTTTTTATCCCCTTATCACCTCCCCTTATGAGATATCTTTTCCCACCCGGCCACCCTGTATCACTGGCGTATCAGGCCGGTAGATAGCCCCGTCTTTTCCCCACAACCGAAGATGCTATGGAAAAGACAATCCCCACATACTCCTATACAGGGTGTTTAAGAGGGGTGTCAACCCCTCTTTCAATACTTCCCCCTCTCCTGTGACACCTCGTCAGGAGAGAGGGCAAAAGGGGTGAGGCAGAAAATCAATCTTTACTCTCTATAAAAAATCCTCCTCCCTTTCGTAAGGGAGGAGGACAAAGAGGGTCTGGATTCCCGCTTACGCGGGAATGACATTATATTTTACGGTTTGCCGTATTTTTCTCTTATCTCCCTCTTGATGAGCTTGCCCATGGGATTGCGGGGAAGGTCATCAACAAAGACCACCGTGCGGGGGCGTTTGAAGCTGGCGAGACGTTCACGACACCACTCCATGATTTCTTCCTCGGTGGGCTTTTTACCCTTCTTGGGGATAACCACGGCGCGGGGCTCTTCTCCCCAGGTCTCGTCGGGCACGCCGATAACGGCGACGTCTTCAACCTTGGGATGCTCGCGGATAACGTTTTCCAGCTCCTCCGGCGAGATGTTTTCTCCGGCGCGGATAATCATGTCGCTGGAGCGACCGGAGAGGAAGTAATAGCCGTCCTCATCAACATAGCCGATGTCACCCGTATGCACCCAGCCGTCTTTATCAATCGTCTTGGCGGTCTTTTCCTCGTCCTTCCAGTAGCCGCTCATGAC
>CAZCZJ010000028.1:5128-25643 GCA_964503235.1 uncultured Dehalococcoidaceae bacterium | reverse complement strand
GTGTCACTGACCTGGTTTTCTATCTGTGCCGGCACGTTGATATTCAAACGAACGATGGCGTCTTTGACCTTCTCCCGCTGTGCCGTGATGGTGTTCAGCAGAGTCGCTGAAGGATTAATATCATCCGGTTCCAGCGTAACGTTAACGGTGAGAAAGCGGCGGATATTTACGGGATGAAATTCGAAAGATACTTCCCTTTTACCACTGGCAATATCGGTCTTTATTTCAACTATATAAAATCCTTTTTCATCGTTCTCCTCACCGAAGTCGACGCGTTCCAGGCTGCCCGCATAGACTACCGGAGGGCTTTCGGAGAGAACCTGGCGCTTGTGGATATGCCCCAGCGCCACGTAATCGTAAGATGGCAGAGCAACATTGCTGAGTAGCAATGTATGCTCCTGGCCGATAGACATCATGCTCTCCGAGCCGACCTTGGCGCCGGTTACCCAGACATGCGCCGCCAGTATTGACGGCAGCGACGGGTCGAGCTTGGCGGTTATGTTGTCGATGATATTCATCAAGGTCTCCTGGAGTTTCCGGTTTATCTGCTCCAGGTTGAGGTTTCTGGTGTCGTCGCGACTGAGCAGGGCGCTCCGTCTCAGCCAGGGTAGCGATACGATTTGTACGGTGCCGCTGGCAGTCTCGATAGAATGGATATCCGGTCGGTCGGCCACGTAGACGTTTTTTACCGCCAGCGTATCGAATATCTCGGTGGCGGTAGCGCGCCCGATGGCGTTGGGCATGTCATGGTTGCCGGTAAGCAGAAACACCGGTATGTCGTTGCTTGCCAGCCTGCTGATGCGTTTGGCAAATTCCCGCTGCTGTGTCTGGGTCGGTTCGCGCGTTTTGTAGGCGTCACCGCAAAACAGGACGAGGTCTACCCTGTTCTCCAACGCGTAGTCAACAAGCTGGTCGAAAGCCGAGAGAAAGTCGTTCAGGCGTGAGGAAAGTCCGGTGGATGGGTCTATCCTTCCGTAGTTCTCCACGCCAAGATGCAGGTCGGCAAAGTGGATGATTTTCACGTTTCAATTATAGCCGGATGAAAATCCTGCGGCAACCGGACACTCCTTTGAAAAAACATTCAGAGATAATGGTTTGATTTACAGGTTTTATTCGTATATCATGGCATTATAAATTTGATAGCGGCTGGACGTGAATTACGAGATAGCAAATACGATTAACAAAAAAAGGGTCTGGGGCTTCTGGTCAACAGCTGGCTTCGGCCTGGCGCTATTGGTAATCAGTTTCATTATCCAGGTGATAATCGCCGTAATATTCATTGTTGTTAATATTATTAACAATAGGACGGCCGACTTTTCGGAAGTTGATTATTGGGAACTGTACGAGACTATTGACCTGGGGTTACTGATTTCCCTTTCGGTAATTATCTCCGCAGTTATCTGCACCGGTATCCTGTTGCTTTTTATCAAAACCCGACGAGGCGCTACGATTGCCGATTACCTCGGGTTAAAACCATTTGGGATCTGGACACTGCTGGTAGCGCTGGCGGTATCGATTGCTTACATCGCCATATCTTCCCTGGTACACTCGCTCTTGGAAAGCTCGGTTGATACGGATGTTATGGTGGAAGCATATACCACTACAGCCTGGTCGGCGCTATTCTGGATGGCGGTAGTCGTCTTTGCCCCGGTTTTTGAGGAAGTCCTGTTTCGCGGCTTCCTATTCGAAGGTTTCAGGAATTCCCGGGCCGGCGTTACCGGCGCCGTCATATTGACCTCGCTGCTCTGGGCGGGATCTCACCTGCAGTATCAGATCTTTGATATAACATCAATATTTGCACTGGGGATAATATTGGGCATCGTCAGGTACAGGACAGGGTCGTTATGGATTCCCTTGATAATGCATGGGTTCAACAACCTGCTGGCGGTGCTTTTTCTAGCCCTTTAATTCGGTATTGCTGTCGGCATGATTCAGAGCTCGATTGGTAGCCTGATGCGAGGGTTTGCTTTCATCGTAATCACCGATAATACCGATGTCTAGTGTCTGGTTCATCTTTCCCCTTAAGGATTATTTTACCAGATTCAGCACTTCTCGCAAGTGAGCAATCCTGGGGCCGTCCCAGTTATCCTCCCGTTCCATAGATATCATGTCGTATTCTTCGGCAGGGTCGCGGAGTAATACAGGGGACATTCCTATTTCCCGCGCACCGGTAAGCTCACCGCTGCCGCCGTCACCGACGTAGAGGCAGTCCGGCGGTTTAACCTCCAGACGGTCAGCAGCAATATGGTAAATACGAGGCTCAGGTTTCTTGATACCCACCTCGCATGAAAAAACGGTGGTGTTAAACAGGGCGGCGAAAAGGGTCTTTCCCCAAACCATTGGTATATCTCCCGTACAGTCGCTGAGAAGTCCCGTTTTGTATCCCAATGATTGTAATTTCTTAATGGTGGCGATAGAGTCCGGACGTGGTGTCAAGGAATGCAGTGTGTAGTCCAGCCGGATTCGGGCAGCGTTTTCTACCTGTGCCTTGGTAGCTCTTATCTTGAGACGCTTACAGATATATTCTATGCTGTATTGGGGGGTCGGGTGAACGCCGGTATTACGCTCCTGGAAAGATTCCAGCCAGATACGCTGGAATTCCACCGCTGGAACGTTTACAATTTGAGCCATTTCCGACAGGACGCTTTCGTATTCGGAACGTGAAAAATTATCAACCAGCGTCCCGAAAAGGTCAAAAATGACAGCCTGATATTTCATTCTATCAATCCAATAAATTTAACAATTCCGGCAGCCTATTTATCGTTAAAACATCGGTTTGGATATAATCTCTTTTAATAATATCCGGCGGCGTGGCGGTTGTTTCTCTTTGTATCAGTATGGGTACAATTCCGGCCGCCTGCGCTCCCACGATATCTTCTTCAGAATCGCCGAGGTAGACGGCATCTTCCGGTTTTAGTCCGAGTTTCTCCAGTGCTAGGTGAAAAATCCTGGGGTCAGGTTTCTTGAAATCGTAATCTCCGGAAATCACTACCGTGCTGAAATATTTTTTCAAATTCAGGTCGTTCAGGACGCGGCGTATATAGGGCGGATGGTCGTAGTTTGATATAACTCCCAGGGTATACTGCTGACTGAGTTCCCGCAGCAAGGGGTGACAATCTGGGTCGATAACCGCGTAATCATTCCAGACTTTCAATAGCGTTACGGATGTCTGCCTGATATCGGCGGGATTTACTTGGAGTCCGGCGCTGGAGAAGACGGCCTGTATCCGGCGTTCAAAAATGGTGAAATCCTCTTTACCCGGGGGAGGTGGTTCCTGCCTGATATGATGTAAGCACCACTCATTAAAAGATTCTCTGGGGATATCAAGTCCGTGTGGTTTCAGGCAGTCGTAGAAACGTCCCAGCCAGGTATCTAACTCGGCTTCCATGTCCTCAATAACAACCAGCGTCCCGAAAAGGTCAAAAATGACAGCCTGGTATTTCATGCCGTTCCATCCAGCAGCTCATCACCGAGAGTGTCCAGTATTATCCGGCTCAGGACTGATTTTTTTACGAACTTGTATCTCGACCTCTCCTCTTCCGTTCGACCCGAAAACAGGGATTTATTGGTAGGTATTACATCCGATACTAAAAGGAGAGCGGCAGCCGCGATGCCCACCAGTCGGGAGCAGTTGAATACCGCCGATGTTTCCATCTCGATGCCGGCACAGCCGTATCTATTACTTATCTCGTCCAGGTGAAAGAACTGGGCGACGATAGTATCGGAGGAGAAAATCCTGCCTTTATGAATGACGACGCCATTCTCAGTAGCCAGAGTAGTTGCATATTCTTCGAGTAGCCCGTTAAGCCCGGCATCGGGCTTGGCCGGTTTCAGGAAAGCGTGGGGAGATAGCTCCCCCTCTTTCAAATAGCTGGAATAGCCGTCGCCGCCGATGGACTCGGTAATAGTCAGTAAATCACCTATGGCTAAATACCCGGTAAGCCCGCCGAACGAGCCGGTAAATATCAGATGACGACAGGGTGTACAGCCCAGAGCCAGGACGACATCTCCCGCCTGGGACGCCCCGATACCGGAACGTACCAGCGAGATAGGCTGGTTTTGGTAGGAGAGTGTATAGACACAGGGTGCGAAATCACTTTCGGTAATGGTTTCGATGCCATCTACCGCCTCCGAAAGGAAATCTTCCTTGCTCCAGATGGGCGTAAGTATCACCTTTTCCTGGATGTTTTCCGGTTCGCAGCGCAGGATTAATCTGGTGATGTCTTCGGAGCAGATATTGTATTTCTTATGAGCAAAATACTCCGGGATACCTTTACTCATCGCCTACCCGCTGCTCTCCTGCTTCCATATCTGACCGCCTTCGGGCAGCACGAAAAGGTCTTCACCGGCCAGCTTGGCCTGCAATGTATCCCTCAGAGCGGGGATGGGGACTCGTATCTGGTTCAGCGTGTCACGCTCGCGGATGGTAGCCATTTTGTCTTCCAGCGACTGGAAGTCGATGGTGACGGAGAAGGGCGTGCCCAGCTCGTCCTGCCGGCGGTAGCGGCGACCGATAGCCTGAGTGTCGTCGTACTGCGTCGCAAAGCAGGGGCGCAGGTCGGCGTGGACGTCTTTCGCCAGCGCTGCCAGGTTTTCCTTGCGACTCAGCGGCAGTACGGCGACCTTGACGGGAGCGATATCGGGGTGGAAGTGGAAAAGTACCCTTAAATCGTCATTGACTATTTCCTCGTCATAGGCGTCGCAGAGGAAGGCCAAAACGGCCCGGTCGACGCCTGCCGAGGGCTCAACAATATAGGGCACGTAATGCTCGTTTGTCTCGTTATCGAAGTATTCCACAGATTTCCCGCTGGCGGCGCCATGCTGCTTGAGGTCGAAATCGGTACGGTTGGCGATACCCTCGAGCTCTGCCTGGCCGTGGGGGAAAAGATAGGTAATATCGGTACAGTTTCGGGCGTAATGCGCCAGATTCTCCCTGGGGTGCTCGTATAACCCGAGGTGTTCTTTTTTTATACCGAGTTTTACGTACCAGTTGAAACGTTCCTCTACCCAGTAGTCGAACCATTCCTTGTCTGTCCCCGGTTTGACGAAATATTCGAACTCCATTATCTCGAATTCGCGACTGCGGAAGATGAAATTCCCGGTGGTGATTTCGTTGCGGAAGGCTTTACCCTGCTGGGCAACACCGAAGGGCAGACGCTTGCGGCTGGTGTTTAATGCGTTCTGGAAGTTGACGAACATACCTTGGGCCGTTTCCGGACGCAGGTAGACCACACTGGCTTCTTCTTCCACGGGACCGATGAATGTCTTGAACATGGTATTGAACATACGTTCCTCGGTAAGCTCACCGCCGCAGGCAGGACACTTGTTTTCGACAAGGTCATCGGCTTTCCATCTCAGGTGGCAGACCTTGCACTCCACCAGAGGGTCGGAAAAACTGGAAACATGGCCGCTGGCTTCCCAGACACTGGAATTCATCAATATGCTGGTGTCCAGTCCCACCATGTCGTCACGCTCCTGGACGATGCTGCGCCACCAGGCTTCCTTGATATTACGCTTGAGTTCCACTCCTACCGGCCCGTAGTCCCAGCAGCCTGACAGCCCACCGTAAATATCACTGCTGGGGAAGATAAAACCCCGTCTCTGGCAAAGTGAAACGAGTTTTTCCATGGTGAGTTTACCCGGGACAGGGTTGGCCATTTTTCATCACTCCTGATTTTGTTTAATGTTTGACCTGTGGTATTGCCTTAGGGTTTGGAAGAAAAATATACCCAGAACGATGGTACCCAGTAACAAAATAATGACGATGACAATCCACAGGGGTATGAGACGTATATCGTATGCATTGTATAGGAAAATATCGAGCATTGCAAAGATAAGGATAATCTGCGGGAGGGCTACCATGTTGCCCATTGCCATCAGCATTCTCTTGATATGATTACTGTCTGAAAGCTCGTATTTCTTACTGATAATAGAACCGATACCGCTGATGGCTACCCCGATAAACGCCAGGAAGAACTGGGGAATCAGCAGCCAGGCGATGATGGCGACGCGGCTAACTTCTCTATCGGGTATATCCCCTGAAAAATGATAGTATACCTCCGGTGGCAGCTTGTTATAAAAAACTACAGCCAGGATTACTGAGAACAGAAAGAATACCACCGGCAGCATAATATACGACCAGCGGAAGTATTTACCGCGTTTGATATTCGTTATCTTTGTATCTTCGCTGTCGTTGATGGCGACCCCCGGTAACATCAAGAATAGTTATTTCAGATTACCAGCTTTAAGGCAGGGGTGTCAAAAAGAACAGTATTGAGTGCGGTTATATCGTTTCAGGCTCGAATAAATAGTCGTGGTGTGGTATTGTATATAGGTATTCACGAAAAGGTCTCTATATGATTTCACGTCCTCGGTTTTTTTACGGCTGGTATCTCGTTGGCTTGATGGTCGTGGGTATGATGCTGGCCTACGGCATCAGAAACGCTTTTTCCGTCTTCTTCGACCCGATTCTGGATGAGTTCCAATGGTACCGCGGCGCTACGGCTATCATGCTGTCGCTGAATATCCTCGTCTACGGACTAACGGCGCCTGTCGCTGGCAGCCTCGTCGACCGATGGAAACCCCGGAAAGTGGTTTTCATCGGTATTTTCACCCTTTCTCTGGCGACGTTTTGCTGCGCTTTTGCCAGTCAGCTCTGGCATTTTTACCTGCTTTTCGGTATCCTGGCGCCTATCGGCACCGCTTTTTGTGCCGCACCCGCGTTGAATCCGACTCTGATGAACTGGTTTGCCAAAAAACGCGGACTGGCTATAGGCCTGGGCCAGATTGGCGGTGGCTTGAGTTTTGCCTATGGCATGCTCGTGGAGACGGTTATTAGTCACTGGGGGTGGCGTCCCTCTTTCTATGTCATGGCTGGTCTCCTGCTGGTTGTTTTATTACCGTTGTATTGGATATTGTTTTATTACCGCCCGGAGGATAAGGGATTAAAGCCTTACGGTACGGACGAACCTTCGTTGGATGGTAACGGAGATGAGATAGAGCAAACTGCTACCCGTGACTGGACTCTGAGAAAAGCTGTCAGGACTCACAATCTATGGCTGCTGGTGTTTTCACAGTTCTGCTACTGGGGCACGGGTAACTACCTGGTAATCGCCCACCAGATAAAATTCGCGGTTGATGTCGGTTATACCAGCGTCCTGGCGGCTTCGGTTTTCGCCTTGTTCGGGATAGCTTCTATCGGCGGTCAACTCTGCGCTTCGATATCCGATGTTATCGGTCGGGAAAAGACGGTTACGATAGCTTCGGTTCTGTCTATCGGTGCTATGGTCGCTTTGCTTTCAGTTACGGATAACTCCCAACCATGGCTGCTGTATATGTACGCTACAGTCTCCGGTTTTGCCACCGGGCTGTTTTCGCCGACTATCTTCGTCGGCCTGGCTGACATCTTTCACGGCAGGAATATCGGTGCGATATCCGCCCTGGTGCTGACGGGAACGGGAATAGGCGGCGCTCTCGGTCCCTGGCTGGGGGGTTATATCTACGATATCTCCGGCAGCTATTCTACCGCTTTCATTATCAGCCTGGCGTCTTTTGCCGTGGCCGGTGTTTCATTCTGGATAGCCGCCCCGCGCAACGCGGAGAAGCTGCGAGCCAGGATGGAGTCCTCAGGAACCTGAGCGATTAAATATTGTAGTTAAAGAAGCCCTTATCGAGGTCGCCTTCGTTGGAATAGCCGCGGCTCTCCCAGTAGCCCTCGTAGTTAACGTCATCGGAAAGCTCAATCTGGGTTATCCATTTAATCCATTTATAGCCCCACTTGCTTTCGGCGACCAGCTGGAAGGGGTAGCCCCTTTCCGGCGGCAGGGTGACATCGTTCATCTTGTAGGCCATGATGATGTCGTTATCCAGGACGTATTCTATGGGGAAAGAGGTCGTATAGCCGTCATAGGCGTGAAAAATCACTGTCTTGGCTTCGGGTAAGGGCCCGGCTTTTTCCAGGATATCTCTGACCAGGATGCCTTCCCAGAGTATGTTCACTGCCCAGCCTTCGACGCAGTTTAGCCTGACCACTTTCTTATAGTTATCGAAGTCTCCGATAGCATCATCATAGGTATATTCGGTCGGGTTTTCCACCAGCCCGGTAACCTGTAACTGATAATTCTCTATTTCTACGTACTGGGGTCCCTTAATTGAATTTTCACGGAAATCGTTGATAGAGGAAAGGTTTTCACCTTGATATTCTCTCACCTCGACGCCCTCTAATTCTTCGACATTGCTACTTTTAGGACCGAAAACAAATATGCCCACCAGGAATGCGACGACGACCAGGGCGATTATTATCAGTCCCGGGATTGACTTTCTCTTCACGGCACCACCTCCGCTGTAGTACTGGGGTAAATATCAAGTCCTGTATTTACCTCTGTTTCAAGAGTATGACGGACAGCAGAGGTTGTCTGCGACTTTTATCGCATCCGCAGTCGGTCCAGCCTCCGGAAAGCCTGCTGTTTCTCGCTCAGGCTGATTTTAGTGCGGTTGATTGCCCTGGAGAGTAGCTCTATGCTTTTATCGTAAGTCTGCCTGTCCACCGGATAGGGGATGCCGTCCTTGCCGCCGTGGGCAAAGCTGTAGCGGGCCGGGTCGCGGTAGCTGGGCTCGACACCGTGGACCAGCTCGGCAATCAGGCTCAGGGCGCGTATCGTCTTGGCTCCCACCCCCGATAGTCCCAGCAGCCTTTCGAAGTCCTGGGGCTGGCGTTCGTAGGTGCTCAGGATAATCCGGCTCAGGCTGTCGGGGTGGAGGTCGCGGGTATATATCTGATGTCGGGCGGGCAGGTCCAGCGTTTTCAACCTTTTAAGTTCGGCAATGACTTTTTCCGGCTGTTCTCCGGTAATAATACCGGTAATGGTTGTCCTCGCTGGCAGGCTTTCACCGGCGGTGAGGTCGAGGGTCTGTCCTCTGGTTTCGGATAAAATGGCCGCGTGAGGTTCATTGACAAAATCGGCGACCGTTTCACCCAGCCAGTGGTAGCGGCGGGCGTAGCGGTTGGACTCGTTCATACCCTGCTGGATAACCGTCCACGAGCCTCTGGCGGTAAAGAGGAAGCTGTAGTGGTAGAGCTGATAACCGTCCTGAACAGCGGCGCTGTCCACCTTGGCTGACATGCGGCTGGCGTAGACGAGAGGGGCGGGTTCTATACCGATTTTTTCTCCCCATTGTTCAATCTCGGCAGGCGTCTTACGGGAGGTCTTGCCCTTGCCTCCGGCAGCGAAAAGGCCCAGGTCACGTTCGATTCCCCTGATGCCCTCTTTCAAAGCCCCGCAGAGGGTAGTCGTCACGCCGCTGGAATGCCAGTCGAAGCCCAGGACGCACCCGAAAGCCTGGAACCAGTAGGGATGGGAAAGCCGGCGCAGCATCTCGTCCGGTCCGTAATCGGCGACGATAGCGATGGTGATTTCGCGGGCCAGCGGTACCATGCGGTCGAAGAGCCACCGCGGTGCTTTACCGCCGTGCAGCGGCAGGTTGGCGATACCGGTCCTTAAAGAAGGCAAATTTCACTCCGGGTTTCTTACCGGTTTACGATGCGCAGGTGCTGCAATCACCGGAGCTGCAGCTGGAGCAGGAACTCCCCCCGGTGCCGGCGATTGTCTTGGGAACACCGCCGGGGGTGGCGCTGAAACAGGCGAAGGTGCTCATTTTCGGCTTGGATTTCTTCTGGCATTTGGGGCAATCAGCCGTATTATCGGCCTTACTTAGCGGACGTAGTTGCTCGAACTGGCAACCGCATTCCGTACATATATATTCGTATATTGGCATGATAGTTCTCCTGCATATAGTTTAATCCGTTTCAGCCTGGCGGTCAAGAGAAAACATGCAAATCTTGCCCGCAGGACGATTCGGGTGTAGGATAGGGAATATAAAAACGGAGGATTTTGTGATTCATAAAGTAGACATAAAGACATCTTCGAGGGTGGATTTTCAGGATATCACCTCGGTGGTGAATGACATCGTAGCTAAAAGCGGTGTCCAAAGCGGTATCTGCTATATTTTCGTACCTCATACCACGGCCGGGGTGATGGTTAATGAGCACGCCGACCCTGATGTCGTTAAGGACATCATCGCGCAACTCGATGCCATGGTGCCGCAGCATGACGGATACCGACACCGTGAAGGAAACTCACCCGCGCACATCAAGGCAACGCTTATCGGCGATTCCGAAACGCTGTTCATCGAAGAGGGCAGGCTGGTGCTGGGGACATGGCAGGGGATTTTTTTCGGTGAGTTCGATGGACCCAGGAACCGTCGTATCTACGTCAAGATAATCACGGATAACTAATTTCTCCAACATGGATATGTGCCGGTTATCGATGCTATAATTGGTGGAACATGACAGTTGTAGTTACCGGCGCGTGCGGGCACATTGGAACCAACCTGGTACGCACCTTAATCGATAGCGGTCGCCCGGTACGTTCCCTGGTGCATGTGCATAACCGGGGGATTGATGGACTCGATACCGAACTGGTTAAGGGTGATATTCGTGACCCTGAATCGTTATATCGGGCATTCCGTGACGCTGAGATTGTCTATCACCTGGCTGCCTGCATTTCGCTGTCGATGAGAGGCTGGCCACAGCTGGAATCGATAAACGTTATCGGCACGAGAAACGTGGTCGAAGCCTGCCTTCGGGCCGGTGTCAAACGTCTCGTTCATTTCAGTTCCATCCACGCTCTGCAGGAGAAGCCGCTTTCGGCACCGGTCGATGAATCGCGTCCGTTAACTGACTCACCGGATTTCCCACCATATAACCGCTCCAAAGCCCTCGGCGAAAATGAGGTCCGGCGCGGGATAGAGAAGGGGCTGGACGCCGTTATTTTAAATCCCACGGCGATAATCGGTCCTCATGATTACGAGCCTTCCTATTTAGGCAGGGCATTGCTGGATATGGCGCAGCATAAGCTGCCGGCCCTGGTGACGGGGGGATATGACTGGGTGGACGTGCGTGACGTCGTTCAGGGTGCTATCACCGCCGAGAAGAAAGCGACTTCCGGGGAGCGATATATCCTCTCCGGACACTGGCTATCCATAAGCGGCATTACGGATATCATCTCAGAAATCACCGGTACGCCGCCGCCGCGTCTCACCGTTCCGCTATGGCTGGCCCGCCTGGGCGTTCCCGTGGTGGCGGCAGTAAGCAAATTAACGGGGAAGAACCCGCTTTACACCAGCTTCTCGCTCAAGGCTTTGAACAGTAACCGGAACATGAGTCACGAAAAAGCCTCCCGGGAACTTGGCTATCAGCCCCGTCCTTTACGAGAAACCATCACGGATGCTTTACAGTGGTTTAGAGACACCGGTCAGCTTACCGGTTCCGCAACCAAGGAAAGCGGGAAGTCCGCATGAGCGAGTCGGTCATTTTCGACGGCCTGCTGATAGGCTGGTTCGTCCTGGCGGCGGTTGTCTTTATTCTGCTGTTCTTCGTCGTAGCCCCTTACGGTCGTCATATACGCGGCGGGTGGGGCTATACAGTCGGGAATAAACTGGGCTGGGTGCTGATGGAAGCCGCGTCTCCCGTGGTTTTCGGCTTATGCTTCTTTCGGGGCGGCAGCCTTTCTGCTGCCACGGTGGTATTTCTCGTTATTTGGGAAGCGCATTACCTTCACCGTGCCTTTATTTATCCCTTCAGTTTGCGCGGCAGAGAACGGCGTATGCCGCTGGCAGTGGTAAGTTTCGGCTTGCTTTTCAACGTAATGAACGGCTATCTCAACGGCCGCTATATCTCCGTGTTTTCCGGGGGCTATGCCAACGAATGGCTGACCGACCCCAGATTCATCATCGGGGTGATATTGTTTATAGCCGGATATGCCATCAACCGTCAGGCGGACAGTATTTTAAGGAGTCTGCGTGAGCCGGGTGAGTCGGGATACAAGGTAGCGTTCCGCGGTTTCTACCGCTGGGTGTCCTGCCCGAATTATCTCGGCGAGGTGGTTATCTGGCTGGGGTGGGCGCTGGCAACCTGGTCCCTGCCGGGTCTGGCTTTTGCCGTGTGGGCCATCGCCAACCTCGTACCCCGGGCGAGAGCGCACCATGCTTGGTATCGGAAAAACTTTCCTGATTATCCCGCGGGAAGGAAGGCTCTGTTGCCGGGTATATGGTAGTTAGAATCCTCTATATATAGGGTGATTATTATTCGTTTACTAGCTCTACCATAATCAGCGTGGCCGCCTCTTTACCTGTGGCTTTGGTCTTTCCGTTGATTTCTATAGTCAACGTACCGTCATAGGGTGATTTCTCGAGTACTTTAAATATCGTCCCCGGTATCATCCCCAGACTGGTAAGGTAACGGAGAAATTCGATATTATACTCGTTGACGACGCTCAGCATTCTGGCAGACTGCCCGGGTTCGAGTCTGGATAGAACTATTCCCGGACTTTTGATATTCTTAAAATCCTTACCCGGTATGGGATTACCATGAGGGCAGACGTCGGGATTGCCTAAAAAATCCGCCAGCTTTTCCTCCACCAGGTCGGAGGTGGTATGTTCTAGGGCGCAGGCGTCACTATAAACATCTTCCCAGCCGATATTGAGGTGCTTGTGAAGAAATACCTCCCAGAGGCGATGCCGTCGGGTGAGTCTGATATAGCGTTTCTGGCCTTCATCGGTTAATCTGGCGCCCCCGTACGGCGTATACTCTACCAGTCCCTTTTCGGATAACCGTCGTACCATTTCGCTGACGGATGCTAGCGAGATTCCCATGCTTTGCGCTATAGACGTGGTACTGACCGGATTTTCCGATTCTTCCAAAGTGCCGATAGACTCTAAATACTCCTCTGTTGTACGCTGGCTCAAAATACGCTCCTCATTTATTAATTATAAAAGAAAAATTAGGATATGTCAAGATATTATCAAGGGTATTCTAATAATATTATTAGGAATACCTTGACTTTTCATCGTGGGCTTTGCTATAATATATCTTGAGGGATTGTACAGATGATGGTGAAATCGTTGGGCGAACTGGTACCCCGCGAAAAAGCGATGATTGTAAAAGTCGGCGGCGGTAAAGGCATACGACGGCGTCTGCTTGATATGGGAGTGGTGGCCGGCGCTGAAGTTGAAATGCAGAGGGTGGCTCCGTTGGGAGACCCGGTGGAAATCAGGATAAAAGGGTATGACCTTGCCTTGCGGAGAGAAGAAGCTGCCAATATTCAGGTTGAATTAACTCAGGGAATGTTAAGCCGGGCTAAAGCCGGTGAAACGGTTACCGTGATAGCCCTCGGAGCCGGATGGGGTTTACAGAGAAGACTGGCCGATATGGGACTGACCCCGGGAGTTAAATTAAAAGTCATCAGCAGCGGCCGGCCCGGTCAGGTCGTTATTGAGGTGCGTGGCTCCCGGATGGCTCTGGGACACGGCGTTGCCGCCAAAATACTGGTTGCCTACATATAATCGTATCGTATGGAAAAGAAGAGACTGACTATAGCCCTGGCGGGCAATCCCAATTCGGGAAAAACCACCGTTTTCAATAATATGACCGGTACCAGGCAGCGGGTAGGTAACTGGCCGGGAGTAACGGTTGAGAAAAAAGAAGGAAATCTTACTTTTAAAAAACGCAACATCAAGGTTGTCGACCTTCCCGGTGTCTACAGCCTGACCGCCTATTCGCTGGATGAGGTGATAGCCAGGAACTATATCGTCGATGAGAAACCCGATGTCGTCGTTGACGTTGTTGACGCTTCCAGTCTGGAAAGAAACCTCTATCTGACCGTGCAATTACTGGAAATGAAGACCAGTCTGGTCATCGCTCTCAATATGATGGATGTGGCGGAGTCGAGGAACTATCGTATTGATGTTGCCGGACTCTCCGAGCTTCTGGGGGCACCGGTCGTACCGATGGTAGCCGCGCGGAATCAGGGAACTGAGGAGCTGTTGCAGACCATTATCGATGCCGCCGAGGGCAGCATTCGGGTGAAGGGTATAAACCTGCACTATGGTCATGATGTCGAGGAAGAGATTGAGAAGCTGGAAAAGTCAATATCCGGCAGTGCTCTGGCCGGTAGCTACTCTCCCCGGTGGCTGGCGGTGAAATTATTGGAAGAGGATAAAGAGATTGAGCAAAAGGTCGGGCAGGCGTAACGGTGGATTATAACGAATTAATCAAGACCAGAGATGAAAGCCTGGCGCATCTGCGGAGAATTCACGGTGATGATGCCGAGACGATGATTGCCGATGCCAGGTACGGCTTCATCAGCGGGTTGATGAAGGACGTCCTCGAAAAGCCGCTGGTAGAAAAGGTGACGATAACCGACCGCATCGACCGCCTGATGTTGAATCGCTGGCTGGGTATTCCCCTTTTCCTGCTTATCCTTTTCGGTGTCTTCCAGTTCACTTTTTCCGCATCCACACCTTTAATAGGCTGGATAACCCAGGGAATGGACTGGCTGGCGGAACAGGCGGCGGTGATATCACCGGCATGGCTGAGTTCGCTGCTTTCCGATGGGATTATCGGCGGTGTCGGCGCGGTGCTTTCCTTCATCCCGATTATCTTCTTGCTGTATATCGCCATGTCCGTCCTCGAAGATACCGGCTACCTGGCGCGGGCGGCTTTCGTTATGGATCGGTTGATGCACCGACTCGGCCTGCACGGGCGTTCTTTCGTTACCCTGATGCTGGGCTTCGGGTGCACTGTCGCGGCGATAATGTCCAGCCGTACTATCGAGAATCCTAAAGACAGACTGGCTACTATTCTGGTTACGCCCCTGATGTCCTGCGGTGGCAGGCTTCCCATCTATGTATTTCTAGCCGCCGCCTTTTTTACCGCCTACCAGGGACTGGTTGTCTTTGCGATGTATGCCATCGGCGTTATCCTGGCGATTCTTCTCGCCTGGCTCTTCCGTAAGAAGCTGCTGCCCGGTGAAAGCGGACACTTTGTTATGGAGTTGCCTCCCTATCGTCTCCCGACGATTACAGGAGTTCTGGCGCATGCCTGGGAGCATGGTAAAGCCTTCCTTACCCGGGCGGGTACGTTGATTTTCGGTGCGGTGATAATTATCTGGTTTTTAAATTACTTTGATGTTTTGGAGAGTATCGGACGGGCGATTGCCCCGGTTTTCTCTCCGGCAGGATTCGGGCAGTGGCAGGCAGCCGTGGCCCTGATATTCGGCGTTCTGGCTAAAGAGACGGTAGTCGGTACTTTCGGCACGCTCTTTGCCGGTGCCGAGGGAGCGGCGGGTTTCGGAGCGGTGCTGAGTGCGCAACTCGGCTGGACGCCCCTTATTGCTTTCGCCTTTATGGCAATGGTACTGCTTTATATACCCTGTGTGGCTACACTGGGTATAATCAGAAAAGAAACCGGTTCATGGAAGTGGACTTTCTTTGCGTTTGGTTATACACTGGTGCTGGGCTGGCTGGTCGCGACCCTGATTTATCAAATCGGCAGCCTGTTTGTCTGAGATAACTAAACTGTATATATATAATAAATAATGAGCCAACTTTCAGGAGGTATCTGATGACCAAGACAGATGAGAACCTGAAAATAGCATTTGCAGATGAAAGTCAGACCAATATTGAATATCTTGCTTATGCTCATAAAGCTATCGAAGAGGGATATGTGGAGATAGCCCAGTTATTCCGCGAGGCGGCTGGCGCCGAAGTGGTACACGCCTTGAACCATCTAAAGACCATGGGTGTTATCAAAATAACCAAGGAGAACCTGAAAGAAGCCGCGGAAGGAGAGAACCTGCAGATTATTTCCATGTACCCTAAATTCATCAAGGAGGCGGAAGCTGAAGGCAGACAGGAAGCGGCCGAGTCTTTCCGCCTGGCTTTCGAGCGGGAGAAGCACCACCGGACGATGTTCCAGCAGGCGCTCAAAAAGCTAAACCAGTAAGGGAGAGTTGCTCAGATGACATCCGATCTAGATGAGAGAATCGCCACGTTAGCACAGTGGATATACAAGTCGAAATATCTTGTTGCGTTTACCGGTGCCGGTATCAGCACCGAGTCCGGACTCCGTGACTTCCGCGGGCCTGACGGGCTGTGGACCAGGCGGGATAAGGGGCTTTCCACCCCTAAGCAGGATTTCACCGGGGTTGAACCCAACAGCGGCCATAATGCTATCACCGAGCTTCAAAATCTGGGTAAAATGGAATTCCTTATCTCGCAGAACGTAGACAATCTGCATTTGAAATCGGGAATAAAACCGGAACTGCTGGCGGAGCTCCACGGGAATATGACCAAGGTACGCTGTGAGCGGTGTGAGTTTAAGATGGACCGCATCGAGGGCGAAAGCGAATGCCCGCTCTGTGGTGGCAAAGTCGTCTCCACCGTGGTCAATTTCGGAATGTCTTTGCCCGAGAAAGACCTCCGCGAGTCCTACGAGCATTCGAAGATGTGCGACATTTTTCTCGTTGTCGGCTCCAGCCTGGTGGTTTACCCCGCCGCCGATATGCCCCGCGTAGCGTTGCAGGTAGGGGCGAAGCTGGTAATTATCAACCAGGGCGAAACGCCTTATGATAAGGAAACTCACCTGCGCTTTACCGAGGCTATCGGCGAAGTACTGCCACCGGCAATCGAACAGCTAAAAACCATGATGTCCGGATAATCTCAGTCTTCTTCACGCCATTCGTATACCGTACTCGACCAGATGCGGTCCAGAGCAATTTTCAGGACTACCTGGCGCGGCTCGGGAATATCCAGCAATGGCGGCAGCGTTGGGGTGTCCAGTCTTTCCAGAAAAGAACACTGTTTATTAAGGTCCCTGATTGTCGTACGTGCGCCACCATAAACCAGGTATTCCAGCGATTTTACATGAGGTTCCAGGTGCTCACGGGCACGCTGGCAGACACGGGTAAAGAAGTACTCTATCTGCTTATCGCGGTGCCGTTCGAAGCGGTGGGCTGATGAACCGCCTTTCTTATGACGTCCGTGGATGTTGCCGGTACCGATCTTGCTGCTGATAATTGTCTCACCGCGGCACACGCCGACCGCATACGCTCCCAGGCGTACCAGCACGATACCAATCAGGTAGTCCTTTTCCAGAAGCGAGGACAGTATCTCGGTGGAGAATCCTCGAACCAGTGATTTTTCGGCAATCGGGAACGGAGATATGACCAGGTATTTGCCTTCACCGCTCCAGAACACTACGCCTCCCGCATGGGATTTATCGATAACCTCCGCCAGCTGCGGTATCATCTCCGCCGGTACGGATATCTCTTCAAGCGATTTTTTCACTTCGCTATGGTCCGGGTGGAGCGGCAGGTAGAGCGAATAACTACTCGCGCTGGAATACTCCGCCAGCTTACCGAGGAAGCCCAGCGTTTTCTCACGGTTGAGAGTGCGATGGTGAGATATCAGTGTCACAACGAATACTCCCGTAGATTTTTTATCGTCACAGGCTGACGATGGTAGCGCCGTCGCCGCCTTCATCCCTCTCACCGGGACGGAAGGATTTTACTAAGGGGTGTGTGCTGAGATACTCTCGGACGATAGTGCGTACCGTACCCGTACCGATGCCGTGAATGATGCGGGCCTGACCCATATTCGACTGCACCGCGTCGTTGAGATAGCTATCGACTTCCGGCTCGATTTCGTCGGCACGCTTGCCTCTCAGGTCCAGCTGTAAGGGGACGCTTCTTACCGAAGGCAGGCTTCCCGTTACCGGAGGGACTTTACTTGGCCCCTCGGTTATTTTTGTAATACCGTCGATGCCGAGTCGCATTTTAGTGCGCCCCGCCTGGACGTCCACCTCCCGCGATTCTTCGGATATCGCCAGCACGGTTGCGGCCAGACCGGCCTCTTTTATCCAGACATCATCGCCGACTTTTATCATCTCAGACTCAGTTTCCTGGTCTGATGATTTACGAATATTCCAGGTTTCGTTGTCGAGCTGTTGACGCACTCCTGCCAGGGTTTCTCTGGCCTGCCCGATAGTTTCGGCTGCCTTTTTCTTCCTTAATTCCGCGGCAGCCTTCCTGATTTCTTTATGCAGCTCGGCCGCCTCGCTCAGGATGCGGTCTCTCGCTTCCTGGGTAATATACCGCTCCTCGGTTTCCAGGCGTTTCCGTTCTTTATCGAGTTCGGCATTGCGTCGGCTAAACTCGTCCCGCTCTACCGATAGTTCATTCCTTATGGATTCTGCTTTCTGCTTTTCTACCATAAGACTGGTAAGCAGGTTTTCCAGTTCCTGGCTGCCTTCCGCAAGCATGCCCCTGGCATCGTCGATAATCTCGGACGGAATGCCCAGTCGGGCGGCGGTCGCCATGGCATTGCTGCCCCCCGGAATCCCCACCGTCAGCTGGTAGGTCGGTTGCAGTGTAGCCGGGTCGAACTCCAGCGAGGCGTTTTCCAGCCCCGACGTGGTATAAGCAAAAGCTTTGAGGTCTCCGTAATGCGTGGTGGCTACGGTCAGTGTTTTACGGTCGAGGAAGTAACGCAGGATAGCCCGTGCCAGGGCGGAACCCTCGGCGGGGTCGGTGCTGGTGCCCAGTTCATCGAGAAGCACCAGGCTGTTCCTCGTAGCCCCTTTGATGATACGGACGATATTACCCATATGCCAGCTGAAACTGGAGAGGGTCTGTTCGATGCTCTGCTCATCGCCGATATCGGCAAAAACACCGTCGAAAAGCGGTAGCCGGCTTTCTTTTAAAGCGGGAATGGGGATGCCTGCCTGTGTCATCAGGCTGAGCAGGCCGATGGTTTTCAGCGTTACCGTTTTACCACCGGTATTGGGACCGGTAATGACCAGAATGGAGAAATCACGTCCGATTTCCAGGGAAAACGGCACGGCTTTATCGCCGAGTAACGGGTGCCTGGCATTAACCAGCTTCAGATAGGCTTGGTCGTTGTTTCTAGATGACCTGACTTTATCCGGAGCTATAATAGCAGGTTCGGTGGCTTTCATTTTAATAGCGTACCTGGCTTTCGCCAACACCAGGTCCAGTTCCGCTGCCAGGTTGATGCTGTTTAGAATATCGTCACTGTGGGCCCCCACCTCGGCGGTAAGCAGACCCAAAATACGCTCTACCTCGTGTCTTTCCTCGATTATCAGCTCCCGCAGGGCGTTTCCCAGCCCCACGGTAGCCGTGGGTTCCATGAAAACGGTGGCGCCGGTGTTGGAAATGTCGTGGACGATTCCCTTGATATCGTGCCGGCACTCCATCTTGACCAGGATAACGTAGCGCCCCTCCCGTTCCGTAATGATATCTTCCTGGAGTACGCGTTTGCCGCGGGGCGACCTGACAATGCCTTCCAGGCGTTCCAGTGTCTGCTCGCGGGTATCTCTGAGCTGTCGGCGGATATCGGCCAGGGTGGGGGAGGCGCTATCGACCACTTCACCCGATACGTCGATGCATGCCGCGATGTCTCTTTCTACCTGATTCAGCTCAACAATGCCGCTGGCGATATCCCAGAGCAGAGGAAAATCGGCGGCGGAGCCGTTCAGGTAGCGTCGGAGCTGGTGAAGCGAGCTCAATGCCTGCTGTATCTCCAGCAGACTCCGGGGTTCCAGGACACTTTGCAGCGACGCCATTTTCAGCGTTTCCCGGATGTCCGGGATTTCACCCGTGGCAAATCCTTTGTCCAGAGCCAGTAGCTGGCGTGCTTCCGCCGTCCGCTGTAGTAGCAGCGATACCTGTTCGTAGTCCGTACCCGGTTTCAGGTTTAAGGCAAGCTCGCGGCTCATGGCAAACCTGGTATACCCGGCCAGTATCTCCCTTATCCGCGGGAACTCCAGCATTTCAAGGCTTTTATCGTCCATAATTAATATCTCTTTTTAAATACAGGTACATTATAGCATTATACGTGACTGGTGTGGGCGAATCTTTTATAGGATTGTAGTTTCATTTGATTGGTGGGTGCTTACCTCACCCCTGACCCCTCCCCGCCTCGTTTTATTTTTCCCGCCCACCCGCCCGTTATGGAAAAGAGGGGTGAAACCCCTCTTAAACACACCTGGTATATATAGGAAAGGTTCACTACAAACTCTGGGGGGAGTTTGTGAGGGGGGTGAGTGTAAGAAATTAACCAAAACCACATATAGCAATTTATAACAAACGGAAGTCATCAGAATATGACAACTATATGTCATATTATTGTTGTATAATGGGAAAATACGGGGGTGGCTGCCATGAAAATAAACAGGCTATTAGAGGTAACGTTACTACTAATAAATAGAGGGACCGTAACCGACGGAGAACTGGCGGACAGGTTCGGCGTTTCCACGCGGACGATATAAAGTAGGACTGGCCTTAAAAGATTCTCGACTGGGTATCGGAGGCCGGTCTGGAGCAGTCGTTCACCTACATCTTTGAGTATTATGATCCAAAACGATTCAAAGGCATGGATAGCCCGGATTCGGAGCTGGACATCTATGTGCCGATTCGCTAGTAGCGGGATTACCGGGTAACGGGCAGTGTAAAGGAGAAAGTAGACCCTTTGCCCGGTTCGCTCTCGGCCCAGATTTTACCGCCATGCGCTTCTACCAGGCGTTTGGCAATAGTCAGGCCCAGACCGCTGCCCCCGGTAGACCTCGCCCGTGACTTATCGACGCGGTAAAAACGCTCGA
>CAZCZJ010000028.1:0-5028 GCA_964503235.1 uncultured Dehalococcoidaceae bacterium | reverse complement strand
CCGCTGCCCCCGGTAGACCTCGCCCGTGACTTATCGACGCGGTAAAAACGCTCGAAAATATTGGGCAGGTCCTCGGCACTGATTCCCTCACCCGTGTCGGTTACGCTGGTAATTATCTCGTTAGCCTTCAGTTGCGCCGTTACGGTGATATTGCCTTTACTTTCGGTGTGGGCTACCGCGTTCGCCAGGAGATTGTTCAAAACCTGCTTGATACGCTGAGAGTCAATATTAATCCGCGGGAGACCGGCCGAGAGGTCGGCGGATAGTTTTATTTTCTTGGCATTCGCCCTGGTTCGTACCGCCGCCACGGCTTCCTTGATGAGTGTGGAAATATCTTCCGGTTGATAAGCGAGTTTGAGTTCTCCGGCATCGGCCAAACTTAACTCCTGGAGGTCATTGACGAGTCCGGATAACGTTGCCGCCTCCTCGCTGAGTGAGCGGATGGTTTCGGCGTCGGGTTTTATCACTCCGTCGCGTATCGCTTCCAGATAGCCGTTCAGGTTGGAAAGGGGCGTCCTCAATTCATGAGCGACGTCCGCCACCATATTACGCCGTAGCCGCTCGTTATGCTCGAGGTCACCGGCCATGGTATTAAACGATTCGGCCAGTTCGCCGACCTCGCCTCTATCACCGACGTTTACTCTCTGTGAGAAATCGCCTTTTCCCAGTTTTCTGGACGCTTTGGTCAGGGCTTTCACCGGTGACAATATACGACGTGACAGAACGAATGTGAGTATTAAAGCCACCACCACCGCTATCAGGCCTCCCCAGATAAAAAAGCGTCCTATTGAATTAAAAGCTAACTGCATAGCGGCTTTGTTTATCTCGGATGGCTCGGTGGTGTCAACATGGAGGGTGCCGATAGAGCGGGCTGCCCAGGGCGGCATCATTTTCCTTCCCTGTGAACCTGTATCGACCGAGTATGAAGTGCCGATGAGTTCCTCAGCCGAGTCGGCGACTACGGTGTTGCTAGCGTCCGTCAGTATGATGCGTCGACCGTATATATCACCCAGTTCGACCACATAAGGCTGGATACCTTCCCAGTTCCTGTTGCCGAAAAAATATGTGGATAGTAATCCTTCCATTTTTCTGACCTGGGACAGCTCGATTTGTTCCCCGATGCGGCCGATTTCCGCACGGGCAGCCCGGTTGGCGAAGAAGAAAGCTGCGCCGATGATGATAACGATGACAAGGCCGAAGGCTGCCAGGAGCCGGAAATTAAGACTGTGTATCACCGTTTACCTCCAGCAGCTTGTAGCCAGCGCCGTAGATTGTTTGTATATACCGCGGATGGCGCGGGTCCGGCTCAAGCTTGCGGCGGAGTTTGAGGATATGAACGTCGATGGTACGGTCAAATCCGTCGAAATCATGGCCGAGGGCTTTTTCGATGATTTGTGCCCGACTGAATACCCGGCCCGGTTCTTTCGCCATCGCACCGAGAATCTTAAATTCAACCGGCGTCAGCTTCAACGAGCGGTCGGCTACGCTGGCTTCATACTTCAGGAAGTCCAGGGTAAGGTTGCCGTACGTGATTTTGTCCGGACCCCGCTCCCCCGGGATACGCCGCAGTACCGCTCTTACCCTGGCTGCCAGCTCCCGGGGACTGAAGGGTTTGGTTACGTAGTCGTCGGCGCCCAGGTCGAGTCCCCTGAGCCTGTCTTCGTCGGTGGTCATGGCGGTAAGCATGATGATGGGAATATCGGACTCTTGCCTGAGCGTACGGCATATCTCCAGTCCGTTGATGCCGGGCAGCATAAGGTCCAGTACGATAAGGTCCGGGTGGGCTTCCCGGGCTAGCCGCAAAGCCTCTTCTCCCTCGTACGCCGTAATAACCCGGTAGCCGTCACGGTTAAGGTAGAGTTTTACCAGTTCTACCGTTTTTTCATCATCGTCTACCACCAGTACCTTTTTACCTGCCATTATCAAGCCCTCGAAACACAATTACTTCCCTATTATGTTATAACACAAATGTTAAGAAATTGTTAATATAGAAAGGAGGGGGTTAACCCCCTCCCTCTGGTATTTATCTGATTCGATGTTATTGAGGTTGGATTATTACTCCGCCCCGTTACCTTGCTGGCACCGTCCGCCGATGCCTTGGCCGAATCCCTTACTGAGATGAAAGCCGAATCCGAAAGCGAACCGCTCGCCCTGTTGGATACCAAAACCGAATCTCTTGGGCAAGTCGTCCGGCCTTGACTGTACCCACCCCTTGAATTCCTCAGTTAGCACATCGGGCTTGGCTTGGAACCACGCTTCCAACTCGGTAAGCTGTTCCTCGGTGAGTATTCCCTCGTCGATGAGGCGCTGTCGGAACTGGTTGCGGACCTGCTCCCTCTGCTCGTCTCCGGCCTGGCAAAGCGCGTCTTTCAGTGTATCCGCATCGATGGAGACGCCGGTTTTCTCCTGGTAGATTTCGCAGACTCTTTCTAGGTAAGCAAACCTGGCGGTTTCTGAAGTGGTCGTTGTTTCCTCGTCTCCCGATTGTGCCACGGCTACACCGCCGATGGTCCCGGCCAGTGCCACCACCGCCATCAAGGCGATTAACGCTATTTTCTTTCCTCTTTTCATGCGATATTTCCCCCTTTCTCTACAGGCAATATAGCAGTCAATTATTAAAATGTTATTAATAAAAAGAGAAATTCCGAGATTTTTTCAAGTTGAGAGTAAAGTCACAGCTATTATTTTGCTTTTCGGGTATCATATATATAATAATGCTTCTTCGCCCGAAGATATCAGGGATTTAGAATAATGCCGGTAAAAACTAAAAATACACGGAAAGCCCGTATCCACGTAACGGGTATGACATGTACCACCTGTGCCGCCACGGTGGAGAAAGCTCTGGCGGAAAAGAAAGGGGTGGCACAGGCGAAGGTTAACTTTGCCTCCGGTAAAGCTTCGCTGGAATACGACCCCGCACAGGTAGACCTCGCCTCCATCAAAGATACCATCTCCGGGACAGGCTACGGCACAGCCGTAAAAAAGTCGATTTTTCCGGTCGGCGGTATGACCTGTGCCTCCTGTGTGGCGCGCGTTGAAGAAGCTTTAGGAAGTGTCCCCGGTGTTGTTTCGGTAAACGTAAATCTGGCTTCGGAGAAGGCCACCGTGGAATACCTGGAAGACGTCGAAGTTGCTGACTTACGCCATGCCGTGGAAGATGCCGGTTATACCCTCGGCGCTGAAGCTGAAACTCTGGAAGATGTCTCTGAGGCTTCAAAGCGTGAGACCCGGGCGGTCAGGGCCAGATTTATTGTCGCGGTTGCTTTGGCAGTAGTTATTATGGCGCTGATGTGGGTAACTGCTTTCACGGGCAGACCTTACCTGCTTTGGGCTCTGGCGACACCGGTACAGTTCTGGGCGGGATTGAGGTTCTACAAAGGTGCCTGGGGTGCCCTGAAGCATAAGACCGCCGATATGAATACCCTGATAGCGGTGGGTACCTCGGCGGCCTATTTTTACAGCGTCGTAGCCGTAATTGCCCCCGGTATTTTCACTGCCGGTGGACTGGAGTCAAACCTGTACTTCGATACCTCGGCGATGATAGTCGCTTTGATATTACTCGGCCGTTTTCTGGAGGCCAGGGCCAGAGGCCATACCTCCGATGCCATTAAAAAGCTTATCGGCATGAGACCGAAAACGGCTCTGGTTATCCGTGACGGTAAAGAAACGGAAATATCGGTTGAAGAGGTACTCGTCGGCGATATTGTTGTTGTCAGACCCGGCGAGAGAGTGCCCGTGGATGGCGTTATCCGGGAGGGATATTCCAGTGTCGACGAGTCGATGATTTCCGGCGAAAGCATCCCCGTGGAGAAGCAAGAGGGTGACGATGTCATCGGGGCTACCATCAACAGGACGGGCAGCTTCCGGTTCGAGGCGACCAGGATAGGGAAGGATACCACCCTGGCGCAGATTGTCCGCCTGGTGGAGGAAGCCCAGGGCAGCAAAGCCCCCATCCAGCGTCTGGCTGATGTTATTGCCAGCTATTTCGTGCCGGTGGTTATCGGTATCGCCGTAATCACGTTTATCATCTGGTATCTGGTAGGTCCGGCACCATCGCTGACCTTCGCTTTCCTCAACTTCATCGCCGTCCTTATTATCGCCTGTCCCTGCGCTCTCGGCCTGGCGACGCCCACGGCTATCATGGTTGGTACGGGTAAAGGCGCCGAGTACGGCGTTCTCATAAAAAGCGCCGGTGCTCTGGAAAAATTTTATAAAGTGGATACCATGCTTCTGGATAAAACGGGCACGTTGACAGTCGGCGAACCCGCGGTGACCGATATTATAACCGTCCCGCCGCTTTCGGAAAAAGAGGTGCTCCGCCTCGCCGCGGCGGTGGAGAGTATGTCGGAGCATCCCCTTGCCGAGGCTGTAGTCAGGAAAGCCCGCGATGAGAAGTTGAAAATCGGTAAAGCTTCACACTTTCAGGCGGTTCCCGGGCACGGCACTGAAGCTGTAGTCGGCGGTAAAAAAGTCCTGATGGGCAACAGGAAATTCATGGACGACAACAACATCTCTATAAAAAATCTGATGTTAGAGGCTAACGGGCTCCAGTCTAAAGGGAAAACGGTGATGTTTCTGGCGGTGGATGGGCAGATAGCCGGCGTTGTCGGTCTGGCGGATACCCTGAAACCGGGGGCGGGAGCCGTCATAACCGAGCTTAAAAATTTGGGTATCGAGGTAGTTGCCGTCACCGGTGATAACCGTAATACGGCCGAGGCGATAGCTCGCGAAGCGGGTATCGAGCGCGTTCTGGCCGAGGTGTTGCCGGAAAACAAAGCCGCCGAGGTAAAGAAGCTTCAGGACGAGGGCAGGGTAGTGGCTATGGTTGGCGACGGTATCAATGATGCTCCGGCTCTGGCTCAGGCGGATGTCGGTATTGCCATCGGCACCGGCACCGATGTGGCTGTGGAGACCGGTGACATTACTCTTATCAGCGGCGACCTGGCCGGTATTACTACCGCTATTTCACTCAGCCGCCGCACCATGAGGACTATCAAGCAGAACCTCTTCTGGGCTTTTGCCTATAAC
>CAZCZJ010000027.1:22952-25684 GCA_964503235.1 uncultured Dehalococcoidaceae bacterium | reverse complement strand
CGGCACCGGAGGCGCCGTCATCGGTCAGCATCGTGGCGAAAGATACCAGGTTCTCAGCGGCAGGCCCTATTGTCAATACGCTGTACTCTTTTCCCAGCTCCGCTTTCAGGTGGTCGCCTGATTCTATGGCTGACTTTCCCCAGAGTACAGAGGCGTCTCTAATTTCGACGGTATCATTGTTGATGATGATATAGACTGGCTTCTCGGCTTTCCCCCGCACCACCAGCCCGTCGTACCCGGCATATTTAAGCCAGGTGCCCCACTTTTCACCCAGGTTGGCGTAGGAGAAGGCTGGGGGGTCCATCACCGACGATTTTCCGCAGACCTGCCATCGGCTGCCTCCCGCCACTCTGGTAAATCCGGTTATCGGTCCGGTGGCGTATACCAGGCAGTTATCGGCGTCGAAGGCTCCCGTTTCGGGGGGCACCATGTCCCAGTATATCTTGGCGGCAATGCCCCTACCCCCCAGGAACCTGTCGGCGTAAGCGGCGGTGGGCAGCCAGGTAATATTTCCTGTGGATAAATCGATATTTAGAATTTCACCGGCATATCCGTACTCAGGCACGTCTGACCTCCAGATACTCTTGTTTTGTTAACAGTCTATAAAATACCCGGTTAGTCCGACCTCTTGCCCGTCAGCGATACCGCCATGCACACGTAGGGCTTATGTATTTCCTTGGTTACTATCGGGCAGTGGTGCAGACCTTTCGGGGCTACCAGCACCGTGGGCTTGTTGAAATGGTGCTTCTCCTCTTTCCCCAGCTCTCCGATGGATATCTCCACCTCGGCGCCGAGGTCGTCCAGGGCATAAGGGTCGGAGCCGATGAAAAACACGGCTTCATCGTAGTTGTGTACGTGCGGCTTGGTCGATAGACCGGTAATGCCCGTCTTGTAACCGCAGGCGTAGATTACGTTCAGGTCGAAACCTCCGAGGATGTCTCCCCCGGTGGCGAATAATGCCCCCTCTCCCGCCTTGTGGAAGGGTATGGTAACCAGATATTGTCCGTATTTGGTATCTGCCATTTTATCTCCTTCCCAATCTAATCGCTTTTATTGTTCTATCTTTTTCTTTAAATCTTCCTTGAATTTGTTTACCCGTTTCCGGTGTTCTACACCGCCCGGTCCCGGCATGAGCTCCGGACTGTAATGCATATCCTTGATGTTATCCAGCATGGTGGGGATAAGCTGGAACGGCACCGATATGATGAAAAGGCCCGGTGGGAAAATGTTCATCGCCTGAACACCCAGTCCCAGGCCGGTGACGAAGTAGTTAAGCTCGCCGCTGACGACCGGGTAGACGTAAATCCAGGAGCAGGCTACCACCGGTGTCACCTGACTGACGAAAGGTCTTCCCGTGGAGTAGTTGATAGACCGTAATAGAGTCTGTGCCTGGGGCAGGGTGGCAGTCATAATTAATACGTCCGGGTCGAAAGTCATCTTGTCCAGCGGAGCGAAGGCTACATACTGCACCGAACCCTTCTGCATTCTGGGGAGATAGTCGTACATGGCGCGGCAGGCACTGTTCCCCTTGAACAGCCCCTCCTCCCCGCCGAAGATACCGCTGACGAGTACTGGTTCCGGGTCTTTCATACCCAGTATCATCTGTTCCACACCCACGCAGACCCAGTCCTCGGGCGCCACGTAAAAGGCGTCGTTATCCTGGGCTTCTTTGAGCATCTCGCACATGTTCAGTTCTTTATCGATGTGTTTGATACCTTCCGGCTTGGTAATCATGAACTTTACGCCGACCGGCTTTCTCTCGAAATTGAATTTATCCAAAGCGGAGTAGTCTCGCTGTTTTGAAGCCATGTTAGCCTCCTTCAAATTATTCGTCTTAATTACCTCATGGAAAAGATGTAAGTGATAGCTGATGCTTCTCTCTAACTATTCGTGATAATGCGTACTCGGTTGTCCGAGTTTCTCGCCCAGCTCTTCGCTTCTCTTTTTATTCTCGGCGATAAATCCTTCTCTGCCCAGGTTGAACCAGTAGGGTTCCCACTCCATCTCCTCGAGGTTCTCAATCAGACCTGAGATATGGTCGAAGGGGAACGTGATAATAAACAGTCCTTCGGGCAGTACTTCTCTGGCTTTCATGCTGTAGCCCAGTCCGCTTACCGTGCAATTCATTTCCCCGTTGAGGTAGGGGTGGGCGTATATCCAGGCGCAGGCGAGGCAGGTCGTGCCCTTGAAATTCCACATCTTCCCGTCGGAAAAACTGCTGGCCCTGAGGATTATTTCCGCCTGCTTCGTATTGGCGGTGATAATCAGCAAATCGGGGTCGAAATTCATCTGGTCTACTGTTGCGTGGGAGATGTATTTAACGGAATCGATAGGAAGATGCGGGGTGTAATCGTAGATTCTGCGGTTGGCGCCGGCATCTTTAAACATCGAGTACATGTGTCCCAGCGACCCGCTGTACATCATCGGCGGATATTCCACAATCCCCAGTACCTGCTCCCCGCACTGCACGTTTTCCTTGGTCACGTAGAAAGGTTTGCTGTTATGCGCTTCGGCGAACAGCTCGCAGAGGGCCAGGCTTTTGTCCGTTGGTTCGATTCCCTCCGGCTTTATCAGCGAATACTTGACGCCGACCGGCTTCCTTTCGAAGTTGAATTTCTCGAAGATAGAGTAGTCACGTTT
Source organism: uncultured Dehalococcoidaceae bacterium (assembly GCA_964503235.1). Lineage (GTDB taxonomy): Bacteria > Chloroflexota > Dehalococcoidia > Dehalococcoidales > RBG-16-60-22 > W425. Next base: position 23,044 of record CAZCZJ010000027.1, on the reverse strand, counting down.
CTTGGCACTCATATATAACCTCCTGAGATTATCGGTGTCTATCTGTATGATATACCATTAACGATATATCGGGCTAATCGGACGTCTTGCGA
>CAZCZJ010000027.1:7918-22852 GCA_964503235.1 uncultured Dehalococcoidaceae bacterium | reverse complement strand
TCTATCTGTATGATATACCATTAACGATATATCGGGCTAATCGGACGTCTTGCGACCCACGGGCAGCGCCTCTTTGAGGTCGCCCGTCCCCAGGACAATCGACATTTGAATATGCGGTCTTTCGAATTTCGTCCACTTAACCGGGCCGTGCTCAACATTTTTAGGGATAAAAACGGCGCTGGTTTTATCGGTTACCTGTTTCTCGCTGCCCATGTAGGCTTCTATTTCCCCACCGAGTATTTCCGGATTGTCCGGGTCGGAGCCGATGTTGAGGACGATTTCGTCGTAGCTGTGCGCGTGGCTCATTTCGATGGGATTGGGGATGGGCATGTCCCATATCCGGCTGTACTCCAGGTAAACATTACATTCGGGCACGAGTTCTCCGCTCATGAGGGCTCCGCCGGGACCCCGCCGCCCTTCCCCCGGTAACTTGACCAGGTTATTCTCGTATTTTAGTCCCGTCATAGCATCAGCTTCCCGCTTCCTCTGATTCCCGCCTGATTTCCTCTAATATTCTCCTGACCTTCTTCTTATGCCCCTCCGGTCCCAGGTTAAAGGACTCGGGCACCCATTCCATCTCCTCCAGGTTTTTCAAAATGCCGGGCAGCTTGTCCCAGGGTATCGTTATCAGTATTCGTCCTTCCGGGAACAGGCGCCTCGCCCTCATCCCGAAGCCGACGCCGGTAATGCCGAGGTTCATTTCGCCGCTGAGGTAGGGGTAAATATATAACCAGGCGCAGCCTACCACCGGTGTCCCCCGGGCTGTCCACATCTCCCCGGTGGTATAGGCTTTAGCCCGGATGAATATCTCGGCCTGGCTGGAGTCCGCCAGGATAATTAATATGTCTGGCTCGAAGGTAAGTTTGTCCAGGGGAGCGAAAGCCACGTATTGAATTGAGTCGCGGGGACATTTGGGCAGGTACTGGTAGATGCGGCGGTTGGCCCGGACGTCTTTGTAAGCCCCCAGTTTGGGACCTACCTTGCCGCTTTCGAATTCCGGTTCGTCGGCGGTCATACCCAGCAGCAGCGGCCCGATGCAGCTAAACTCGTCTCTGGTAACGTAGAAAGCCTCCCCCTGTTGCGCTTCGACCAGCATCTCGCAGAGATCCATTATCTTGTCCAGCTTCTTCAACCCCGGCGGTTTGTCTAAGAGAAATTTAACGCCCACCGGAGGGCGCTCGAAGTCGAATTTTTTCAATATTGATAAGTCTTGAGAAGTTTGTGTCATGGTAACCTCCTGACGGATGAAAAATTATGACTTGATGTTTCGTTTTTATAATAGGATTGTTGCTGAGTTAATTCAAGTTAGTCGGTTGTATTTAGTTTTTTTAACATCTGGTTGAGGGATGAGGCATATATCCCCTCCCCCTTTTAGATATCTTTTCCCACCCGACCGCCCTCGCATTATCCTCGACCTGGACCGTTAATTTACGCCACTCCTTCACCCCCCTCCGGCTCTCACCTGTAATATCATAAAACAGGGTGTTTAAGAGGGGCGAAGCCCATCTTGCTAATTATTCCCCCTCTCCTGCGGAACGCCTTGACAGGAGAGGGGGCAGGGGGTGAGGTAAGCACTAATCAACGGAATGCAGGTAAAAATTGCTGATAGCAATAGTGTCTCCTTCCAGAGTATAATAGGCTGTTGAGGATGACATAAATGCTGTCCGCTCCATTAGCCGGATAACATCTCCAGCATCTTCTCCAGCGCTATCGACACGCCATCGGCATCATTACTGGCGGTGTGATATCTGGCGGCGGATTTCACCTCCGGGATAGCATTGGCTACGGCTATGGAAATGCCGCATGTCTGCAGCATATCCAGGTCCGGGTAATCGTCCCCGAAAGCCACCACGTTTTCCAGCCGTTCCTGTTTGAAGCCCAGCAGTTTCCGCAACGCGTTCGGTTTGGTGGCTTTTTTACTGGTGATATTCAAAAATGTATTCTCGTTGGCGGGCACGACCGATATGTCATCCCCGAAGCTTGCGGATAACGCCGCAGTTATATGAGAGATATCGCGCGAAAGGCCTCCGGCAGCTATTTTCGTGGGAATGCCCGTCAGGGCAGCTTCGAGGGTCAACTGCATATCCGGTGTCGCCGAGTTGATTTCCCAGAGGTCGTCGGGCTCACGGGGGTGGTTGGTGCCGAACTCGCACCCGTCCATCTCGATGGTGATATGCGTCTCAGGCTCCATTTCCAGGATAAAATCGATTATACTGCGGACTAGCTCTGTCGTTAGTGATTCCTTGAATTCTCCGATAAGCGGCGGCACGCCGATAGCTATCGCTCCGTTTTGAAGTATCCGTGAATACCCATTTATAAATTCTTTGCCGCAGAAGCGGCGTACGCTGCGGGCCGGACGTGACGTGGCGATGATTACCGGTATGCCCTCTTTTGTACACCTTTCCAGGGCGGCTCGATTACGCGCCGAAAGGCAGGTATTGCTATCTAATAATGTCCCGTCGAGGTCTACCGCTACCGCATCGGGCGGGCGGATAAATTCGGGGAGAACGAGCGATATATCGCTTCCTTTCAATTTCCTCTTTACCGGTGGATTTTATTACTGGATTGCTTTTAAAAGCTTGTCCACGTCTCTGGCGACGCTGTCCAGGTCTGCCTGGTTAGGGCGCCCCCGGATGTCTCCCAGCCTGCCTTTGGTGCTGTTTTCCTCGGAGCTGTGGAACTCGCCGACGATGTACCACTCGTCCAGCACGTCGAATCCGATGTGCTCCAGGAACTGCCCCAGGTATTTCCCTACCGGTATCGCTTCGCCGAGGCCGGTGTGTGGACCGGAATACGTCACGAAAACCACCGCCCTTTTCCCCGGTAGCTTCGGAGAGCCCAGTTTAATGGTATCCCTCTCTCGGTAAAAGTCCATTCTCTCCTTGACCCATCCCAGCGCCGGATCGGGGGGTGCCCACATGTATGACGGTGACCCTATGAAGACCAGGTCGTAGTTCAGTATATCTTCGTTCTTACTCTCCTTTACCGTCTTCAGCTTGGCCTCTATCCCGTTCTTTTTCAGGGTGTTGTCGATTGTTTCGGCGACCTTTTTCGTGTTTCCGGTAGCTGACCAGTAGATGATTATTGCCTTCATGATTCCTCCCCGTTTTGTTTAGGAAATTAGAAATGGAGATAGGGTATCAATAGGCGGAACTTTTTCCATCTCCTTCGCGTTAAACATCTAGATTATAATGAGCTTCGTTGCGCAATTCAAGCATTCGTTACATAATTATTCGCTAGATTGTTGCCTCTATTTTTAATTAATCGAATCTCTAAAGCTCTCCAAAAGGGTTATGTCTTGTTGAGACTCGACAATGAGAGGTGTATAATCCAGCTACCCAAAAGGCCTTCTTTTTAGAGTAGAAAATCGTCCGTAAATAGATATAATAAAACGGCAAGTTTTCTCCGGAGTGTAGCCTATTTGTTATGTGGCTCGTACAAACCGTTCCATAATCCGGTGAAGAAGCTCCTTGCATTGATTCCCAGCACGCGGGTATCGTAGCCGCCTTCCTGGACAACAAGCGTAGGCAGATTAATTGAACCGATCATTCCGCCAATAGTTTCAAAATCGATAGCTTCCAGGGTCCAGCTGCCGGTGGGATCTTCCCGGGCAGTGTCCAGACCAAGCGCAATAACGAGGAATTTGGGACCGAATTTGGTTATTCTTTTTATTGCATTTTTAAGTGCCTCTATGTAAACCTCACCGCCAATATTTTCCGGGAGCGGAATATTCAGGTTATACCCTTTTCCGGTACCTTTTCCCTTTTCGCTGATGAAACCGCTGAAATAGGGGTAAGTAAAGCGTGGTTGACCGTGGATGGATACCGTCAGCACGTCGGAACGTTCGTAGAATATTTCCTGTTGGCCATTACCGTGATGATAATCAACATCAAGAATAGCGATTTTACCGTAATCACTGAGAAGCTGGGCGGCTGCCGCCGTAGAGTTGAAATAGCAGAAGCCACCGAAGGTGGCTATTTCGGCATGGTGACCGGGCGGTCGAACCAGTGCGTAAGCCAAACGATAGCCTTCGAGGAGCTGTTTCGCCGCTGTCAGGGCGCAGTCTACGGCTCGCCTGGCTGCCAGGTAGGCGTTGCCGGTCAGGGGAGTGAATGTATCGATGCAGTAATAGCCGGCGCGTATGGGTAGATCCTTGGGAGGACGTGTTCGATTACGTACGGGAAAGACGTAGGGATAGACGGCGGTATCCTCGTCGAGTCGGGTACAGACCGCCTCCAGATAGTTTACGAAGCGGTGGTCATGAACTCTCTTTATATGTTCTTCGGAAAAATGGCGTACCGGCACTTTCTGGAACAGGGTAGTTTTAGATATTTCGTCCAGAATTGCATCTATTCTTACCGGAGATTCGACGTAGCCGAGTTCTTCTACATGGTGAATCCAGTGGCGGTCATTGATAACCAGTCTGATGCGTTTATCCAGAGGTGTGGTTCGCTGGATAGGTACCGGAGGCCTTTTGATATAGCGGGGCAGTCTCAGGTGGACGGGGTCATCCTGGAAAGATTCCACAACCATCGCGACATACTCGGGCGGACAGATACCCCGGTACTTACGCTCCAGGATTGCCCTGACTATTTCCCGGGCGGTATCACGAGGCAACTCAATCTCCTGTCCCAGGTTATCGTAAACGAGGTAGGGTGGGTTGTCATCTCCCGGTTTGAGGGGGGTTTCATAGGCAGTGTTGATAATGGGGCGTGCCCCGTATCTTTCGTAAAAACGCAGACGTGCCGCGTTCTGTTTCCTGATGACCGGGTCGCGGCTTAATTCCGGTGTATCGGGAAGACATTCGAAAAACAGTCCCATGGTTTCCAGGTCGAGAGCTTCCTCGCGCACCCTTTCGTAAAGGGCTCCCCCGATACCCCCGCCGGTTTTTAGTTCGGCGGCGGAAATATAGTCTAAATAGCAGAATTTCAGGGTCGGCTCGTGAAAGAGAAGGGCAAAGCCGTCAACGCGGCCTCTGGCACCCTCGGCGATGAAAAGTATCGCGCGGAAACGGTACTTCATGGGATTACGCAGCTGCTCCGGGAGTTTTCTTATATCTCTCTTCGAGAGGAGAGGGAATTGAGTGCGTAAAATATCCTGAACCTGCCCGATTGCCTGTTGATTGGCAGGAGTGATATCGTCATAAACTCGTCTGATGAGGAACATCGGTCTTTTCTATACTCCATTTAATAAGGCAAAGGTTGCTGCTTCTTAAAAAAGGAAACCTGGCGACTCTATTTAAATCCCTTTTGAAGTATGAGTTTGTCGTCGCCGGGTTCGTAAAAATCCGGCACACGAGCTATCTCGTCGTAGCCGTGCCGGTTATAAAATCGCCTGGTTTTTTCATATGCCGGTGTGGAGGATGTTTCGATTAACGCAAGCCTGCCCCGGGCTTTTTTAATTTCTCTCTCGGCAGCTTTTATAAGCTTACCGCCAATGCCCTGCCCCCTTCTTTTTCGGGCTACGGCTTCCCAGTAAATGTCCCAGGTACCTTTGGTCAGCGGCGTAGGCCCGTAGCAGACATAACCGGTGATTTCGGTATCATCCTCGGCGACCAGTATGAAGTAGCCCGATTTTTCGTTATCTCTCAGGCAGCAATCAATAACTTCCTCGGCTACGGTGACCTCAGGCGGCTTAAATTCTGGCGTGTTTTTTAATATTTGTAATAAGGCGGTTCTGTCTGAAGCTGATATGGGGCGTATTTTGGGATTCATATTTTTTCCTATCCAGGGCTAGTTTGATTATTTTTTCAATCAACTGTGTATAGTTCATACCGGCAGCCGCTGCCTGGAGAGCAACTCCAGCCCCGGGTGATATATCCGGGTTGGGATTTATCTCAATAACGTTTATTGTAAACTCACTATCCATCCGCATGTCAACACGGGCGTATCCCGAACAGCCGAGCAGGCGGTAAGCCGCCAGAGCGGTTTTCCGTATAGATTCACGTTCTTTAGCCGTGATTTTCGCCGGACATACTACCTTCGTATTTCTGTAATAAACGCTGTCCGGTTCCCATTTAGCCTCGAAGGTAAGAATCGGCGGCATATCCGGAGGCAGCGTGTAGACTATCTCGGATGCCGGCAACACCTCGGGCCGTGTGTTGCCAATGATGGTAGCATTGAACTCGCGTCCGCTGATGAACTCCTCTACGATAGCCTGATTATGGTAGTTATCGTATATTGTTTTTACGCGTCGCTGTAATGAAGAAACATCATTGACAACGCTTTCGGGGGTGATACCGTGACTGGCATCCTCGCGGCAGGGTTTGACGATACAGGGGAACTTGAGCCGGAAAAGATGCATTTTCTGGGGACTGAGCAGCTGGAAATCCGGTGTGGGAATACCGGTGGCTCTGAGAGATTTCTTTACTCCGAACTTGTCGAGGGCAGTCCTTAGAGCAGATGCCGGGCAGCCGGTGAATGGTTTTCTCATTTCTGATAGGATTTCCGGTACCAGCGCCTCCGTTTCGGGTTCACCGGGGAATCCTTCGAAAAGATTGAATACCAGGTCGGCGTCCAGCGAGTCGAGCGTGCTTCTGAGACTTTCACGCGGTGGTGACAGGGGAACAACGGTAACGTTATATTTAAGCTTGAGCAGTGCCTGACGGACGGCATCTACGCAGGGGAGGATGCTCAGGACGGCCTTTGCCTCTTGATTTTTATCATAATAGGATGGCCGTGGCTCATTGTAGACAATGGCTATACTCTTAGACATTGCGGACACCTCTTCAAAGCAGCATCCAGCACCGCGTCAATAATTCTCTGGTGAGTCCACCCCGTCTTGATAGCCATGATAATAAGGTCGCTGTAGGTCCCCAGTCCCGGCAGAGGATTGATTTCAATAAAGTATAGCGTGCCGTCACCTTTCACACGAAAGTCAACACGGGCGAAGTCGCGGCAGCCCAGCGTTTTAAATATTCTAAGGCTTACATCCTCGATGTTCTTTACTATCTCGGACTTGAGCCGGGCGGGGCATTCGTAGTCGACCAGTGCCTCGTAGTCGCGCTTTACTTCCAATGAATAAACGAAATGTTCCACCTTGTTCCTGGGCAGAATACGCATCACGCCAACTATTTTCGGGATTTTATTACCGACAATACCCACGGTAACTTCATCGCCGTCAATAAACTCTTCTACCATTACCGGTTGCCCATAGAGCTCCAGGAGTCGCCGGATTTCATTAACGGCCTGATGCAGGCTGTGGCTAATGGAAGTTTGACGGATGCCTTTACTGGAGCCTTCGTAAGCCGGTTTGATAATTACCGGGTAGTTAAACCCTTCCAGCGATAAAACGCTCTGGCTTTCCTTATCTTCAACAACTAGCCACCTGGGGGTTTTAATGCCTTCCGCTACCAGGATTTTCTTGGTGAGGGGCTTGTCCAGACAAACCGACAGGCATAATGGGTCGGAGCCGGTATAAGGTATGTCCAGCATCTCTAAAATCGAAGGTACCTGAGCCTCCCGGCTGCGGTAGCTGCCACGGCCTTCGGCGATATTAAAAACAAAATCAACTTCTTCACGGCGAATACTATCCAAAAACTGCTCACCGCCGCCCAGCCAGACAACCTGGTGTCCTTTAGCTTCAAGGGCAGCGGCGATAATTTCAACCGTTTCCGGTGAATCATATTCTTCAAGGGCATCATCGGTCAGGGAAGTACTGGATATTTCCGTTTTAAGGTCGTACGATAAACCGATTCGCATCAGTTTCTCCTTCTTTTAACCATAACCGGCGCGGCCTCCGCCAGCAGGCTCTCGACGGCACCGCTAACTGTCTCTACCGGTTGTATTTCCCCCACATGAGATTGCGGGTTCGGATTACGATACCGATACACATGTCCCTCGTAGTTCTTTAATAGAAGCTCTTCATCGGTCATCGACAGGACATAGTTCGGCTGCAGCGGGACTTTGCCACCGCCCTGCACCAGGTCGACGACAAAGGTCGGTACGGCCAGACCCGAGGTATGACCGCGCATGCCTTCGATTATACCGACCCCCACTTCTACCGGCGTACGCAGGTGCTCCGTGCCCTGTACTTCGTCGCACTGGAAAAGATAGTAAGGGCGAACCTTAGCCTTGAGTAAGCCATGGCACAGCTCGGTCATTATCTCCACGGAATCATTGACACCCCGCAGCAGCACCGACTGGTTGTTCACCGGTATCCCGCTGCGTAGTAATCGGTCGCAGGCATCTATAGCCTCCGGGGTAAGCTCATGGGGGTGATTGAAGTGGGTATTAAACCAGATAGGGCCGTACTTCGCCAGTACGGCACACAACTCCTTGTCAATCCTCTGCGGCAGCACCACGGGAAACCTGGAGCCGATACGTATTATTTCAATATGCTTTATTTCCCTGAGTTTGGAAAGGATATTTCCCAAGTGCTGCGTTGAAAGCGTCAGGGGGTCGCCACCGGAGATAATTACGTCCCGGATACAACTATTATTCCGTATGTAGTCAAGCATCCTTTCAATTTCGCTATCGGTACGCGTCCAGACACCATGACGCCATTCTCTTTTACGCGTGCAGTGCCGGCAAAGCATGGGACAGATATCGGTAAGGACCATCAGCACCCGGTCAGGATAGCGGTGGACCAGCCCCGGGACTGCTGAGTCCTCCTTCTCTCCTAAAGGGTCTTCCATTCCCAGGAAACTCATGGATGTTTCCATTACTGAGGGTACCGCTTGTTTCCGTACCGGGTCATCCGGGTCATCGGGGTCAATGAGTGACAGATAATAGGGTGTGATAGCCAGCGGGTAGCGTTTGGCAACCATTTCAAGTTGAGACTTTTCTTCGGAGGAAATCGGGATATAATGGCTAAGCTGTTCGATGGTCGTGATGCGGTTCCTAAAGTGCCACTTCCAGTCGTTCCAGCAGCTATCGGGAACGCCGCGGAAAAATTTTTCTCTACCGGTGCCGTGCTTACCGGGAGGTTCTTCCTGGGCAGTAGGTGAACATACCTGTTCGACGGGAGACTCCGCGCTGATATTACTACGGAGTTGGGTCCTGGTGGTGACTCTGGGAGAAGCGGGAGCAGATTTTGCTGTAACCGTCACCGGTGCTCTATTCAATTTTTCCTTTCGCAACGCTCCTTTTCGTTCAAGTTAAAATATTGCCAATTAAAATGAGGCCCGCAGGGCCTGTTGTAATCACCTTTTATTCATGTTATAATATTCAGGAATTATTATTCCTAAATTAATTATACGATATTAGCGGAATTTGTCAATAGTTTTTATAAATATTTTTGTACTTGGTACCCTAACAAAATCCGAGGAGGGATTATCATGCCGGGATGGAAATTTTTAACTAACCATGCTCTCGTATTATGTATAATTGCCCAGCATCCCAGGATTACAGCCAGGGAAATAGCTTCTACCATAGGAATTACCGAAAAGGCAACCCGTAATATCATCAATGACCTCGAAATTGATGAATATATTACCAAGAAGCGAGAGGGACGCCGTCTGAGGTACTGGGTGGATGTTGATATGCCGATGCGACACGAAATCCAACATGACAAGGCCATCGGTGACCTCCTCGAAGTCATCGGCTGGAGAAGACGGAAGAAAAAAAGTAAAGAAACCTCTGGAATATAAACCTTTAGTCATAATATCTGATTTGGCGTAATATTAATATTTACGGTGTTTTTCTTATCTGGATACCGGATAATTAAATATGGGATTACTAAAATTTCTGGCACCCAAACCTACCATATCTGAAAAAGACCTTTCTCGTGGTCTACGCTGGCTTGCCCTGGAGGGCGGTTTTTCCATGGTCTTTTTCAGCATCACCACCAGCGGCTTTCTAACCGCCTTCGCCCTCGTCCTGGGAACAAGTAACCTGCAAATAGGTATCCTGGCGGCTTTGCCCTTCGCCATGCAGGTTGTACAGATTCCTTCCATCTGGCTGGTGGAACACGTCAGGCGGCGTAAACTCATAGCCGTATCGGCCTGGTTTCCGGCCTAGTTGTTATGGATACCGATGGATTTGATACCCCTTTTCATGGATGTTCCCGGTAAAGGCGCCATAAGTGTATTACTCTTGTTAATGACCTTTCGCGGTATTTTATCAGCCGTATGCAATACTGCCTGGAACGGCTGGATTCGGGACCTGATACCGCAAACAATACTCCGCCAGTTCTTCTCAAGACGACTGGCTCTAGCTACAGTAATGGGCATGGTATTCAGTCTGGGGGCTGCTTTCTTTTCTACCAGGCAGCTCAACCTGACACTTTCCTGGATGTCACCGGAGAGTTTTCTGGAGCTACCTGCCCTCAGTATCATTGGATATGATTTTCTCTTTGCCATCGCCTTTGTTTTTGGATTAACAACGCTCAGTATGCTGGCCGCTATCAGCGAAGAAGGCGAGGTCACCCGCGAGGTTATCCTGGAATCGATGGTCTATCCCGCCCGCGACGTGTCCCTTCCCCCCAGCGCCGTGCCTCAGTATAACCTTATCAGCACAGCTACATTCGGCAATCTTAAAAGAATCCCAATACCGGGGTTCGATGCCGTTTTAGGCGTTACTGCTTACTAGATAGTTGAAACCGCTAGGGCGGCAACCTTGGCGGCAAACCGCGGAAAAAACTGACAAAAAGTTTGGTCAGAGCGCTCGAACGAAGGCTGACAAGGGTATGGAAGACAGAGAGGGTGAAGCTGTACTATAATCTACCGGTTCCCCCGGATGGGAAGAAGACAGAGACATTGGGAGTTCTGCCTATTGACACCCCAAGTGGAGATAGGGGGATTCGAACCCCCGACCTCCGCGATGCGAACGCGGCGCTCTCCCAGCTGAGCTATATCCCCGTGACTCCGTATTATACCATATATCAGCGCTCTATCCGTTCAATCCGGTACCGCAGCTTTCCCGCCCGTACCGATATCTCTACCGTATCCCCGTTACGCCGCCCGATGAGCGCCTTGCCCATCGGTGAGGCTCTCGATATCTTGCCGCGACTTGGGTCTACCTCACGCGGGTCTACTATCATGTAACGCAGTTCTTCCCCGGAGGACAGGTCTTGGAGGATGATGGTATCGCCCACCCCCGTCTTCAGGGCGGGTTCTTTTTTCTCTTCGAGGATTTCCGCGGATTTCAGGGCTTCCCCCAGTTCTTTTATTCTCCCCTCCACGTGTCCCCGTTCTTCTCGGGCAGCCGCCAGCGGCGCATTCTCGCGGAAGTCCTTGTCGGCGGCAGCTCGTTGTATTTCGCTTATCAGGTCCCGACTTCTCGTCTTGAGGTTGGCAAGCTCGATTTCTATTTCCTCGTAACGCTCTCGTGTCAGGGAGATGACTTCCCGCTGGCTATGTCGGCCGGTCGCTTTCGGTCCGGACTTGGATTTTTTCGTCTTCAGGTGAGTGGCCAGATTCGTCTGACTCCACCCCGCTTTCTTACCGTAAGCCAGGAAAGCCCGTACATATTCCAGCTTCTTGGTATAGTCGGTATCCGAAAGGGATAGCTGCTCGGCGTAACCGGCAACATCGGGTGGCGCCAGTCGGCTAAAAGACCTGTCCCAGCCGTACCACCGGGCGAATTTATAGACCTCTGGCTGGCTGACCTCCCGCTTCTCTGCCGATAGTGTCGCCAGGAACTTGGCGGCGGCTTCGCCCAGGCTGGGAATCTGGCTGCTGCTGTTTACCATCTGTCTCTCCCCGTATCGATGTTATTCTATTCTAGTAAGTAATCGTGCTACCCGTCAACGCACCACCCCCCATTTTAGATATCTATTCCCACCCAACCGCCCATGAGCATCCTGCCCGTTTCCTTATAATAGACCGCCCCACCCCTCCACTCACTCTGAACCTGTCGAAGAATTCCCACCCTACCGCACTGTACCATCGTCCGTTGTCTAGTAGGATTTCCCTGATTATCCACCGGGGAGTGCGAAGCGAGAAGGGGGCAGCCCCCTCTCAACACCTCTTCCCCCTCTCCAAACAAATAATAAAGGTTTACATTCGGTGATGCAGTTTGGAGAGGGGGACCAAGGGGGTGAGGTAAATAAAATCCCCTTTTCCCCGTCCGTTAATTACCACTCAACCGGTTTCCCCCTTTCGTAAAGGGGGATTTATACTCTATCACTCAATACTAGAAGACCGGAACGGCATTCGTAAAATGTTCATTGTTCTGGCTACCATCTGGTATCTTAGCAGACGTATTATCATCTTGCTGTGCCAGTCGAATGAGAGGTCTTTGGCTTTCAGCATGGCTTCGTCGATATTGCCCGACCTTACTATCTCGAATATACGATCGATTTGCTTCTCGCTGAGCCGTTCGAATATCCTTCTCGCCCAGTAGCCCACGGTGAGTTCCCGTCCCAGCTTCTTTTTCCAGCCCCGCTCGTAACGCGCCATTCTTCTGGCGGAAAGGTCGCCGTCTTCGAGAGCTCCGTGCAGCGTCTCGGCAGCTATCTCGGCGCTGAGCAGACCGTAGTAAATCCCGCCGCCGCTGGTGGGCTTTACCTGCCCGGCCGCGTCCCCGACCGCTATCAGGCGTTGGCCATAGGTGCGCGGCAGCGGCTTGAGAGGGATGGCCCCGAAGTTCGGTTCTGCCTTGTGAGTCATAATTTTCCCCTCATTTTCCAGCTGCTTCAGCCACTTTCGCAGGTAGATTCCCGGCGTCTTTCGCATCAGGAGTCCGATGCGCGCCAGGGGCGGTGTCGTTGGCACTATCCAGGAGAAAAATCCGGGCGCCGTGTTGCCGAAATATACCTCGATTTTTTCGATACCGGTGGTCTCTATCTCTACCTGAACGCCGATCGTGAAATCGCCGTAGGTACCCAGCTCCAGTCTCTGGAGAAAGCTGGGCGCGAATCCGGTGGCGATTACCACCGCTTTCGACTGTATTTCCGTATATTTGCCTCGGTCCGATACGTTGACGGTAACGCCTTCTTTGGTTACGCTGATATCCGTTACCCTGCTATTTACAAAATATTCGGCGCCGACTGCCTGCGCGCGCTCCGCCATGGCGATATCGAATGCCACCCGGTCGAGGATACAGGCCTGCGTCTCTTCGCGCTGGATAAAAAGCGGCTTGCCCGAGGGTGGAAAGAGGCTGGCGCTGTTGACCTTCCTGAGAATCAGCCTGTCTTCGATGTTAAACGTTTTAACGCATTCTATGCCCACTATACCCGTGCAGCAGACAGCCTCTCCCGCCCGCGGTTTCTTCTCCAGGACCAGCACACTGTGTCCCATTTCGGCGAGTCGGCCGGCGGTATAGCTTCCTATCGGGCCGCCGCCCACCACGGTTATGTCGTACATTTAGTCCCCACCGGAAGCCTTCATCCGTTTTACGATATACCTTTTTATAAAGTAAGTTATTACAGCCAGGACGATTATTACCGCGATAGTTATCAGCGAGGTAGAGCCGGTTATTGTCATTCCGAAAAGGACATGCAGGACAAGAACTCCCAGCGTGACGATGGCGATGGACAGTCCCATCGACAGGACGATTCTTTCGATGACGCTTACACGGTTAAAAAAGACGAAAGTACATGCAAAACCGGGTAAAAAGAAAACGATGATAAATCCGGCGACAGCCCGGAGCGCCGGAAACTGTTGGGCGAAAGGCACCGCGAAATCCAGAAGCTCGTTTAATTCCACCTAATAATACTACTCAATAAATGGGGCAACTGCAACCTGCAAAGGTATTGTTTGCATCTGGCTGGGGAGTAATTTGGGTGGCTAGCGGCGTACCCTCGCCACACCATTACGCATTATGAGCCGCGGGTGTTTCTTAATACTATAGAGTGGTTTTCCCTGGCCCTCCTCTTCAGGGGGTATCAGACTCCTATAGCGGCGGAGCTTTTTATTCGCTTTCATTGGTTCGGCTAACTGACTAAAGAGAAATTTATAAAATTCCTCGCGTTTAGCAACAGGTTCCCAATCTACCTCGATGGCACCGGTAGGACAAAGCTGCTCACAGAACCAGAGCTGACAGGGACCGCAGGTCTGATAAGAAATCGGCGGTGATTGGGCCGGGTTTATGCTATGGGTGGGACAATTGTCCACGCATATAGTGCATTTAGGATATCTGCATTTTTCAACATCCAACCTGGGTCTGAGCTTACTCATATCCTCCTGAGATATTCTTTTATCCTCGGGAATATCATCAGGGAGGCGTAGCGGTATACCATATAGCCTGTCGTATTTTTCCTTTCCTGGTAGCCTGGGAACGAGACGCGTCTCGCCCTGGGATATCCGCCGGGTGTGCTCCACGATTTCTCTGCCGAAATCCTCGGCTTCTTTCAAATCAATTTCATCGGGATGACCGTCGGTGTAGTATGGCTTGGGCATATATGGAATAAAAACGCTGCCATACCAGTCTTTCCAGCCGGTAACCGTCAGGCCTTTCCTTCTTAATGCTTTTACCGTCCTGGCTATATATTCGCCCGGGCAGGTACCATGGGTACAGAAAATAAAACCATACCTGCCTTTCAAAGAAGGCAGGTCATTCATAAAATCCGTCATAATAGCAGGCTCTTGAAAATCAATTATGGGAGAGCCCAGCCCGATTAGCTCGTAATTGAGCACTTCCTTGGTATCCACGTCTTCCAAGGGGGTAATATCACATTTCTCACCCGTCTGGCTTATCCCTGAGTGTATTGCCTCGGCAATCTGTTTGGTGTTTCCCGTTTGGGAATAGTAAATGACTACACTTTTCATTTTATTGCCGCCTCCCAATCAAATTGTGTATCCCTGATACGGTGTACTTTATCCTGGAGTGCTACGCAGGTGTACCTGATTGTACTACTCGTTCTTCACGTAGTCAATGTTCTGTCGTGCTGCTTGCCACACCTCCCCCTCGCCTTTATTTAATTATCTATTCCCACCCAAGCCGCCGTGCTCGTATCATTCTCGGTCTGTCCGGCAAGATTTCCCCTAATCCCCACAAGGGAGTAGCCTGCGAAGAGGGGCATAAGCCCCTCTTAAAAAACAATTCCCCCTCT
>CAZCZJ010000027.1:0-7818 GCA_964503235.1 uncultured Dehalococcoidaceae bacterium | reverse complement strand
GGGAGTAGCCTGCGAAGAGGGGCATAAGCCCCTCTTAAAAAACAATTCCCCCTCTCCTGTGATACCTCGTCAGGAGAGGGGGTCAGGGGGTGAGGTAGAAAAAAATACTACCCTAATCGAAAACGCCCTTTTCTCGCAGCCCATCGACCTCTTCTTGCGACATTCCGAGTATCTCTGTGCAAATATGGTCGGTATGCTCACCGAGAAGGACAGGACGCTGTATATCAGCCTCGGCGGCGGATAGTTTTACGGGGTCGGGGTGATAGTAACGCAGCTTACCCATATAGGGATGGTCCAGCTCACGGTAGAAGCTGTAGTGATTAAGCTGAGGGTCTTCATCAAGGTCCTTGGCGTTAGCTACCAGCCCCGCGCCAACACCTGCTTTCTGCAATATCTCCTGCACCTGCTCCGGTGGGTAATTGACCGTCCATTCCTCCACCAGACGGTCAATCTCGTCGCTGTTGGTAATCCTGCCAGATGTAGTCGCATATTCTGGTTTCTTCGCCCACTCCGGACTCCCAATTGCCTTTATGAAACTCTGCCACTCCTCATCGGTCATCACGGCGATAGCTACCCAGCGGTCGTCGCCCTGACAGCGGTAGACGCCGTGGGGCGCGGCGTAGTCGCATTTGTTCCCCTTCAGGGCCAGTTCTCTTCCATTAGCCTGGTAATCGAGAATCAGCGGAGTTATATAGTTCAGACCCGCTTCAATCTGGGCGTGGTCGATGTACTGTCCCTTGCCGGTGCGTCTCTTGTAGTCGAGGGCGGCCATGATGGCCAGCGAGCCGTACATCGGCGAAAGCTGATCGGTATAATACGTCGACGGCGGCACCGGCGGTCGGTCCGGCCAGCCGGTAATCGTATCCATCATCGTCACCGCCGTCAGGATGCTCCCGAAACCGGGCTGGTCGGCCATCGGTCCCGTATGCCCGTAGCCGCAGGTGCGGAACATGATTATCTCCGGATTTACTTTTTTGAGTCCCTCGTAGTCCAGCCCCAGCTTGTCCATGACCCCGGTAGGAAATCCCTCCCCGACCACGTCCGCCCAGACCACCAGCTTTTTGAATATCTCTATCGCTTCCGGCTGCTTGAAATTGAGGCAGATGCCCAGTTCCGGGGCGGTATGGGTGATGGAAAAGAAAGCGCTGCGTTCCAGTCCCACCGGCTCGCCCTCTTTATTGGTGGGGGCGAATGGGGCAAAGAGCCGTACCGGGTCGGGCCGGGTGGCGGTCTCTACCCGTATCGTCGTCGCTCCGTAATGGCTGAGGTAATTGAGAGTATAAATGCCGACCCCCGCCCAGCAGAGCTGTACTATCTTGACGCCTTCGAAAGGTTTCTTGGTCACGCTGTCAATACTCCTCGCCTAGATAATCCTTTTCTCTTTCAGTTCTTGAATCTCACCTGATGATAAGCCCAACCCTTTATAAATCTCGTCGTTATGCTCACCGATAAGCGGCGCCCGATGTTTCACACCGATGTATCCCTGCGTGGTTACCACCGCCCCGCCCGGATATTTCAGGCTGGCGCCCAGCTCGGGGTGCTCGATATCTTTCCAGAAGTCCCTCTCCTTAAGCTGGGGGTACTTGAGGACGTCCTCGGCGTTGTTGCATGGCCCCAGCTGGAAGCGGTTCTCCGTGGCCAGTTCCAGCAGTTCGTCCTTGGTGTGGTTCATAAAAAACTCACCCAGTACTTCCATCAGCTTGTCGGCTTCCTCGCGGCTCATGTTCTCCCAGTTTTTGGATTCCCATTCCCAGTTTTCGAACGACCCGATATCGATGCCGTCTTTCTTGATATACTGCATCATGCTCCGGTTGTTCCTGGCGGCGGTAGGATTGAGGAGGAGGTTCAGGGCGATGAAGCCGTCCTTGCAGGACCATAGCAATGGATTGTAATATGTTGAGCCGTCTTTGAGCGTTACCGCCGCCCGCGCCCGACCGTGCCGCGTTGGAATCTCGCCGAAGAAGGCGTAGGGCCCTTCGATTTCCGCCGAGCAGACGATATCCAGGGCTTGCTGGGTGATGCCCTCGACGTGCTGGCCCTTGCCGGTATGGACTCTATGGGCGAGGGCAATCATCGTACCGACGGCACCGTTCATGGCACCGAGGTAGTGGGTGTGCTCGTAGCTCACGCCCAGCGGCGGGCGGTCTTCGTAGCCCGCCGTATATATCAGGCCCCCCAGCGCCCGCACCACGATGTCCGGGTCTTTGTAATTCCGGTACGGCCCGTCCTGCCCGAACCCTGAAATGGACGTGAGAACGATGCCTGGGTTGATTTTACTGAGGTCGTCGTAGCCCAGCCCGATGCTGTCCAGATAGCCGACGGCGTACGACTCTATCACGACATCCGCCGTTGCTACGAGTTTTAGGAATAGCTCTTTACCTTGGGGCGTGGCGATATCCAGCGTAATGCCCTTTTTATTGGAGTTAAAGGCGAACCAGGTCAGGTTTTTCTCGGGGTCGACTTCGTCCCTGTAGAAAGGCCCCTTGAGGCGTGCCGGGTCGCCCCCGGGCTTTTCGATTTTGATGACCTCCGCCCCGAAGTCGCTCAACGCACGACCGCAGATAAAGGCCTTGTCGTCGGTCAAATCGAGCACCCGGTAGCAGCTCAGCATAAGCCCCCCTTTGAGCTAAATAAAATGAATCAGAGAACGTTATGAGGAATGTCCTGCTGGATAATTATAGTATGAATGAGGCGAGAGGGGCAAATTTGGGGCGATAGGCGAATGTTACTCAATGAAATACTCAAATATAGGTTCTATTCTATATTGTCTCTTTTTAGTATATTATGCCTTGCGCATAGCAGTTGAATATTTTTTGCTAATAAAGAGGAACCTCCTTTTGAGAAAGGGATTATGTGGTCAAAGTGAAGATTATCAATGCTGCCACATTTAACGCATTTACCTTTATCACGTTTCCATACTTCTAGCTTAACTTGTGGCGGTATTAATCTGTTGTGTTCTAATACACTCTCGTTTTTATCGGTTTGTTTATCTAGTAGCATATTTTCTGTTAATTCTAATTTGAACTTAAAGACTTTCCTATTGTTGCTGACTTCTTGCCATGTATCTATTAACTTAAAAACACCGTTGTACACCCAGATGCCTCTGTGAAGTTTTTCATATACCTTTACTAATTCTGGATTTTGCTTACTTCTCTTATATCGTTCAGCAGCTTTATAAAACAAGCCATTTTGATTTAGTGAACCACCAGGATTATTCATTATTTGGTCTACACTTTTTGGAGTGAGAGTATCTTGTGTCTTAGGGGCATCATGTCCTTCGTATACCAAAATACGTCCCTCTTCCTCGATTCTGTCTGAATAAGGAGCATTAGGTCTTAGGCTCATCAGAATAACACTAATATCTCCACGTAGACGATAGTTCATGCCACGTTGAAGGTTAACTTCTTCTTCGCTACACATTTCTATGTATGAAATAACATTTCCTGGATTAATCATTACTACATCCCCAAACTCGCCTTAATCGCCCCGTCCACCTCTTTCATCCTGGCTTCGCTCAACTCGCCGCATTTATCGGTCAGGCGGGTCTTATCTATCGTCATAATCACCGCCAGGTTCACGGTGCTGTCTTTAGGCAGGCCGCTTTCTTTGGCCGTGACCTTTACCGTAAAAGGGTAGGGTTTCTCCATGGCCGTCGTCAGCGCGGCGACAATCGTGGTGGGACTGTACCTGTTGCCGGTATCGTTCTGAATAACGAGAGCGGGCCTCAACCCGCTCTGCTCGCTGCCTCTGCCCGGGTGCCAGTTCACCCGGTATATCTCGCCCCTCTTTATCTCCTTAACCATCGCCTTATTCCCATTCCGGTATCACTTCGTGCTCGATTTCAGAGGCTAAATCCGCAAGTTGCTTGTTCTGCTTGGCCATAGCCTGATAGCCCTCCGCCATCTCGGCAACTCGATAGTTTTCCGCCGTCATCCGTAGAGATGCTGAAATTACCTTGCTTCGACTCGTCTTCTTTTTACTGGCGACTTCATCGGCAAATGAGATCAGTTCTTCCGGTAAACTTATGGTGAGCTTGGCTGTTCTTCCCATATATTACTACCTTTTAATAAGAGATTTTATTCATACCAATTTATTATACAATTTACCTTATAAAAGTCAATAGGAAGGGGGCAAATTGGGGGATATTAATGGTCGGGGGCGCCCGGATTTGAACCGGGGTGTTCTCCGAGAGATGAGAGAACCTAGTATCGCTTCTCCATCTTCACATGCCTGATACCGGCTTCTTCAAACGGTAATCCTGATTCATAGAAACCGCAGGATTTATAAAAGTCGATTACCTGGTATTGAGCGTGAAGTATGATTTGTGTTATCTTCCTTCGCCTTAGTTCTTCATTCAGAAAAGAGATAATCCCTTTCCCAATCCCTTTATTACGGAAGCTTTTCAGGACCGCCATTCTTTCTATCTTAGCTGCATTATCATCCGGGAAAACTACTCTGGCGGTGCCTATCACTGTATCTTCATACTCGACCACGATATTGATTTCATTACTATCTTCGGCTTCCTCAAAAACGAGTTCCTCGGCTATTCCCTGTTCAACAACGAATACTTGCCTTCTCACCTCATTGGCGCCCTGTAAATCATCTTCGTTTTCTACAAATTTGTAGGTGTATTCGGTCATATTATATCCCTACCGGGATTCATTGATAGAAGCAAAAGAGCACAGCGAAAGCTATCAAACTTCAGGCTTATCGGGAGTCTCTGTGGAGGTGAGTAAAAGACTGTCATCGGTAAGCTGTTCTCCGGCGGCCTTTTCAAAGGCTGCCAGCAGGTCGGCGACACTGGTATTACGCCTCTGCGCGTGATTCAGGTCAACTACTGTCCTGCCTTTATGCATCATTATCAGCCTGTTGCCATAGCGAAGCGCATGATCCATATTATGGGTGATCATGATGGTGGTCATGTTCTCGCGGGTAACGATATCTTCCGTCAGTTTGAGTACTATTCCGGCTGTATTAGGGTCGAGTTTAGCGGTATGTTCATCCAGGAGCAGTAAAGAAGGTTTGCTTATGGTAGCCATCACCAGAGCTAAAGCCTGCCTTTGTCCACCGGAAAGAGTACCTACTAATGTATTCAACCTGTCCTCGAGCCCTAGATGCAATGGCTCTAGTATGGTTTTGAAGTGATCCAGGCGTTTTTTAGTTGTAGCTATACCGAGGCCTCTTTTTTGTCCTCGGGCAATGGCAAGTGAAAGGTTTTCACCAACGGTCATTTTTGCTGCCGTACCAATATGTGGGTCCTGATAAACTCTCCCGAAGTATTGGGCCCGCTTATGTTCGCTCAGATTGGTTACGTCCTTACCGTTGATGGTAATTTTGCCGCCTCTGTCCGGGGGATACACACCAGCGATAATATTAAGAAGAGTGGTTTTTCCGGCACCGTTACTTCCGATGACGGTGATGAAATCGTTATTGTATGCGTTCAGGCTGACGTTGTCCAGCGCCCGGACCTCGTCGATAGTGCCGGTGGCAAATTCTTTATAAATACCCTTGAGCTGAAGCAGGCATTGAGCATCGCTCACCGGTATCTCTCCTTTACATTCTCACGGCAGGTGGTATCCACTCGCCGCGTATTTTCTTGCGTACATAGGGAATGGCCAGAGCAACGATGACCAGCAATGCGGTAATCAGCTTTAAATTAGTTGGGGGTAAGCCCAGCCTGAGAGCTATTCCGATAAACAGACGGTACATAAAAGTCCCTCCGACAACTGCCAACAGTACCCAGGTGACGCCTTTGGGACGGAAGAGCCCCTCGCCGATGATTACCGATGCCAGCCCCATGACTATCATTCCGATGCCCATTCCCACGTCAGAAAATCCCTGGTTCTGGGCAATCAGGGCGCCGGAGAGAGATACAAGTCCGTTGGAGATGGAAACTCCCAGCATCGTGGTCATATCGGTATTGCATCCCAGCCCACGCACCATTTGTTCGTTATCACCGGTGGCTCTTAACGCCAGACCGATTTCCGTACGTAAAAACCAATTTAGGAGTACGAGGATGATAATAGCGAGAACCGCCATGAATCCGATTGATAATCCGAGGCTGGTATTAGTGCCGAATAGCTGGGCAACACTATCAAATATGGTAACCTCGCGAAGTAGAGGAATGTTGGCACGCCCCATTATTATCAGGTTTATGGAATAAAGAGAGACCATCACGAGAATGCCAGCAAGTAAGGCATTTATTCTTAGCTTGGTATTAAGTAAGCCCGTGCATAAACCGGCAAGACAACCGGCGAAGAGTGCGATCACGGTAGCCAGCCACGGGCTGACTCCGTTGATGATTAAAACGGCCGCAACAGCCCCGCCCAGGGGAAAGCTGCCGTCCACGGAAAGGTCGGGGAAGGAAAGCACGCGGAAGGTCATGTAAACGCCTATCGCCACAAAACCGTACGAGAGCCCTTCGTATAGCGAGATAGGCAGTATATTGCTATAGAAATCCAAGAGACGTGCCTTCCTTTAACCCCAAACCACTGTATTGCTCTGGAGTCCCAGAATGGTAGCTAATTTTATTCCGCTTAATATGCAGTTATTCTTCGTAGACTGTTACCGCCCGGTCTATAACTGCCTGTGGCAAAGTAACACCCATTCGTTCGGCGGCGGCAGTATTTACCGAAAGGCTGATTACCTTGCCCTTTTCTACGGGTATTGCAGATGCTTTCTTGCCATCCAGTATTTTGGCTACTATTTCACCGGTCTGATAGCCTATGTCGTAGTAGTCGAAACTATAGGCGGCAATACCGCCTCTGACGATAGAGTCTTCGTCGGCCGGGAACAGCGGGATATCGTTATCTTCACAGACACCGATCAATGCTTCCAGTCCGGTAACCACGGTATTGTCCGTACCAATCCAGATAGCATCTACCTGGCCTACCAGAGACTGGGCGGCGCTGAGGACGTCAGCGCTGGTGGAGACGGTTCTCTCAACGACCTCAATCCCTAAAGCATCGCAGGCTTCGTTTAGTTTCTCCACCAGGAAGACCGAGTTATCTTCGCCGGCGTTGTAGAGGGTCCCCAGTTTTTGGACCCCGGGGATTATTTCCATTATCAGATCGACATCATCCGATACTACTATCATGTCGCTGACGCCGGTGACGTTTTCATCCGGATGAGAATCCCAGTCACTGACCATCCCCGAGCCAACGGGGTCGGTTATAGCTGTAAAGACAACCGGAATATCTGTGCCTTCAACGGCACTGATAGCCGCCTGCGTGTTCGGCGTGGCGATGGTGATGATGACATCAACCTTGTCGGCGACGAACTGCTGGGCTATGGAAGCCATTAATGAGCTGTCGAGTTCGCTGTTCTGGTAATCAATCACAAAATCAGCGCCCTCGGGATAGCCGTTATCGGCCAGCGCATCGATAACGCCCTGCCCGGTGGCATCAAGAGCCGGATGCGAGACAAGCTGGCTGATACCAATCTTTTTCACGCTCTCGCCGCAGCCGCCCAACAGCGGTAATAACAAAATAGACACCAGGCATAATGAGAGAATAATTTTCAGGTAATTTTTTCCTTTCATTTGAGTCCTCCTTTATATTTCATATTATATGCAGGAATGGATTTGATACTACATACATCATCACCCCTCACCTGATAACAACATATCCAGTCTTGTATTTTACTAGTGTCAGGGCATGGCGTCAAATCATTATCTATTTCCGATTAAATGATGGGGGTAATCTCTGTTGAATTCAACCACCTGTGGCTTTCTTGAGGTATTAGAAGGTCTCACCGTCAAATTTCGAGTGTATGGTCGGGGCGCCCGGATTTGAACCGGGGACCTTCTGAACCCCATTC
>CAZCZJ010000026.1:0-27542 GCA_964503235.1 uncultured Dehalococcoidaceae bacterium | reverse complement strand
TTGCCTCCATGTTCATCATCAGCGAAGGGCTGGTGCGTACCGGACTGGTGGAGTGGACCGCCCGCCGTCTCGACCGCCTGGCCGGGAAGACGGAGCTCCGCCTGATGCTGGTACTCAGTCTCACGGCGGCTATTTTATCGGCTTTCATCATCAACGCCGCTATCGTGGCTATTTTCATTCCCGTGGCGATGGTACTGGCCCGGAGCCGTAAAATAGCCGCGTCCCGGGTGCTCATACCGCTCTCCTACGCCAGCCAGTTCGGCGGCGTCTGTACCATCGTCGGCTCGTCCACCAATCTCATCGTCAATTCCATTATCGTCAACAACGGCCTGGAACCGTTCGGCTTCTTCGAATTTCTGCCTCTGGGACTGGCTATGGTCGGCGCCGGTACGGTCTATCTGGCCGCCGTCGGTCACTGGCTCTTGCCCGTGCGGAAGGGCGAAGCCGAACAGGTCGATAAATACCGACTCGTCGATTATCTCGCCGAACTCCAGGTGACCGAGAAATCGCCGTTACTCGGCCAGACCTGGGAAACGAGCAAGGTAGGCAACGAGACTAAAGTTGACCTCGCCAATCTCCTGCGGGGGACAAAGGCGGTCGCCAGACCGTCCCGGACAATAATAAAAGTCGATGATATCCTGCTGCTGCACGGCAACGTCGAGCAGATTCTGGAAATCGAATCGAAATACGGTTTGAAATTACTCAAGGATGCCAGGGTAAAAGACCAAGCACTGAGCTCTCATAATATGAAGATAAGCGAGGTGCTCATACCCCCCGGTTCCAATCTCATCGGACGCTTCCTGCAGGAAGCCGCCTTTTTCCGCCGCCACCGGCTGATGATACTGGCTATTCAGCGACGGGGCAAGACTCTGCGGGAACGCCTGTCTGACATCAAGCTTAAGGAAAACGATACGGTACTGCTCCAGGGTGACAAGGGTGATATCGCTCATATTATGAACTCGCCCAACGCCATCGTCACCAACGAGCTTACCGACCTTTACCTGAGGAGGAACCGGGCTATCCTGGCATTGGCAGTGGTGCTGGCTGTGGTAGCCCTTACCACACTGAATGTAATGCCCATCATGCTGGCGGCTATCCTGGGTGCGGTGGCTATGGTGGTAACGCAGTGTCTCAACATCGAAGAAGCCTATAAAGCCATCGACTGGAAGATAATTTTCCTGCTGGCTGGCGTTCTACCTTTGGGATTAGCCTTACAACAGAGCGGCGCCACGTTATGGCTGGCTGACCACGTCCTGGAACCCCTGGCCGGTCACGGACCGGTTATGCTGCTGGCGGCGCTCTATTTCATCACTGCCGTGCTTACCGAGGCTATGTCCAACAACGCCGCCGCGGCCATACTGGCGCCGATTGCTTTCTCGGCCGCCACCACCTTAAATATCGACCCCCGCCCCCTGCTCATTGCCATTACCTTTGCCGCCTCAACCAGCTTCGCCACCCCCATCGGTTACAAGACCAACACCATGATTTATTCCCCCGGGGGCTATCGCTTTACGGACTTCACCAAAATCGGCGTGCCGCTTAACTTCGTCTTCTGGGGACTGTCGGTACTCATTATCCCGCTAATCTGGCCATTCTAATAAAAAGGGTGAAAATTATGGAATGCAACATAGAAGCTAACAAAGCTAAATGCAACTGCACCTACGAGCCCTGCTCGCGGAAAGGCAAGTGCTGCGAATGCATCAGCTATCATCTGAGGATGGATGAGCTGCCCGCCTGCGCCTTCCCGCCCGACGTCGAGCGTACCTACGACCGCTCCTTCGCCCGCTTTGCGCAGGTCTTTCAGGACAGGGCTGGCAAGAAAGGCTGATTTAGGTTATATTATTAACGATGAATAAAACTAAAAGGGTTGCCTGGCACAAACACCTTCAAAAAGACAAGAAGCTCAAGGAGAAGATCAAGGCTCAAGCAAAGGCTAAAAAATAGCTCTGTAGAATTTAATTACATGGCCAGAGTTAGGGAAACACCTTTTCCCATATGATTTCTTAAAAGAAAACATATAGGAGGATTTGAAGTGTATTGTTCCCATTGCGGCAAGGATAACCTCGAGAATGCCAGGTTCTGCCAATACTGCGGCGCCGCCCTTATGCAAGTAGCTGACGGGCAACCATCCTTGAAATATGCCGGCTTCTGGCGACGGTTCGCAGCATACATCATCGATGGCCTATTGGTAGGCGCTGTCTTCTGGATTGCCTGGGCTATTATCGGCATTGATTTCCAGTATGATTTTGAGAATCCGTCTGATTGGTACACAAACTATCCGTCCGGTTGGTTCATAATCTTGACCTTAGCCGGCTATATCGTACCCTGGCTGTATTTCGCCCTGATGGAAGCATCGGCGAAGCAGGCGACCCTGGGAAAGCTGGCCCTCGGGATTAAAGTCACCGATGAAGCGGGTAACCGGGTTTCTTTCGGCAGGGCCACCGGGAGATTTTTTAGTAAAATCCTCTCCGGGATGATTCTATGCATCGGATATATCATGATAGCTTTCACCAAGAAGAAGCAGGGCCTACACGATATACTGGCGGGTACCCTCGTCGTAAAAAGATAATCCCGTTTACTACAGTATGCTACTATATAATTAATCTCGGTATTACCAATATTTCTTGAGGGGATTTTCTAAAATATGTCGGAATTACCACCTCTAATTCAGGCTTTACTCAAACCCGAAGCTTACCCCGACCCGCCGCGTACCATCGAGCTGGTGCAGACGCAGATATCCTACGTTTTCCTGGCCGATAACCTCGTCTACAAGATTAAAAAACCGGTGGACTTCGGCTTCCTGGACTTCACCACCCTGGAAAAACGCCGGTACTACTGCCAGAAGGAGATAGAGCTTAACCGTCGGCTCTGCCCCGATGCCTATCTGGGGGTGGTGACGGTAAATGAAAATAACGGCTCTTTCAAAATTGGCGGCCAGGGCGAGGCGACGGAATACGCCGTTAATATGCGCCGTCTGCCTCGCGAGCTTATGATGGACGTCCTGCTGCCCGCGAATAAAGTCACCCCGGATATGCTTAATAGCGTGGCCGAAATACTCGTTGAGTTCCACCGCAATGCCGCCACGGGCGGTGAGATTAATACCATCGGCGGCATCAACGCGGTAATCAAAAACACTTCGGAGAACTTCGAGCAGACAGAGAATCAGGTGGGTACCATCGTTCCCCGGGAGACTTTCCTCAGTATCAAGGACTTTACGGAGAGTTTTATTATAGACAATACCTCTCTCTTTCAACGGAGAATTGACGGGGGTAAAATTCGCGATTGTCACGGTGACCTTCACGCTGCCCACATCTGCTTCGGCAATAAAATCTGTATCTACGACTGCATAGAATTCATCGACCGGTTCCGCTATATCGATGTCGCCAGCGAGATAGCCTTCCTGGCTATGGACCTCGACCGCTACGGACGGCACGACCTGTCCGGGCTCTTCGTCGATTCCTACGTGGATAGAAGCGGGGATAAGGATATCCTCACACTGTTGAACTTCTACAAGTGCTACCGGGCCTGTGTGCGGGCCAAGATAGGCTGCCAGCAGTACGAAGACCCCTATATCCCTGCCGAAGAAAAGGACACGATACTGGCCAACACCAGGGACTACTTCAAGCTGGCGGAGTCCTACACCTGAAAAGGGGGTTGGATATGACTAATGAAACTCTGGTATACATCGGCTCGGCGATAATCATTGCCTGGGGTGTCGCCCACATTTTCCCCACCGGGGCCATTGTCAGGGGGTTCGGGGAAATATCCGAAGACAATAAAAAAATCATAGCTATGGAGTCCATCGCCGAGGGACTCACCCTGATATTTCTCGGTGCGCTGCCGATGGTGTTCACCATTCTGTCCGGTCCGCAGGGCAAACCCGCTGATATCGTCTACCTGGCCTGTGCCGTCATGCTGCTGGTCATGGCGTTGTTAACCCTTATAACGGGCGCCCGCACTTCCCAGATTCCCTATAAAATCTGCCCTGTAATCAAGACGGCCGTGGCTGTTCTGTTCATCCTGGGAAGTATCTTATAGTAGAGAGATGAACGAGAATATAATCAGACCCGTTAATAAAGACGACAAAGCCTGGATTGCCGGCCTTCTTGAAGAATGGTGGGCCGGTCCCGGGATAGTGACCCGCGGAAAAATGTACCTGGCTGACGATTTGCCGGGATTTACTGCAATTCAGGACGGTAAACCCGCCGGTCTGATAACCTATGATATTGTCGGGGACCGGTGCGAAATCGTCACCATGAACAGTCTTATAGAAAATCAGGGAATCGGATCGGCGTTGGTAGAAGCCGTCCGGGTCACCGCCAACAAAGCCAGATGCCGGCGCCTCTGGCTGATAACCACCAACGATAATACAGAGGCTTTACGCTTCTGGCAGAAGCGGAATTTTAAGCTCGCGGCGGTATACCCCGACGCCGTTGAGCAGTCGAGACGGATAAAACCGGAAATTCCTTTAACCGGCAACGACGGGATTCCCATAAGTGATGAGATTGAGCTCGAGACGACCCTCTAAAAAGCCGGGGAGGTATCGAAATGAGAGAACCATTTATAAAATATATCGAAACCGAGATTAAACCCAGCTTCTTGCTCATTGCCTGCGGACTCCCCGGTACCTGGAAGACCGAGACCACCGAAGAAGTAGCCAAAATCAAGGGCTGTAAGCTCCTGCGTACCGACCTTATCCGGCTGGAGGTGCTGAAACACGAGGATATTTTCGATGAAAAAGTAGCTGGAAACATGGACAAAAGGACGCAGGTCTATGACGAGATGTTCCGCCAGGCTGACGAAGCGTTAGGAAGTAGTAACTGCGTTATCCTCGACGCTACCTTCGTCACGCAGTCGCTGCGGCAGCGGGCCGCCGCTATCGCTGACAAACACGGTAAGACTTTTATCATCCTCCAGACCGACTGCCCTCAGGAGGTCTCCATAAGGCGGATACTGGCACGGACTAAAGACGAGTATGTTTCCAACGCCCTCACCGAGGAGGCTTACCTTAATAACAAGAAGAAATTCGAGCCGGTAGACACGAGCGACCTTAAAAAGCGGCTTCCCGGACTCGATATCATCCACTTAACGGTTGATACCACCGAAGACCCGCCCGAAGGCTGGTACATTATCAAGCGGGCACCAAGCCCATAGAAAACACTGTCATGGCTATCGATTTCAGGTTTTCATCAGTCAACCGGCGAAAATCAATTATTATCTGCTTTCTGGCTTACCTGGCAGCTGGTGTCGTGGCGCTGGCGGTCGGTTATGCCCTGCGAGACAGCCATCCCCTCCTTATCGTCGCTATCGCCGACCTCGCCGCTATGGTGGTCGTATTCGCCTTCTCGGTAATATTAGATAATTCAAGTCTCTACGACCCCTACTGGAGTGTTGCCCCTGTCTTTATCGCTCTATACTATGCTCTCGCACCCGTCACCGACGCCAATATAGTCCGCCAAATCGTCGTAATAACTCTCCTATATATCTGGTCTTTACGCCTTACCTGCAACTGGTTAAGACGCTGGCGGGGACTCGGGCACGAGGACTGGCGCTACACGGATTTCCGGGTGAACACGGGCAAGTGGTACTGGCCGGTCAGCTTTTTAGCTATTCATCTAGTCCCGACGATTCTGGTTTATGGCGGCTGTCTATCGCTTTATGCCGCGGTATCGGTCGGAACGAAAGCCTTCGGTATTATTGATTACCTGGCAATTATCATTACCTTAACCGCAATTCTTTTCGAGACTATTGCCGACCGTCAATTACACGCGTTCCTCTCGTCTAGAAAGGACGAGGGGCAGATACTAACCTCGGGCCTCTGGGCTTATTCAAAACATCCCAACTATTTCGTTGAGGTGCTGTTCTGGTGAGGGCTCTTTCTCTTCGGACTTGCCGCCGCACCGTCTTACTGGTGGACGGTTGCCGGTCCCGTTTTAATTACCGCTCTCTTTATCTTCATCAGCATTCCCATGATTGAAAAACACATGAAAAAGAAAAAACCCGACTACGCCGCAAAAAGACAGGGAGTTTCAGTCTTTATCCTCTGGTTTCCGAAGAAGTAATCAATCCGTAGCAAACTCCCCCATCCTCCACCCTTTTGTAAATATCTTTTCCCACCCGACCGCCCTCGCGGCATCACTTTAATTACCCGTAAAATATCCCCACCCCATTTCCCCCAGCTGGGACGGGGAGGTTCGTTTACACGGAACAAACGCCCGATGTAATGAGGGCGGGTGGGTGGGTAATAAAATCCCGGGGGTATGGCGGGGCGGGGAAAATAATAAGGGCGGGGTAAAGGAGGCATCGTCATTTCCTGATTATTCACGGCATTGGCCTTTATAAATAAAAACTCCAATTAGCCAGATTACCTTTGTAAATATTCCCCCTTCCTTTACCAAAGGAAGGGGGCTAGGGGGATAGATTAAAACCTCCCACAGGGGGTAAGGTATATAAAAACCTTAAATATTCTCGCCCTGGTAAATCCCGTCATATCCTTCCGACTTCGTGGCGGGGCAGTTTCAGTAACCCTCTTGAAAAGCGCCCCATCCTGTGATAATATCCACTTTATGGCACAATATGCGGACTACGATAACTTCGCCTGGTTTTATAACCAGGAATTGGGTGAATTCGCCGAACACATTTTCCCCGCCTTGAAAATAATCGCCGGAGATAAACTCCCGGCCAAAGCCAACATTCTCGACTTATGCTGCGGCACCGGGCAGCTGGCCAAAGTCCTTATAGAAAAATGCTATAGAGTAACCGGCATCGACGGCTCAAAAGAAATGCTGCGTTATGCCAAGAGCAACGCACCGAATGCCGAATTCATTAACGAGGACGCCCGCACTTTCAAACTTCCCTCAATATATGATGCGGTGTTTTCCACCTTCGATGCTCTTAACCACGTCATGACCATCGAAGAACTACGGGCAGTATTCAAAAACGTCAATAGATGCCTGGTAAAGGGCGGGATTTTTATCTTCGACCTCACTACGGAAAAACACTTCGAGACACAGAAAATATTTAATAATCAGGTTAAGGAAAGACCAGATTGTTTATTTACCATCCGGTGCGATTATACCCAGGAAAACAAAACAGGCAAATTTCATTTTACGATTTTCCAGCCTGAAGGTAAGAGATGGAAGCGCTCCGACATCGTCCTGCACCAGACATGGTATCCGTGCGAGGATGTGAAGTCAGCCCTGGAGAAGGCCGGGTTTTCCGGTATACGGGCTCATTCTTTCAACCAGCAGCGTGAGCTTGTGGAAGTTACAGAAGATACAACCAGGGCATTTTTCCTGGCCGAAAAACCCTAAATATTCTCGCCCTGGTAAATCCCGTTATAGCCTTTCGACTCTCCCGTCATCTCCAGGAAGATAAGCTGCATTATCCGGGCATTTTTTTGCAGCCTGATACCCCGGGTATTGTAGACCACCAGCAGTGACTGCGACCGCCCTTCGTAACCCGCGTCCCACACCGCCGTGCCTACCGTTACCCCACAGCGCAGCAGGCTCGAACGCGGTCTCCCCAGCGCCATGATATTCTTCGGCAGGTGCACCACTTCGTTGTACGTTATAAGGAATGTTCCCGGTATCAGCTCGATGTCACCCAGGCCGTCGAACATGAGCGGCGAGACCTCGGAGATTACCCGCTGGCTGTTGTCAACTGCTATCCGGCCCGCCGACTGTATCACCGATACATCCCGCAGGGTAAGCTCGAAGCCGTTGGCCTGCACCTGCGCCTCGAGGTCGATATAACCCTCGACGAGCGGGGGTTCCCCCTCTATTAGACGGCGTATTTCGCTGTCGGCCAGGACCGCCATAATTATTCCTCACTTTTATTTTGTCAACCGCCGCCGCATGGTGACCAGCGTTATCGAGAAGAACACCACCGTCCAGACGATGATAATCCCCAGTTCCAGAAGCATTATGAGTTCAAACTCACCCTGGAACAGTCCCCGGCTGAGACGGGCTGCCGGTGTCAGCGGGGCTATCCAGCTCAGCTTCTGGACTATCTCCGGGAACTCTGAAAGCGGGAAAAAGATGCCGCTCAGCAGAAACATCGGCGTGATGAATAACGTAAAGAAAAAGTTAAACGTGTAAATCGATGGTACTATCGATGTGATAAATAAGGCAATAGAGGCAAACATCACCCCCGCCAGCGCCGCCACCAAGGGTATCAGCAGCGCCCACGGCGAGGACACCAGCTGGAAAATCGCCGCAATCACCAGGATAATGCAGCCGGTCATGAAAGCGCGCGTTCCCCCCCAGAAAATCTCACCGGCGGTGATATCCTCTACGTTCAGCGGCGTCGCCAGGATGGCATCGAAGGTATAATGGTGCTCCATGCGGAAATAGCTGCCGTAGGTGCATTCGAAGCTGGCGGCGAACATGGCGTAAGACATTATAATTCCCGGTGCCAGGAACTCTATATACCTCTGCTCGCCTATCTCGCCGATAAAAGCCCCCATCCCCAGCCCGAAAGCCAGCAGGACGAGAACCGGCTCGATAATAGCGCCGGCTCCCTCCGAGTGCCATAACCGGAAGAATACGTCTCTATTTCGCTGCCAGAGACGGTAAAATCGCCACGAGAAAGGTCTCATTCTGCCAGTGTCCTCCCCGTTAGTTTGAAGAAAACGTCCTCCAGCGTCGCCGGCCTGGCTGCCCCGGGGAGACCTTCCGTCGATTGGCTATCCGTCGGGAAGACATGGATTATCCCGGAAAATTCCTCATATTCCAGCTGTCGACTCTCCAGTTCGCTGATAATCCTGTCCCTTTCACCCGACAGTAAGTCTATCTCCCACACCCGGGTAGGCATATACCGGGCAACAAATCCCCGGGGAGTATCTACATCTATGATTTTACCCTTATGGATTATCGCCACCCGGTCACAGAGGCGGGCTGCCTCTTCCATGTTCTGCGTGCAGAGAAGCTGGGTGACCCCCTGCGACTTCAACTCTCTTAGTCTCTGCCAGACCACGTATCTTGCCTGAGGGTCAAGGCCTATCGAAGGCTCGTCAAGAATTATGATTTTCGGGTTATTGACCAGCCCCCTGCCGATTAGCAAGCGACGTTTCATACCCCCGGACAACTCATCGATAGCGCTGTCTTTTTTATCCTCGAGTCTTATCGCCTGCAGTATCTCTATACTGCGACGTTTCGCCTCGTCCTTCGGTATGGCGAAGTACCGGGCGAACGTACGCAGGTTCTGTATCACCGTCAGGTCCTCGTCGAGATTATCCGTCTGCGGCACTACCCCCAGCATAGCCTTTACCTCGCGGGGATACTTTTTCAGGTCTTTTCCCATTATCCATATATCGCCGCTGGTTACCGGCGAAACGGCGGTCAGCATCCTGATAATAGTCGTCTTACCGGCGCCGTTGGGACCCAGCAGACCGAAGCATTCGCCATCCTCTATCTCCAGGCTGATGTCGTCCACCGCCGTGAGCTCTTTAAATTTCTTGGTTAAATTGGTTGTCTTGATAATAGCCATAGTTATACTCACAAAAGGTTCGGGGGATTGCCCATCAATCATAGCAGAGTTCAGTGCGGCATACAATAGGTTTTCAGAACTATTTTACCTTTAATTATTTTATTTCTTATTTTATCCCCCACCCCCCTTAGTAATCTATTCCCACCCTACCACCCTTTATCATTTACGGCTTATCCCGCAATATGTCCCTCACCCCCTCCGCTCATTCTGAGCCTGTCGAAGAATTCCCACCCAGGCTTGCCCGCCGTAGCTCCCGCCTGCTATAGCTCAGAAGGAGTGCCGGAGAGGTCTATTACCACGGAACAAACACCCAATGCTAAAAGGGCGGGCGGGCGGGAAGAAAAATCCCGGGGGTGCGGTGCAGCAGGGAAAATAAAAAGCGTGGGGCAAAGGAGGTGGCGTCCTTTCTCAATCATTCACAACACTGGCCTTCGGGCATAATAACCCAATGAGCAGGATTCCCTTTGTAAAAATTCCCCCTTCCTTTATTAAAGGAAGGGGGCTAGGGAGATGGATTCAAAATCCCCCCAGGGGGTGAGGTATATAAATCCCCACGGCGCACTTACCATAACTCTAAAAACAATTCACGTCTGTTCTCACCCCATTTAGCCTCGAATTGTCTCCCTTCCAAATTTTCCCCTTCCCTGGTCTCTTTACAGACGGGCTCACTTTGACTACAATGGTAGCGGTACTTCACGGAAGGAGTTGTTACCATGATTAAAGCCGTCTTCTTCGACCTCTACCATACTCTGGTCACCTACGACCCTCCCCAGGAAGAACTCGAAGCCGGTTCGCTGCACGAACTTGGCGTGGATGTTCAGCCAGCCGCCCTGCGTGGTCCCATCGTTGCCGCCGATGAGTTTATCTATAACGAGATTGCCCGGCATCCCCTAAGCCACCGGTCCCAGGAAGAAAAGATAGCCCTCTACCTGCAGTACCAGGAGACGGTGCTCCGGGAAGCGGGTATACCGTACGATACCAAACTCGTCATGAGCCTGCTGGGCAAGATGCAGCAGACCCAGATGAACCTCGTCCTTTTCGACGACGTGGCGCCGACTCTCACGGAACTAAAGAAACGAGGGCTGATACTGGGTTTGATTTCTAATATCGAGCAGGATATCGATGAAACCCTTACCAGACTGGGATTACCCTTATGGCTGGGAATAGTGGTCACATCTCAGGACGCAGGCGCCAATAAGCCACAACCGGAGATATTCCTGGAGACACTAAAGCGGGCCGGCGTTCAACCCGCGGAGGCATTATATGTCGGCGACCAGTACCAGGTTGACGTCGTAGGTGCCAACGGCGCTGGCATGAAGGGTATCCTTCTCGACCGCACCGACCATTATCAGGAAATCAAAGCTTCCCCCAGAATACGAAATCTCACCGAGGTATTGGGACTGCTACAATAGCATACTGCTGTTTGCTATCATCAGGGAATAGTTTCAGCCGAATGGCTGGCTCCTGTTCGCAGCAGAATAATACCTGTTCTTTAGCCCCTTCTATCAACTGTCTCGTCGGAATCCCGACGTCTCTCGCCAAATCTGCGAATCTGAAGAATAAAGATAACGATAGAAAAGGTGGTGATTACGACCAGGGTGACTATCTCTGCCCATAAGACAACGGGATTCTTTTCCTCGAAGTATACCGTACCGTACTTACCGATTATCGCTATGTGAACAATCCAGGCTATAGCCAGAGCAATAAGCAAGATTTGATTAATCATGCTCAATGTGGCAAACCTGAGCCGTCGACGCATGGACGGCCTGATATGAACATTGTTCAATCTTTTCAAAAACAGCCAGTTAATCATCTTCATCGCAAAGTGTAATTTAACCATATCTTACTGTCAATAGTTAAAAAATACCACATTATACAGGACTAATTGATACGGTAATAATTGGCTTTGTTCTCCCTTCGCTCGGCACGATTATCTTTGTCTGATTGCCAACGGACATTCATGACATTTTCCCTGCGAACACAACGTCTTGTAAATATGGATAAGCCCCTGCTGCCTTTGAGCTGAATTCACCAGATAGGAATGTATCCCCAACTGGTTACACATATGCCTTTCTACACGATTTACCATCAATCGGGGGTAGTGGTGATAGATTCCCAGAATTTGCTGCGCCAGTTCCGGATAAGAGATTTGTTCAGCCTGGATTAGGGCAAATGGTAAGAGAACATTTATGATGATATCAGCGGCGCGTCCGTTACCGAGAAGTGCGGGTAGATTCTTCCGACCGGGTAGTCCGAAATCCAGATAGTCTGCCCAGTATCCGATAGCGGGAACATATAACACCCGCTCCAGTTTATGATAACCTTTATCTACAGCTTTACGGCAGAAATCTGCTATTATATCCTCCGGGGTTCTTTGTTGTTGGTAGCGAAGCAAGAGATGGCTCATGGCAGCGATACGGCGGGTGGGAATATTTCCCGGCCTGACCTTGAAGAAATGCCAGTCACTCTCATTCATGGCGACCATTACTCCTGATGACGCCCACTCCTTCTCCAGTCTATCCACCCACGAGTAATCAGGCATATCTCGCCAGCTGATACCGAAGCGCTGTGACGGCAGCAGCCCCGCTGTACCCATGATCAAAGCCTGCAGTCGAGTCAGATTTTGAGTACTCGATGTTCTTTCAGTAATTTCTGTCTCCAGCCTTTCAAGAGTCATATGCCGGGCTAGTTCTACCATCTGGTCTTTATTCTTCGCATAGCCGAGAGACTCCATAACCGCTTCGTAAAGAGACTGGTTCATCCCGGTTTTCATGAGCCTTTTCCGAAAGCGGGCTACCTTAGAGAGGAATCTCTCTTCCCCGGCCTTATCGAGGATTTCTTCGAAAAACTCTCTATTCCTGAGATATTTCGTGCTATGGCAGGGCATGGCGAGGCATACATCATCACTCGCGTAAAGAAAGGGCAGGTCAACTCGGCTTTTAAGGTATTTTTCCAGGACAAGAGTAGGAATAATCTTACCACTCTGGAGATTGACAGCCTCTTTTTTATTTTGTCGGTAAACTACGTGCAGAACGACGTCATTATAGGCAGGGTCTTCATGGTGACCGTGCGACCACCAGCTGCTGGATTTTACATGAACCTCAATACTACCCCTCAGGTACTGGTTATCCGTGTGAATAATAGCATCCACCAGGTCCGCACCGCGGTCGCCGTTAATCATGCCCGGATAGACTATACTAATCCCCTTACCCTCTTCGGTTACCAGATCCGTCCTGCCGGCCAAATAATGTTGCCAGATTTTAACAACTGCTTTTTCCGGGAATGTAATGGCTGGCATTAACCTTCCCTTCGATATCAGGAGATAATATCTCTGGACTCTCTATATCTATTTAAAGCCGCCAGCGATAATATCGCCTCTTCGTCACTCGTATAGCTGGGAATACCCAGAGCTTGAAAACCCCGGTGCATTTTCAGGAATATTTCCCGATCACCTAAAGGTGTTACCGCCAGAACCGGCTTGCCCGGGAATTCCATTTTTACATTTTCAAATAATCCGGGGACATCTTTTCCGGGAATCCAGTCAACAGCGCCCGTAATGATGATAACGGCATCGACACCTTCATCTGCCAGTAAAGCTCGGGTTACCACTCTATAGGTTTCTTCAAATCCGCTGGCTTCGATAGCCGTCCAGACATCCACCGGGCTGCGGACCTGCCACCATTCCGGGTAGACGGTCTTGATGGTATCTCTGGTAGCCGGGGACAACTCGGCAATTTCCAGTCCGTTTCTG
The DNA here is from genome assembly GCA_964503235.1 of uncultured Dehalococcoidaceae bacterium. Lineage (GTDB taxonomy): Bacteria > Chloroflexota > Dehalococcoidia > Dehalococcoidales > RBG-16-60-22 > W425. The sequence goes on along the minus strand of CAZCZJ010000026.1, from coordinate 14,302 downwards.
ACACAGGCATCCACGGCGGTAACACAACCCGACCCTGACAGATTGATAATACCCACCCGGTTGCTCCCGGGCAGCGGCAAATGGACGAAAGCTTTGGCAACATCCCAGAGTTGATTAAAGTTACCGACCCTGATTATCCCCGCCTGCCGGAATGCCGTATCATAGACCCTATCTTCCCCGGCAATCGAGCCGGTGTGACTTACCGAGGCCCCGGCACCGTTTTCAGTTACCGCTGATTTGAGGACTATTATTGGTTTTTCTTTTATAATAGTACGGCTCAGTTCAAGAAAGCGGCGGCCGTCTCGGATACTTTCCAGATACATAGCAATAACTTTTGTCTGGGAATCTCTACCCGCGTACTCCAGCATATCACTCTCATCGACATCACACCTGTTTCCCAGACAGGCTATCTTGCGGATGCCGATTTCGCGGTTCATCAGCGGCAAATAGACCCCGGTAAACAGGCCGGTCTGGCCGATAAAGGTAACGGTACCGTTCTGAATATCATCATCGGGCAGGAATATTTCATTCAACCTGCCGAGGCTGGTATCAAAATTAGCCGAAGGATTTAGGGTACCGACACTATTGGGACCCATTACTCTGACCCCCGCCTGCTTGGCCAGTTGCGCAATACGTTCCTGTACTATCGCACCAGCTTCGTCCATCTCACCAAAACCCGCTGATTCAATAATTACCGCCTTCACTCCGACCGCAACACATTCTTCAAAAGCCCGCAGCACCTGAGAGGGCGGCAGTATGATAAGCGCCAGTTCCGGGATTTCGCGGATATGCCCCAGGTTTTGATATACCGGTAATCCGAGTATTTGCTCAGCCCGCGGATTTACCGGGAAAATTTTACCGCGGTAGTTTAACCTCAGCAGGTTCTCGATTATGTTGTAACCACCCTTGCCCGGTGTCCGGGATGTCCCGATGATAGCCACACTCCGGGGCTCAAAGAAAGACTTCAAACCATTTATGTCTTTATTTTTATCCATCAACGCCAGTCGCTTTCTCTCGATAACTCAACCGTTTCCCAATATTAGTTATACCCGGAAAAACCCTGAGCAACGGAATACATTCAGAGTTACGGTTATTATACACGTTACCGTGTAATACGTCAAGGCTTTTTAGCGGGTTTTGATGAATCGTAGGTGAATCTTGCCTGTTCGGCAATTATTGTCAAGAGCATGGCTGAAGTACCGCGGGGCTGGTACATTCCCGTTTCCCATTCACTGATAGTCTGCTGTCGTGTACCCAGTCGCTGAGAGAGTTCATGCTGCGTTAATCCCAGATGTTTCCTTAAAGCCTGGACCTGTACTCTATCCCATTGCTTCCGGTGAGCTTTCGATTCGCTGATCATGTTTGAATATTACACGATTTAGTGTAAGCCGTCAAAATAATTTACAACGATTGGACAGCATATCAATATTATATATAAAATTTAGCGAAAAGCGGACTATTTTACAGAGAATATGTATAATATCGCCAGTTATAGTTATCTTAATCCCTCTTATTGCCTGTATACGACTTTAGATAGAGTTGCGATGAATCTCTATCTAAGGTATCATGTAGATGTTAGCACTCTCTCTCCGAGAGTGCTAACAAACGTAAGAAGAACAAGTTGTTTCAATAAGAAAGGAGGAATGGTATGGCACCTACATTGCAGCCGCTGGCTGACCGGGTTCTGGTAAAACCAATCGAAAAAGAAGAGAAAACCAAGTCGGGAATATACCTGCCGGATACAGCCAAGGAAAAACCACAGGAGGGAAAGGTACTCGCTGTCGGCCCGGGTAAATTATCCGAGGACGGAAAAAGAATAGCTATGGACCTCAAGGTGGGCGATACCGTGATTTATGCCAAATACGGCGGCACGGAAATAAAAATCGATGATGATGAACTAATGATTCTTCGCGAAAGCGATATTCTCGCGAAGAAGATAAAATAACAAGGGTAGTTAAGGAGGAACAATATGGCAAAACAGATAATTTTTGGTGAAGATGTCAGGCATTCCCTGAAAAAAGGAATCGATGCTCTGGCCGATGCGGTAAAAGTAACTTTGGGGCCTAAAGGCCATTGCGTCGCTCTGGATAAAAAATGGGGTGCACCTTCGGTAATTGATGACGGCGTTACCATTGCCAAGGACATTGAACTCCCCGATCCGTTCGAGAATATGGGCGTACAGCTGGTGAAGGAAGCTGCCAGCAAAACGAATGATGCCTGCGGTGACGGCACCACAACATCGACTATTCTGGCTCATGCCATCATCTCGGGAGGTTTTAAGAACGTTGCCGCTGGCGCTGATGCCATGGCTCTCAAGCGGGGTATCCAGAAAGCCACCGCCGCTATCGTTGAAGAACTCAAAAAGGCTTCAACCGAGGTTAAAGACAAGGAGCAGATTGCCCAGGTAGGCACCATTACCGCCAAGGACCCGGAAATCGGCAAACTGCTGGCGGAGGTTATGGAAAAGGTGGGCAAGGACGGTGTCATCACCGTTGAAGAGTCCAAGGGCACACAGTACGAGGTCGAGTATGTCGAGGGTATGCAGTTCGACCGCGGCTATATCAGCCCCTACCTCATCACCAATGCGGAACGCATGGAAACAGATATAGAAGACCCCTATATCCTTATCACCGACAAGAAAATTTCAGCAGTGTCCGACCTTTTACCAGCCCTGGAGAAGATACTTCAGATTTCCAAGAACCTGCTTATCGTCGCCGAGGATGTTGACGGTGAAGCGCTGGCTACCCTCGTGGTCAACAAACTCCGCGGTACCATTAACGTTTTAGCGATTAAAGCCCCCGGATTCGGTGACCGTCGGAAAGCCATGCTGGAAGACCTCGCCATCCTTACCGGTGGTACGGTAATCTCCGAGGACGTGGGACGCAAACTCGATTCGGTCACCGTGGATGACCTGGGCAGAGCCCGCCGCGTTACCTCCGACAAGGACAACACCACCATTGTCGAGGGTAAAGGCGCCGAGGAAGCCATTATGGGCAGAATCAAGCAGATTAGAGCTCAGATAGAAGAAACTACCTCCGACTTTGACCGTGAAAAGCTCGAAGAGCGCCAGGCCAAGCTGGCTGGTGGTGTCGCCGTCGTTAAGGTCGGCGCCGCCACGGAGGTCGAGCTTAAAGAGAAGAAGCACCGCGTCGAGGACGCCCTGCAGGCAACCAAGGCAGCGGTAGAGGAAGGCATACTCCCTGGTGGCGGTGTCGGTCTGCTCAGCGCTCTTTCAGCTCTGAACAAACTCAAGCTGACGGGAGACGAAGCCACCGGCGTCGACGTTGTCCGCAAGGCTGTCATCGAACCCCTGCGCTGGATTGCCGATAATGCCGGCCAAGACGGCTCGGTTATCATCGATAACGTGAAGAAGAGTGCCAAGGGCATCGGCTACGATGCCGAGAACGACGAGTTTGTAAACATGGTAGAGAAGGGCATTATCGACCCGACCAAGGTGGTCAGGACCGGTCTGGAGAATGCCGCCAGTATCGCCGTGATGGTACTGGTAACCGAAGCGCTCGTGGCTGATATCCCCGAGAAGGAACAGACACCGGCGATGCCCGGTGGCGGCATGGGCGGCATGGACTACGGCATGTAGACCATCCCTATATAATTAGATACAATGCATGAAGTAGCCACGGTATAAATGCTGTGGCTACTTTTTTTCATTTGACCTTGAGAAGTAAATCCGGTAATATGTATATATGCAATTATATGCATATATAAAGAGGGTATAGATATGGGGGAGCTTACAAAAATTTATAAAATTCTATCGGATGAGTCGAGGCTTAGGGTTTTACTTCTCCTTCAGGATAAAGAGTGCTGTGTCTGTGAAGTCATGCAAGCCCTAGATATTTCGCAATCGAAGGCTTCGCGAATACTCGGTGCTCTATATGACGTCGGCTTTCTCAGGTTACGCAAAGATGGGCTTTGGTCGCTCTATTCAATTAACCGGGACGGCATGAATGCTCTTCAAAAAGATATCCTGAAAACAACCATCACAGCTTATGAAAATAATGAGCAGGCTTTGACAGACCGCGAGCGCCTGAAACGAGCTCAGCGTGTTGGCCCCGGATGCGTTGAGAAGGCCCGCTCCAGTAAAGCCGGTGCATAGGGTTTCAGAGTATATCATGGATTTATGCTTATGAAAGGATAAGTATAACGTGTCTGTCTTCATGGACCTGCTAGAAGGCGGGTGGAATGCGTTACTCGAATATTTATCCGCACATGTGCTAACTTGTTTAATCCCAGCGTTTTTCATCGCTGGAGCTATTGCTGTCTTTATATCACAAGGAGCAATTCTTAAATATTTCGGGCCGAAAGCGAATAAACTGCTTTCCTACAGCATCGCTTCGGTATCAGGCACTATCCTGGCTGTCTGCTCCTGCACCGTGCTTCCTCTATTCGGTGGTATCTATAAACGAGGTGCGGGCATCGGTCCCGCCGTAGCTTTCCTCTATTCAGGCCCGGCAATTAATGTCCTCGCTATCGTTTATACAGCCCGCATTCTCGGTTATGACCTGGGTTTAGCCAGGGCTATCGGCGCCATTGTCTTCGCTGTCGGCATCGGTCTGATTATGGCTCTTATTTACCGCAAAGAGGAATTAGCCAAGAGTTCAGCAGCCTTCGATGCGTTAACCGCCGACCCCGATGCCAAGAAATGGTGGCAACAAATTGTCTTCTTCGCTATTCTGGTGGGTATACTCGTTTCTGCCGCCTCGAAGAACTGGATAGCAACCGGCATCCTTTCAGCCGCACTTTTAGTAATTTTATGGCGCTGGTTCACCAAGGGCGAAATAGTTATGTGGATGAAGGAAACGCTGCACTTTGTCCGTCTTATTGTACCCTGGTTACTGGGTGGCGTGTTCGTCGCCGGTATTATTACCACCTTTGTACCCCAGGATGTGGTCTCCGACTGGGTCGGCAGTAACAGTCTGTTCGCTAACTTCATCGCTTCGTTTTTAGGCGCGCTGATGTACTTCGCCACCCTGACCGAGGTGCCTATTATCAGCGCCTTCATGGACCTCGGCATGAATAAAGGTCCTACACTGGCTCTTTTACTGGCTGGTCCGGCGCTCTCGCTGCCCAACATGCTGGTTATCCGCAGCATTATGGGCGCCAAGAAAACACTGACGTACGTTGGGCTGGTGGTAGTCTTCGCCACCTTTACAGGATATATCTTCGGATTAATAGTTCAATAATTATTACAGGAGGTAGAAAAATGGAAATAGTCGTCATTGGAACAGAACCGCCGTGCATTCGCTGTCATACCACTTTCAAACGCGCTAAGGAAGTAGCTACACAATTCTCTGAAGATATCGAGGTCAAGAAAGTTTCTATCCACACCAAAGAGGCTGAAAAATTTGGTAATGCCGAAGCCGGCCATGGTATCGGTGAGGCCGGCAATATAAAGCCGGATTTTGAAAATATGGGTAAGTTGATGCAGGAACTGGACGAATTGAAGACCGATGAAGAAAAAAACGAAAGTTTAATTGATGCCAAGCTGAAAGAGCTAGAGGTAATCCTTCAGCCGATCAAGGAAAAGGCCAAAGAATTAGGGTATCTGATGACACCTGTTCTGGCAGTCAACGGCCAGGTAAAATCGATGGATTATGTACCCTCGAAAGAAGAGATTCGAGCCTGGATTGAAATAGAGTTAAAAAAATAAAATATTAATTACGTCCGGGGAGGCAAACATGATTGAAGTCAAAGTCTTCGGCACAACCCCACCCTGTGCCAAGTGCAAGGAAGTAACCAAACGGGTAACAAAGGTTGCGGAGAAGTATCAAGGTAAGATTGGTGTAGCCCATCTTGATGCTTTGTCTGATGAAGGAGATAAGTACGGTATCATGATGACGCCGACCATCGTCATCAATGATAAGGTAGTGTCAATCGGCAAGGTGCCCAGTGAGGATGACATCGAGAAGATGATTAAGAAAGAGATGGAATACAAGCGATGACCGTGATAATGGAAGTCTTCAGTGGCGACCCTCCCTGCGTAGCCTGCAAGGATGTCTTGGCACTGGCCGACGAGTATACTGCCAAATATCCAGGGTCATTGGAAGTAATCAAGTATATCGGCCAGGCTGCCATGAACAGATTTAATGAATTAGGACTAGGGTGCACACCGGCTGTTGTCGTCAATGAAATTATAAGAATTGAAGGGGTCTGCCCCAGTAAAGAGACCCTTAATGCAGCCCTTCAAGAAGCTGGCATAGAGTCAGAAAGTGCCGCATAAGGCTTGATTCTCCTATTAAAGTATAAGTAAATCTTCCAGAGGTTCGTCCGGGTCAATCGGCCCGACGACAGCCAGACGGAGGCCTTCACTCACCAGTATCTCTTTGGCCAGCTTCTGAAGCTCTTCAGCGGTGATGGCATCGATGATGGAAAGCACCTGGTCGACGGTCAGGATATCGCCGGTGAGTATCTCCTGCCCGCCTATCCAGCCCGACACACTGCGGCTATCCTCAAGACGCAGTAAAATACGGCCCTTGGAGAACTCCTTGGCTTTAGTGAGTTCCGATTCCGGAACAGGCTCCTGAAGGCGTTGAAGCTCCTGAAGAATAGCCTTTATTGCCACCTGCAGGTTTTTAGGGTCTACCCCGGCTGATATGGCCGTGGCGCCAGTATCGAGGAGATGCTCGGTATAGCTCTGAATACTGTAAGCCAGACCGAGCTTATCGCGAATCTCAGTAAATAAACGACTGCTCATTCCCTCGCCGAGAATGACGTTCAGCAGGTCGAGTTTGAAACGGTCGGGGTGAGTAATCGACAGACCGGGCAACGCTAAAATCATCTGCGTCTGCTCGGTTTCGCGTTTTTCAATCGTCACTCGCTTCCCATTGTTTTCCCGGTAAGGTAAAAATCCGGCAGTAGTCCGCTTATCAGTCCAGGCGGCGGTAATTCCGGCCACCGTCTCCATTATCTCCTCATGTCGAATGTCACCGGCAACAGCCACCACCGCATTACCGGGCTGGTAATACCCGGCCAGATAGTCGAGTATCATTTCCCTTTTTATACCCGATACCGACTCTTTGCTTCCGGCAATATCGCGTCCCAACGGATGTCCCGGCCATAAGAGTTCGTCAATAAGCATTACCGCCCGCTGAATGGGAGAGTCCAGAGACATATTTATCTCTTCGATGATGACATGCCTCTCCTTTTCTATCTCCGTCGGGTCAAATAGCGAGTTGAGGAGCATATCCACGACCACTTCCAGGGAAGCAGTGAAATGCGCCTGGGCCACCTTGCACCAGTAGACCGTTAATTCGCGGTCGGTACCCGCGTTGAGCATACCCCCGACTCCCTCGATAACGGCGCTGATTTCGGCGGCGGTGGGGTGGCTGGGGGTACCCTTAAAACAGAGGTGCTCAATGAAATGCGATATACCGGCCTGGGCCTCGGTCTCATACCGCGAGCCAGCCCCGATAAAGAACCCAACGGATACCGCCCTGGTATGGGGCATATTTGAGGTGACCAGTCTCAATCCGTTATCGAGAGTTGTTTTTTGATACAATTTTCCGTCCCTTACACCGGTAACTAATAGCATTTTAGGGATAAAGGCTACACGGTGTCAATTTGCGTATCTGGGTTCTGTTTTGTTTTGGAGAATTTCCTATGCTCTCCCCCTGATCCCCTCTCAAACGGATTCTTACTTTTTACCCGTATTTTCTTTTGTTTGAGAGGGGGAATGAATAGAAAGAGGGGGTTCCACCCCTCTTAAACGCCCCTTTTATACAAGGGGAAGACGGGGTGGGGAAAACTAACGGATAATGGCACGATGATACGAGGGCGGTTTGGGTGGGAATAGATATCTACAAAGGGGAGAGGGGGCAGGGGTGAGGTAAGCACCCGTCAAACAAACGCAAATAAAACTCTTATCTAGTCCAGCTTCCTTAACCGGGAAGAAAAAAGCAACATCCACACACATACAGCCGCCAGGACTATAGCCAGCCCGCCGATAGACCACTCGATGCCGATAGAATCCGCCAGCAGGCCGCCGAAGACCGTGCCCAGACTGGCCAGACCGAACCCAAGCATCATGAAGCTCATGACGCGTCCCCGGTAGACGGGGTCGACGTAGAACTGTATCAGAGTAAAGCCGATGGCCGTCTGCCCCGTCTGACCCAGTCCGATTATCGCCGCCAGGAACAGGGAAAGGCCCCATTTTACCGTAAAAGAGAAGGCTATCAACGCCATGCTCAGAATGAGGCCGCTGAACAGCATCATTATGCCGCGTTTTTTATTTGATGAAGAGGCGAGGACAAAAGAGACGACGATGGAACCCACACCGGAGACAGCTAACAGTATACCCATACCGCTGGAGCCAACCATCAATATATCATCGGTGAACATCGGCAGGAGCATGTTAAAGGGCATACCCAGTATCGTACAGGCCAGCGTGAACAGGAGAACCAGCATGATGGTGGTCTCGCCGCGAATATACCGATAGCCGTCCATTACTTCGGTCGCGGTACTGCTTCCCTGGCGGAGGGTGGGACGTTTAGCAGGTATCCTGAACAGGAAAATGACGGAGAATATGTACAGAGCCGTCATAATATAATACACGGAGGCGAAATCCCAGGCCTCGATAATGAATCCCGAGGCCGCTGGGGCTACAATCCGGAAGACATTCATCCCCATGTTGTTCAGGGATATGGCGTTCATCAGGTCTTCAGGTGTGACTATTTCCGGGACCATGGAAGCGCGCGAGGGCATCATGATACCCATAATAACGCCCTGCAGCAAGCTGGTTACAATCAGAATCCACCACGAACCAGGCACATCCTGACTCAGATAATTTAAAGACAGGGCGAGAGCGACAGCGACGGAAACTACCGCCGAGGCTGCCTGGCTCACAATCAATATCTTCCTCTTGTCCATGCGGTCGGCCAGGGCGCCACCATAGAGGGACAGCACCAGCATAGGTATGGCCCCCGCCAAAGCCATTAATCCCAGCAGAGACCCGGAATCGGTGAGGCGGTAAATCAGCAGGTTCCGGGTTATCATCTGCATCTGCATGGGCGCCCAGTGGCCCACCAGCGAATAGTAATAGAGGCGATAGACCGGGTTTTTGAAGGAACTGAAAATCTTTCTGCCGTAGCCCGCAATGCCCCCCGGCTCCGCTACCGGTCTGGGCGGCTTGAAATCTTCGTTACGGTATTCTTCCGGTTGGTTGTTCATTGGCAAAGTATCAGACTCTACTTACTTAATGAAAACGCTAAAATCCCTTTTGAAAACCTGAAAGAGAGGATTCTTAGTGGGTACTTCTATATTTTACACGTGTAACCTCTTTCAGGCAAGGTAAGACGTAGGCGAGAGCTACGTCTCTTTTTTACGGTTATTTAATTGTCTCACCATAGACCGGTCGTCACCTTACCCCCTTTATCCCCCTCTCCAAACGCAGCATTGACAAAAACCTTTAATATTCCGTTTGGAGAGGGGGAATTATCAAGAAAGAGGGGCTTCGCCCCTCTTTAACACCCCTCGTTTTTACCCGTGGCTGGCGCCCCCTCTCGCTGCGTACTCCCCATTTTAGGGGGAGAGGAGATTTACCGGTCTATTTCAGGGATGATGCGAGGGCGGCCGGTTGGGAATAGATAAAGCTTTTTCAATTGACTTCATTGTAAAGCACTGCTAACATAAGGATGTGAGGCAAGGATGACTACAAAGCAATCTGTATCCAGGCTGAAAGTGTTTCCGCTAACCGCTGAAGCCAACGAAAAGGACCACCTGGTAATCGGGGGGTGCGACTGCGTGACGCTAGCTGAAGAGTTCGGCACGCCGTTATATGTCTTCGACGAAGCCGATTTACGCGGTCAGTGCGCTGCCTTCAAGCAGGAATTCGCACGCTGCTATCCCGCTACAACCGTATGCTATTCTGCCAAAGCTTTTACCTCCAGCGCCATTTTACAGCTCGTTAAAGAGGAAGGGCTGGACCTGGACGTGGTATCGGGCGGAGAGCTGGATATTGCCCGCTCGGCGGGTTTTCCCCTGAACCGGATACACTTCCCCGGTAATAATAAGTCGGCGGAAGAGCTGGAAAAGGCGGTTCGATACGGGATAGCCCACATCGTGGTAGATAATCTGCACGAACTGGACATGCTGATTAATATCGCCGGAAACAGGAAAGTGAATATCCTGCTGAGGTTGAACCCTGGTATCGACCCGCATACTCATAAATATAACACTACCGGCATCGTAGATTCCAAGTTCGGGTTGACGCGGTCGACCTGGGATGAGGCGGTGGCGACAGCCCTGGCAGCGCGCATTCTGAACGTTGATGGCCTGCACTTTCACCTCGGTTCGGGTATTTTCGAGATAGAACCGTATCAGAAGGCGATTGAAGTAATGCTCGAGTATGCCGCCGCGATAAAGCAGCAGCATAACCACGAAATAAAGATGCTAAGTATCGGCGGAGGGTATGGCGTCCGGTACACGGTTGAAGAAAACCCGCCTCCCATATCCACCTGGGCCGAAGCGATATCCAGCGAGATTACCAGCCGGTGTCACGAGTTTGGGCTGTCGTTACCCGGACTCATTATCGAGCCGGGGAGAGCGATTGTTGCCCGGGCCGGGATGGCGTTGTACCGGGTTGGCGTGATTAAGGATATCCCCGGTATCCGACGCTACGTCTGCGTCGACGGCGGGATGGGTGATAATATCCGCCAGCCGATGTACGGCGCCCGGCAGGAGGCACTGGTAGCCAACCGGGTCACCGCCAAGGATACGGACAAGGTCACCGTTGCCGGAAAATACTGCGAATCGGGTGATGTCTTGATAAAGGAGACCAGTCTCCCTGCCGTAAAACCGGATGACATCCTGGCGGTGGCCGGTAGTGGCGCCTACGCTATTCCGTTACAGAGCAACTATAACGCATCTTTCCGCCCGGCAATCGTTTTCGTCAGAGACGGTAAAGCCAGGCTGGTGCGACGACGGGAAACGCTCGAAGACCTGACCCGGTGCGACGTTGTCTAGCGAGGAGACTCTTTATGTGGCAGGTAATAGGTCAGAACCGGGTCGTTTCTTTATTACAGAACGGACTCGATACGGGTAAGCTAGCCCATGCGTATCTATTAGTCGGTCCGGCTCACGTGGGTAAAATGACCCTGGCAGTCAACCTGGCCCAGGCACTCAATTGCGAGTCGGACGACCGCCCGTGTCTCCAGTGCACTGCCTGCGATAAGATAGCCGCGGCCAATCACGCCGACGTCCAGGTAATCGGTCTGTCCCCAAACGGCGATGCGGCGGGAACCAAGCTAATCGGCATCGACCAGATAAAGCAGCTGCAGCATACCGCCAGCCTTCCCCCTTTTGAAGGGAAGCACAAGGTGTTTATCATCGACGGAGCCGAATTACTGTCGATAGAGGCGGCCAACTGCCTGCTGAAAACACTGGAAGAGCCTTCGAATGATGTTACCTTCATTCTGCTGACGACCAATGACAGACTCCTGCCGGAAACTGTGATTTCACGCTGCCAGCACCTGGAGCTAAGACCGCTGGCAACAACCGAAGTGGAAGCGGCTCTGATAGAGAATCACAATATCGAGACGGAAAGAGCCAGACTCCTGGCGGGCCTTTCGCAAGGCTGCCCGGGCTGGGCATTATCCGCCGCCGAGGATGAAACCCTGCTACAGCGGCATGATGAAATGATGAACCGGCTAATCCAGATACTCGACGCCGATTATGAAGAACGGTTCGCTTTTGTCGTCCGCGTGGCATCCCAGTTTGCACAGAACCGGGCTACGGTTTATGATATGCTTAACCTGTGGATTAGTTTCTGGCGTGACCTGATGCTGGTCAAGATGGGCAGCGGGAGCCTCATTACCAACATCGATAAAAAGGACGAATTAATCAAGATAGCCGGTAACTACCGACTGTCTCAGATAAAGAAAGCTATCAGGAGCATCCAGGCAACCGCGGAACAACTCCGGCAGAACGCCAATACACGTTTGGCGCTGGAGGTATTGATGCTCGACATTCCGGGAAAGGAACGGGGCGGCGTTGAAAACCAGGCTGCCCCGATTATCAGGTAAATATGGCTAATATTGTTGGGGTACGCTTTAAAAAAGCGGGTAAAATATATTACTTCGACGCGGGTGACCTAGAACTCGCCGTCAAAGACCGCGTTGTGGTGAAGACGAGCCGGGGCACGGAACTGGGGCAGGTGGTTATCGCTCCCGGTCAGGTTAATGACAGCGAGTTTGAGGAAAATCTGAGCCCGGTATTGAGAAAGGCAGAACCCGAAGATATAGAACAGGCTGATGAACTCGAAGCCAAGGCGGAGGAAGCTTTAATCGAGTGCGGAAAAATGATAGAGGAACTGCAACTGCCGATGAAATTACTCTCCGCCGAATATAACCTCGACAGCAGTCGGCTGACATTTCTGTTCAGCGCCGAAGAGAGAGTAGACTTCCGCGACTTGGTCCGGAGGCTTACCGGCAAGTTTAAAATCAGGGTAGAGCTGCGTCAGGTAGGCACTCGGGATGAAGCCAAGTTACTGGGCAGCTTCGGGCGTTGTGGACGCCCCCTCTGCTGCACGAGCTTTCTGACCGAATTTTCACCGGTCTCCATCAAGATGGCCAAAGAGCAGGATTTACCGCTTAACCCGATGAAAATATCCGGCGTCTGCGGTCGTTTGATGTGCTGCCTGGCCTACGAGGGCGAGCTGTACCGCGCCATGAAAGAAAAAATGCCCAAGTCAGGACAGCGGGTATCCACCCAAATGGGTGAGGCTACCGTAGTCGGGTATAATCCGCTCAAGGAAACGGTGATGGTGGAACTTGAGAGCGAGGCGAGGGTCGAGTTACCTTTAGACCAGGTTTCCTACTGATAGATATTCTGCGGCAGGTATTTCCGCCACTCGTCACGCTTGTTGAGATAATGGTGGGGGATGATATAGAAATGACTGCTGCCGGGTGGCGCGGGCTCTCGAACGAGCTTCATATTGGCTTCCCGGGGTGTTCTGCCCGCCTTACGGCGATTACAGGCAACGCAGGCGCTGACGACATTTTCCCAGGTATGCTGGCCACCACGATAACGCGGGATTACATGGTCGAGCGTTAATTGCCGAGTCTGCTGACCGCAATACTGGCAGATGTGCCTGTCCCGATTGAAAATCTCGAAGCGGGTCATTTTTCTCTGCCGGCGCGGTCGCTTTATCATTTGAGCCAGCCGTATTACCGATGGCAACGCGAAGGTTTCGCTGATAGTGTGAATGTGGCCGAGTCCATCTTCCAGCATCTCCGCCTTGCCCTCAAATATCAGCACCACGGCGCGACGGGCGCGGCACACCGCCAGCGGCTCATAACTCTGATTTAATACCAATACGGGCAGGTTTATCATCAGGAGTTCCTTTACGCCTAACTGCCCCCATTTTACTGCAAAGCTGGCATGCGTGCAAGGCGTAGGTTATAAAGTGACGGGGCAATATCAATTTATTCTACTTCACCCCATTTTATCCCCCTGCCTTCGCCTTAGCGGCTATGGCAGACAAGCCTTTACGAAATGGGGAGACGGGGCGGGGAATATTAAGATATTAGACGCCGATGATGCGAGGGCGGCCAGGGTGGGAAAAGATATGAAACCGGGGGGCGATGGGGATGGATATGGAACGGGGGTGGGGTATTGTTGAAACAATCCCCCTATGGGTGGTACAATTTCTTCCCAGAGAATGGTATGGAGGTAATGAAATGACAGTACATGTAGGCAAAGAAGCGCCGAATTTCAGTCTGAAGGCATACCACAAGGGCACGTCCAAGGAGATAACCCTCTCCGATTACCAAGGGAAGTGGGTAATGCTCTGCTTTTACCCCGCCGACTTCACCTGCGTCTGACCGACGGAACTGGCGGCAGTTGCCGTCAAATACCCGGAATTCGAGGAACTCGGCGTTGAGGTGCTTTCCATCAGCGTGGACAGCAACTTCTCCCACAAAGTCTGGCAGGAGGTGGAACTCTCCAAAATGGCACCGGGTGGCATCCCCTACCCCATGCTTTCCGACCCGGGCGGCAAAGTAGGCACGGAGTACGGTGTTTACGACGAGGAAAAGGGTTTGGATGTACGCGGTCGTTTCCTGATAGACCCCGACGGCATCGTCCAGGCTTATGAAGTTTTAACTCCCGCAGTGGGCCGCAACGTAGCCGAGGTCCTGCGACAACTGAAAGCTTTCCAGCACCACCTCAAAACCGGCGAACTGATGCCTTCCGGCTGGCAGCCGGGTAAGCCCACGCTGCCTCCCGAATCCGAAACGCTGGGGCGGGCGGGGCATGTGTGGGAGATATGGAAGGTTGACCAGGCTTTTTA
>CAZCZJ010000025.1:0-28037 GCA_964503235.1 uncultured Dehalococcoidaceae bacterium | reverse complement strand
CTGATACAGTCGGTATAGGCCGACACGCCGACCGGCAGCGGCTCTTTGCCCGGCCAGCCTATGTAGTTGGGCAGACCCGCTATCGGCACCAGCACCATGCCGAAGGCCGGCAGGTTGGCGTAAGGTCCCCAGGAACCGTAGCCGCTCTGCCGCAGCATAATGATGTCGGGACGGATTTCCTTCAGTTCCTCGTAGCTCAACCCCCACTTTTCAATGACCCCCGGGGTATAGTTCTCCATAAAGACGTCGCATTCTACGGCGAGTTTTCTGGCTATCTCACGGGCTTCGGGAAGCTGCATGTTCAGTGACAGGCTTAAAATGTTCGAGTTGTAATAAGTGAAATAGCCGCCCTTGTTATAGTTCGGTATATTGTCCTTATAAGGTGCGGAAGACCTCATGGTGCAGGGCCTTTTACTCGTCTCCACGCGGATAACCATCGCCCCGTGGTCGGCAAAAAACTTCATTGTCAGTGGCCCCACCACGGCCCAGCAGAAAGCCAGTATGGTCAGACCTTTGAAAACGCCGTCCCGTTCTGCTATTTCCAATTATGTTGCCCCCTAAATGATTCCGTCCTGTTTTAATCTTAGGATTTCGGATTGAGACACGCCGATTTCTTTATAAATTTCCTTGTTATGCTCACCGATTAACGGTGCCCGGAAACGCGTTGAGCAGTCCGTTTCCGTCGATTTCATGAATTCTCTCGGATAGGTGATACTCGTCTCCAGCTCCGGGTGTTCTATTTCCTTCCAGAAACGGCGGGCGTTAAGGCACTCGTCGTTTAGGAGGTCTTGCATGCTGGATAACGGCCCGATCGATACCCCTTTGGCTACGGCGCCCTTTAGTAGTTCTTTGCCGGTGTGTTTCTGGAAAAAGGCCCCCACAGGATTTGAAATGTTGTCCATTTCTTCCCGGGTAACCGTAAACATGTCGAAATTATCCCAGTCCAGGTTAAGCAGAAAGTCCGTTGCCATCCCCTCGCTATCCATCCACGCCACCAGGGCGCTTAACGACTTGGCACCGGTCCTGCCGCCGATTACGTTAAAAAATACATATCCGTCCTTGCAGGGCCAGACCTGGCGCTGACCGACGTCCTTGCTCATCCCACCCCGGAAAGCACCGGACCGCTTGAGGACTTTTTTATTCAGCTCCCAGGTCGGTATGGCATTAGCCTGGAACCAGGCAGCGCTCTGCTGCATGGATACATCGACATGCTGTCCCTCGCCCGTCTTTTCACGGTGGTAATAGGCCATCATCACCCCGACGGCGGCGTCGGCTCCGGCATGCAGGCAGGCCTGCGGCATGCTGATATGTACCGGTGGGCCGTCGGACTCACCCGTCTGATAGAGCGTCCCGCTCATGCCCATAACCACGATATCCGAGTCCTTGTAGTCGCGGTAGGGCTCTTCGGTGCCGAAGGGCGTTATTGAAGCCATGATAATTCCTTTATTGATCTCACTGAGATTGTCATAACCCAGCTCCAATTTACCCATATAGCCCGGTGGAAACGACTCGATAACGAAATCGGCTGTCTTGACCAGCTTTTTAAATATATCGCGTCCTTCTGCCGATTCTATATTCAGCGTAATGCCCTTTTTATTAGAGTTATAGGCAAACCAGTACAGGTTCTTTTCGGGGTCGGGGATATCATGCCAGAATTCTCCGGTATTCCGTGAAGGGTCGCCGCCCGGTCTCTCGATTTTAATAACATCAGCGCCCAGGTCGGCCAGTATCTTGCCGCACAGGAATCCTTTATCGTCGGTTAAATCCAGCACCCGGCAGTGGCTAAGCATATTCCCCCTCTACTTATATCCGTTTCAGGTATTTCCTGGCAAGGTTAAAAGCCTTCTTTGGCTCTATCTGGCTGAGCAGTCCCACCGCGTAGAGTATATATTTCTCGTCGATGTAAAACTCCGGATCTTTGGGTCTGAGAATAAAAGGGTTCTCCTCCCGGTACAGGGCATGGTTTAATATCTCCCGGCACCCGCTGGAAAATATTATCGGGCCACCCGTACCGATAATCGTTTTCACATTGGTAAGGTCTTTGCCGTATTGAACGAGTCTTTCTCCGGTAGGCCCGTAGACAACCTCTATCCTTCCGGCGTGCCGACTCACCGCAGCTTCCACCGTGAGACAGGACAGCAGGCGATGGCAGGCTAATTCCTCTTCCGTCTCCGGGAGCTTGCCGTCGTGGAAACCACGCACGATGTCATCGAATCCCGGGGGCGTCTCTCTATCTTTACAGAGTTCCAGCAGCCTGTCGAGGTTATATTTCAGGCCGAGGTCTCCTTCTACCGTTCTCTTCTCGTAGGGTTCGGGCAGTCCGGCCACGATGGTATCGGGTCGCGCCGGTTTGCCGTCGGCGATGGAATGAACGTCGGTAGTCGCCCCGCCGACATCTATGACGATGAGCGCACCGAAACCTCTTTCACCATCGCAACCGTCGGCAAGCAGCTTGGCGGCTTCCAGCACCGCCGAGGGTGTCGGCATAATTACGTCTTTGATAATCGACTTGGCTCTGGCGATGCCCTTGGCTTCGATGATATTTTTCATGAACAGCTCGCGTATTTCATGATTGCACGGAGCAACGTCGAGCGTGCCTATTTCCGGCATGACGTTGTTCGTATATATCACATTCTTACTGTTTTCCCTGAAGATAGCCCGTATTTCATCATAGGTCGTCTTATTACCCGCTATGATGATATTGGTGATGCCCTTGCCGGTATGGGAGAGCATTTCGGCGTTATGGATGATAACTTTCTCGTCGCCGCCGTCCGTCCCGCCCGAGAGCAGAACGATGTCCGGTGAAGTAGCTTCTATCTCCTGGACTTCCTGCCGGGTAAGCTTATATGAATAGTAACCGACCACCTTCGCTCCCGCCCCCAGCGCTGCCAGATTAGCCGCTTTGCTGGTAAGCTCGGGCACGAAACCGGCACAGACCATGCGCAGACCGCCGGCGGCGCTGCTGCAGGCAAGGGCTTCTCTCTCTTCCAGGTCACCGATACCGGTATTCTCCTCTATCTTTCGCAGAGCTTCGCCCAGTCCCACCGTGATATCGCTCTCCACGGTCGACGGGACCCGTGCCGTCGCCACGATTTCCTCTTTACCGAGGTCAACCGCAACAACTTTGGTAAACGTGCTCCCGAAATCAATCAGCAGTCTGATATCGTCCATAAGTCACCGGATATATTACATCTTTCCTTTTGCTTTTAAATCTTTCTTGAGGTCGCTCTCAATCACGGCGACTATATCCGTCTCCGGCGGATAGACCCGGTCGAATCCCAGATTCTTAAACCTCGGTTCAACTTCCTGGGGGTCATACCTGCCTATCACCAGGTTGCCGCCTATATAGAGTATCACGTCTTCCAACCCGGCCTCCATCCTTTTCTCGTTGAATCCCTTCAGGTCTAATTCGGACATGCCGTAAAGCGAGGTCATCAGGATAGCGTCCGCGTTCGTTTCCTGGGCCACGCTGATAAATTCCTCCGGAGTTACCTGTATACCCAGCGCGACAACGTTGAATCCGGCATCCTTCAGCGCGCGGGAAACAACTTTGGTGCCGATGACATGCGCGTCCATCCCCACTGTCCCGGTTATTATCGTCGGTGCTTTCTTCATCACTGCTCCTTCTGAGATTATTGTCCCGTTTCCACCGGGAAGATTACTGGTCGTAAGGGGGTAAGCCCACGATTTTCCCTTTGCTGAGACTCCATAAATCCTTGACGGCCATGTGGTAGTCCGCCTTTTTCCCCTCCAGCTTCTCCCTCTCCGCTATTTTCTCGCGGTGGAATTCCTTAATATCGTCCGGTATGGGAAGATTGCCGAATTCCAGGTAGCGGCAGGCCCCCCGGGCATCTCTTACTCCCAGCACCTGGTCCTTGACGGTGATATTAGGACTCCACGGCGAATCGAGGACGCCTGATTCGACTGCTCTCACCGTACCTTCGACGATATCCCCGTCGCCCAGGTCCAGTATTCTATCGAGTATTGCTCTCACCTCGGTCTCGGTTACTCTCTCTTCAATGTCTATGTCCTTAACTTCTATCTCTATCCTCTGCTCCCGCACCACGTCGAAAATCCACTTGGCGGCACGGTAACTCACGGTATGGGTATCTTTGCTGGGAATTCCGGCCCCCTCGTCGATGCTCCTGAGGTCAACAGCATTACTCTTCGACAGCGCGGCTACCATACAAACATAGGTGAGATAAGCAAAAGCGCCCCCCAGGTCCATGGCTACCGGGAACAGGGGTATCTGGGAAGGACACGCACCGGTTATTATGCAGTCTTCATACCCGAACTTATCCAGGTACTCCCTCAGCAATCTGGAGGTTAGCCGTGTGTTTGCCAGGTCTTGCGTAATATTACCCATGCAGTAACACAGTGGGTAGAGGGCTTTCTGGCCCTGCTCCGCTGCCGTAACCGCCTCGATAATTTCGCAAACGATACAGACACTCAACGGGAAAGGAGCGCTGGGCAGCCATCCGTGGAGGTCGCAGCAGAGTATCACCCCCCTGTCGGCATACCAGCCGAGAATACCCTTGCTGTTCTGGTATCTCTCGGCAAGTTCCCGGATGGTCATGTTTTTAGCATAGCTGCCGAAACCTAAAAACCCCATGCTTTCCTCGAAAGTTGTCATGCCGGAGGCGATAGCAATTTCACCGCCTGCTCCCCGGGGACTGAAAGCCGCGTCGACACTTTCCACGAGTTTACGGGTTTTCTTAACGCCCTGGTTGATGATGGGATACCCGTTTAGCAGCGGCTTGCCGGTTCTTTCGCACTCCTTGAGGATTTCCTCGACCTTCTCGTACTGACCGAGACGTGTGTAACTATCGGTGGTTACCGGGACGAGGACAACGCCGGATTCTCTCAAACCTTGGCAGAGCTCTATCATGTTTTCCAATATCGGCGTTCCCGCCCGGGGGAAGACGCTCATCCTGCCTTCTTCCTGCAGCTTCATCATCACCTTCCACCAGATTTTACTGTCGGGCAGGCTTTTCTGGTAGGCCACCGCTTCGTCGAAATCGACCTCTTTGCCGGTCGGCCATTTGTCCAGCTCTTCCCGCCTCATTTTCATCAGTATTTCGTCGTCGACACGCTTGTTACTGACCCTGAGTTTCTTCATCGTTTCCTCCGCTAATGAATGTCTTCTCTTATAATCCGGCTCTTTGCAGATATTTACTTTATCAGTCGTCTATTTTGTTATGGCTACCATTCTTTTCAAATTGGTCTGGTTCATCAATGACCAGTCGGAATTCCTTTCGTAGCTCAGGATTTCTTCAGCATAGCAGTACCGGGGTGACGCATTAGCAATCATCACGCACGCCGTCGCCGAGCCGGCCAGGCAAAGCACCCTCTCGCCCTCGGGTATGAGGCCGTGTTTTACCGCCAGCGCCAAGCATCCCACGCAGACACGGAATCCCTGGCTGATTATCAGTAATAGTGATGTATCCCACCCTACATCTAAGCTTAGGGGGTCGATATGGGCCGGCATCCAGGGAAGCAGCTGTTCTCTCATGTATTTTTGTTCCGGTGAAGGAGACATTGGTTCACCGAGTCTCAGGTCGTCATTGAGATAGCAGACCTTTATCCCTTTACCCTCCAGTTCTTCCCGGGTCTCATCGTCGATAGATACGTTCCTCCCCCCGATTGTCCCTCCCTTGGGATTGGTCACCGCCGTAATATCCAGCTTAATCTTGAGGTCCTGGGTCGCTTCCAGGAACTTCCGCAGCGTATACCCGCTGGACCAGGCTATCATCACGTGGTGTAAATTCAGGCTTTCTATTTTACCGGTGATGAATTCCAGCATCTTGTTGGTGTTGGAACGACCCGCTGGCTTTTTAAAATACAGGATTTCTTTGATTTCCGTATTTCTTCCCGGTTTAGCGTCCATCTTACTCACCCCTTCGTGCTTTCAGCACTATCCAAGTATCTTAATGATTTCGGTGGCATCATCCAGCTTCTCCAGCTGGCTGATCATTTCGATAACTTTATCTACCTTATCAGCGTGCAGCGGCTTGATAGAGCACGCGGCGCATTCGCGGAATTTCCTGGTGCAGTCCTCAAAAGTCATCGGTCTTTCCACGCTGCCCAGGCAGTGCTCCACTTCCTCCTTGTACTCCGTTCCGTCATTCATGGTGATAATTACCCCACCCGGCCCCACGCCGTGGCGGTTCATGGCGGTGTCCAGCCTGGCGGTTATCTTCTTCGTAACGTTCAGGATATCCTGCCTTTTTAACGCTTCCTCGGTAAAATCATCCACGGTGACTTTCCCTTTGACCAGGGCCGTAGCCACCACCCAGGGTACGCTGAACTGGGCGTCGGTAATCGTCCTTGGTGCCAGCTTGATTTCCGGTGGTTGGGATAATCCGTACACCGGGTCTCCGCCGTAGACGGTGATATTCCGTATCTGTTCTGCTTTAATATCGTATTTGGACATTAAAGCCAGTGCGGCGTCGATGCAGGCATGGGTCAGTCCGCAGCAGGGATACGGCTTATCCCCTATGTTCACCCCCTCGAACCTTTTCCCCAGGTCGGCGGTTAATATTTTGACGTCGTAGTCCCCTCCCATATAAGTATTGAACAGCCCCGTCCTGCCTTCGAGGGGGTCTCGCTCGCCCGTAATCCCCCGCTCCGCCATCAGTGCAGACGTTATCCCGGCTTTAGCCGCCAGTCCCGGTCCCATCCTTTTCGCCAGCGCACCGTCACCAACACCGGAACCGGCACCCCCGCATTGATGGTAGGCAAGACCCAGGGCGTTGGTCATTCTTTCTTCATCCAGTCCGAATATTTTCCCGGACATGGCAGCGGCACCGAGGAAGCCGAAAAGAGTAGTCGGGTGCCAGCCGGCGCTGAGGGCACTGCCGCCCGGTTTACTCGCCAGCCCCAGCCGGGCCAGGAAATCACCTCCCAGGGCAAGCGAGGTGATTAGTTCTTTGCCGCTTACCTTTCCCATCCGCTCCGCTGCCGCGAAACAGGTTGACACCGCCACGCACCCGATGTGGACCAGGGCTACCTGGTGACCGTCATCATAGTCGAGGGCGTGTATCATCGTGCCGTTAACCTGGGCCGCATTCGGAGCCGGACATTTTACTCCGTAGGCAATGACCGTGCTTTGCTCACTGCCGCCCCATTCCCTGACCATATCAACCAGCTCTCTGACGCCCGCTTTCGACGAGCCGCCCAGGGCTGTCGCCAGGCTGTCCAGCACTTCACGCTTGGCCGACTCCACGGCATCACCGGGGATATCTTCATACCGGAGACGGATAAAATGCTTGATAAAGTCGGTTATGGCAGCCATATCTTTAATCCTCCTGTCTCATCGGATAGTCGAAATATCCTATTTTTTAAGTCACGCCTCCGCCCAGGACAATTACTTCACCGGTCATATACCGGGACTGGTCGGAGACCAGGAAATAGGCCAGGTCGGCTATCTCTTCAGCCGTGCCCAGTCGGCCCCACGGTATCATTTTGGCTAATGCCCCCTGGTCTTTCTGTCTGGCTTCTTCCCAGGTAATCCCCTGGTCCCCCGCCATCCTGGCAAAGGACTCATCTCTGAGGTTGGTTACGAACATGCTGGGATTAATACCGTTGACGTTGATGTGGTACTTTGCCATCTCCAGGGCAAGGCTTTTCGTCATACCTATCGCGCCCCATTTAGCCGCGGCATAGGCAGCGCTTCCCGGTACTCCCTTAAGTCCGGCGGAAGAGCATATCACCACAATCTTGCCGCCTTCATTTCTGGCTACCATCGCTTTGCCGACGGCTTTGCAGATAAGGAAGGCGCCCACCAGGTCTATATCGATAATATCCCGGATATCTTTATCGGTAAGGTCGACGATGGGAACGCCTACCGGGCCCCGGATAGCAGCTGCATGTATTAGTATGTCTATCTTCCCGAATTTCTCCAGAGTCTTTGCCACGATGGCATCAATCTCTTGGCTGGTGTTTATATCCACCGTCACTGCCAGGGCTTTCCTGCCGATAGCTTCAATTTCACCAACTATTTCATCCAGACCGCCCCAGCCCTCGTCTCCGGGAAACATGCTTTTAGGAGCGGCAAACTTATCCGTGACAACGACATCGGCTCCCTCCTTGGCAAGTCGCAGGGCGATGGCATGTCCCATGCCCCTCTTGCTGGCGGCTCCGGTAACCATGGCAACCTTACCTTTCAGGCTACTCATACTATGTTCAACCTCCTTAAAAAGCATTATATCTGCACAATATAGTCGAGGTTTTTACCCCTTTACCAACCGGACGATATCTTTGCAGAGATTATAGAAAAGCATCTGGTCTAAAGAGTACAATAATATCCTCGTTCCCCTGGCTATCGTTTCCCTGGCGCCCTCAGGGGAAAACGCCATATCCATTATCGGC
This sequence comes from uncultured Dehalococcoidaceae bacterium, assembly GCA_964503235.1. Classification (GTDB taxonomy): domain Bacteria; phylum Chloroflexota; class Dehalococcoidia; order Dehalococcoidales; family RBG-16-60-22; genus W425. The sequence continues at coordinate 19,667 of CAZCZJ010000025.1, read as the reverse complement.
ACCCCCGTTTTCTTCGAGAGTGCTGCTACTTTATCGGCGGCCTCTTTAATATAGGGATGTTGTCTATCTGCCTTCTGCCCCTTCTTTCTCAGCGAAAATCGCAGGTCTCCCATTCCCGTGCCGATGGCATCGACATCCGGTTTCAGCAGCGCGAAAATCTCCTCGGCATTCTCGAATCCGTTCCTGTCTTCGAGTAAAGGAATAATCATGGTGTTCTGGTTGGAATACTCAATATATTCCTCGTATCCTTCATCCGAGTAATTCGCGGCGCGTACCAGGGGACATACCCCGCATTTACCCTCGGGACCGTAGCGGACTGAATCGATTATTCTCTGTACATCTTCAGGTGTTTTTACGCGGGGAACGACCACACCCTGGGCTCCGGCTTCCTGAGCGTGTCGGATAAGACCGGGTTCGTTCTCGGTTACCCTTACCAGAGTAGTAATGCCGGCGGCATCGGCCGCACGGATGCAGTGCTCCATCGTTTCACGGTTTATTCTGGTGTGTTCCATATCCAGCATGTAAAAATCGAACCCTGTATACCCGAGAATCTCTATTATACTTGGATTGCCCGTGTTCACCTCCATGCCCAGCGGAATTTCACCCTTTTTCATCGCTTCAAGGATACGGTTCGGCTTCGGTCTGAAACTCATTCCCCACCCCCTTCATCTGTTTTCGCCAGATCCGGTATAAGATGTTCCAGGCCCAGCTTCGTTAATGTCTCCGGTAAAGGTTTGCCTGTTTCCGGGTCCCACCCCATTTTCTCGTAATAATTACTTCGCAGGGCTTCCCATTGGGGCATGATAGACTTGCCCTCGGCCGGGCCGTCGACGGGCGTGGAGCCGTAGCGTACGGAAGGCGCTTCGACATCTTTGGTCAGCCCGTGCCGGAAATTGAATACCCTCAGCTGGTTGACGATGCGCTTGCCAACATCCATCGCCTCCTGGATATCAAAATCCCAGTCTGTAATCGCGCTCAAGGTATCAGTTATCATTTTCAGGTCCTGACCGCAGAAGAAGCACAGTACTAGGGAATCCTCGAACAGGCGCCGGCCGCACACCATAGCGTTAAATGTCGATACCTCTATAGCGTCAAACATGTCTTTCGGCGGTAATATCCCCAGTTCTTTAACTGCGGGGATGCCTGGGCCGACCTCAATAGTTCCGGTATTCGAAAGGCAGGTATCGATCATCTCCGACCAGCGCGCCCGGTGGTCGTGTCCCCGCGGCGTGGCGCCTTTCAACGTATACACCGCACAGTCTAAAGCCTCCCCGCCGTATTTCTCGGCTGTCCGTTTCACCCCTTCCGCCCACAGGTTGCCGTTGCCCTCGCGATAGGCAGTCTTTTTCAGTATGGCCCGTGTCGCCTCGGCATCCCCCCATTTGATATCTATGCCGTCAAGGTCATCTTTATTAAGTAATCCTTTTTGAGAGCACTCCATGAGCCAGCCGATGAGCCAGCCGCTCTCGTTGATGTCCATACCCAGGCGGTCGACATCGTTGCCCAGCACCACCGTCGCCCCGGGGTCGGTCTGCCCGATGACCGAGCTCATGGCAGCGACGCCTTCGTATTCGGGTTCCTCACCGACGAAGCCTTTATAAGGCCCTTCGGTGACCTCGGTCATGCGGCAGTGACTGATGCGGCAGGCCCAGCAGGTGGTGGGAGTCACCTTGAAATGGGTACGGAGATATTCGCCACTGAATTTCTCGAAATCGGGGAAAATGCTGGTGGTGTAATTTTTCACCGGCAGCTGGCCGATGCGGTGAAGCATGGGGAGGGCGCCGGCCGTTCCGAGTGAGGACAGGGTGGGCATGGCTTTCTGGGCATCCTCGATAAGGGCTTTGGCTGACCGCGTCAGCTCGTCTGGCCTGGCGACAGGGATTTTTTTACTTCCCCGCTCGGCTACGATTGCTTTAAGTTTCTTTGACCCCATCACCGCTCCCAGCCCGTTATGAGCCGCCACGTGGCCGTGGTCGCCGACTATTGACGCAAACCGTACCAGGTTCTCGCCCGCCGGCCCGATAGTAAAGACACTGCATTGCTTGTTTATGTCTTTCTTGATGGCGTCTTCGGTCTCCCAGGTATCTTTACCCTGGAGATGTCCGGCGTCCCTTAACTCGGCGGTGCCGTCGTGCATATGGAGATACAGCCACCTTTTTGCTTTCCCCTGGACGACTATCCCGTCGAATCCGGAGAACTTTAAGAAAGCCCCGAAATATCCGTTGGCCTGGGACGTACCGGCCATGTTGGTCATCGGGCCCTTGCTGATTATCGAGAAGATGCCGGAGCCGCTGACTCTGGTGCCGCTGAAAGGCCCCGCCATGAATATTATCCGGTTTTCCGCGTCGGACCATTCCACACCGGGGGGTACTTCTTCGTAGAGGTATTTCACTCCTATCCCCGTCCCCCCGATATATCTCTGGAGTGTTTCGCTGTCCGGTGATTCCTCGCTTATCTGCTCGCGGCTCAGGTCAACGCGGAGGATTTTCCCCATGTATCCGCCGATAGTTTTTCCTGCCATTTTCTCACCCTCTTTGTATAGACTGTAAGCCTGTTGGCTTTATATTATCAATGTCCCGGTCCGGGCATCTGGTCCGGTGGCCAGAGTTCCTCCGCCACGTCGTCCAATCCCAGTTCCAGCAGCTTCTTCTGACTGGGTTTCGCGCTCTTCCGGCCCCAGTCCAATCCTCCCAGCCCCCAGTATACCTGCGCCTCGATATCCGCCGAAGAACCGGCCAGCGGTCCCTCTTTCTGGGGGGGCCTGCCGATGATTCTGCCGTGGACTTTATACTCGATGGGATTGATGCCTTCACGCAGGTTAAAAACGTGCCGCATGTTGTAAATCCTCTCGCCTGCCTTCAGCATCTCGTCCTCGGAGCGGTCCCACCCGGTTACGGCGCTCATGAATTCGGTGATGTATTTCAGGGTACTCCCGCCTACGAGGTCGCTGAACATGCACCAACCGGTGGAGTTTACCAGTTGGAAAGTGAAGGCGCCGGGTCCGAAATTCATCTGGGTATGCCGGCCCGGAGTCGGGTCCATCTGGTAGCGTGCCGCCGATGTCGCGTCCGGGAATGAAGGAAACTTGGGGTCGTGCATACCGAGTTCCTGGCCTCCGATATGTACGGCATAATCCTCGGCACCCTTGCCGATTTTCTCGGCGGCTATTTTCACGCCGTCGGCCAGCACGTCGCCGAAACCCTCTCGCTTGACCATCTTTTCCGTCATCGCTACGATTCCCCGGTGGTTGCCCCAGGTAAGCTCAATGCCGTCGGTATCGGCTTTATTAATAATGCCGTTTTCGTAGCACTCGATGGCGAATGCCATAGCGGTGCCGCCCGATATCGTATCCAGCCCGTAGGAGTTACAGAGATGGTTAATCATATTCAGCGATTCGGTATTATTGTTACAGCACATCGTCCCGAAGGATGCCTGCGTCTCGTATTCTATGCGGCGGGTGCCGGCCGGATATTTGTATTCGCCCTCTCCCGCCTTTAATCTCCCTTCACAGCCTATCGGGCAGTGCCAGCAGCCCGTCCTGTGTTCTATGTTGGCTATAGCCGCATCGCCGCTGAGGCCGGAGCTGTCGGGGAAGTCGATAACACCCACCCCGCCCCAGTTCTTCACCGGGGTATCGCCGCTGTGGGCGAAGCCCTCAGCGACGCTGGAGGTGCCGTACTTGTGAAAACCCGCCATGGTCTCCATTCCCTCCCATGTCCTCATCACGGCGATGTGGTCTTTGCGCAGCTGGTCTACCTTCCCGGCATCGAATACCGGCACCTCCGGCTTGCCATGGGCGGCTATCGCCTTGAGCTTTTTGGAGCCCATCACCGCCCCCAGGCCCGAGCGCCCCGCCACGGCCCCCCTCCTCGTGACCACGCAGGAGATGAGGGCGAGTTTCTCTCCGGAAGGACCGATGCAGGAGCTTTCCACTCCTTCACCCAGCTCGTCTCTAAGTGTATCTTCGGTTACGAAGCAGTCTTTACCCCACAAATGACCGGCGTCCCTCAACTCGGCTTTGCCGTTATCGAGGAATAGATAGACCGGTTTTTCCGCTATTCCTGTAAAGAACACGGCGTCATAACCGGAGAATTTAAGGCTAGGCCCGAAGTGCCCCCCCGAATTGGAATCGCCCCACCCCCCGGTCAATGGTGATTTTCCCACGATTCCGTACCTGCCAGCGAAAGTAGCGCCGGTGCCGGTGAGGGGGCCAGTTAAGAAGCCGAGGGTATTTTCCGGGCCCAGCGGGTCTACTCCGCCCTTCTGATTACTGTAAAGTATCCTGGCGCCGATGCCGTATCCACCGACGAAATCTTTATAGAGGCTTTCTCCGGGTTTTTCCTCTCTCATTTCTCCCGTGGAAAGATTCACGTATAGGATTTTCTCCATGTAACCTCTGGCCATATTCCACTCCTTACTAAAACATTGTAGTTGCTTAAAACCGTTATTATCAAACGAATACTATATATAATTGTAAAAACCGCTAATCGGGTGTCAGAGGCAGTCCTCCTCCGGCGCATATCGATTCGCCGGTAACGTAAGATGACATGTCGGATGCCAGGAAAAGCGCTACTCCGGCAATTTCCTCGGGCCTACCCATTCGGTGCATCGGCACCCGGTTGTCCAGCATGGAGAAGAAGGCTTTTCCTTCTTCTTCCGACATTCCGTCCAGCATTTTATTAAAAAACTCCGAGAGCACCGGTCCCGGTAGGATGGCATTGACGGTGATATTCTGTTGACGCAGTTCAAAAGCGAGGTTGGTAGTCAGACCCAGGACGCCCCCTTTAGCCGAATGGTAATGAACGATGGGTGCGGGAGGATGGATGGCGCCCATGGAAGAAACATTGACGATTTTGCCGTACTTGTTTTTCTTCATGTGGGGCACGACCGCCCGGCAGCACAGGAACTGACCTGTCAAATTGATACCGACAATCCTGTTCCAGTCCTCATCGGTGGTACTCTCGATGGCTCCGCCGGTGGCCTCGGAAATCCCACCCGCGTTATTGACCAGGATATCGATTTTGCCGAATTCTTTAACGGTCCGGTCTACCATATCGTTTACCTGGGCGCTGTCTGCCACGTCGGCGGCAATCGCCAGCGAACGTCGCCCCAGCGCTCTTACCTCTTCCGCCACTTTCTCAGCGCCTTCAATATGCATGGCGTTGACGACGATATCACAGCCTTCCTCGGCGAATTTAAGGGAGATAGCTCTCCCGATTCCCTTGGCTCCTCCGGTGATAATCGCTACGCGGTCTTTCAATAACACCTTTTCACCTCCTGATAACGCTGTTTTTGGTTTAATTCATTCTCCATCGATTTTGCTTATCTTAAAAAGAAATATTACTTACCGATATAATTTAGAGCGTTTTTACCGGCAATCCGCCCGGAGTTGGTCGCGAAGCTGGATGACAGGCCTGAGGAATTGCCGATACTGTAGCTGTCGCCGTACATGCCCCCGGCGTCATATCCCCCGGCATAAAGCCCGGGAATTACGTTGCCTTTCTTGTCTATCACTTCCGTCCGGTGGTTTATCTTGATGCCTCCCAGCGTTCCGAGGAAAATGGTACGCGCCTTAATGGCGTAGAATTTAGGCCCCTTAATCGGCCGCAGGTATTTCGGGTCTTTAGCGAACAGGTCGTCATGACCTTTTTCGCAGTATCCGTTATACTCATCGACCGTGGACTGCAGTACGGTCGGGTCTACCCCGATTTTCTCCGCCAGTTCCTTGATGGAATCCGCCTCGAAAATCTCCGTACTGCCGCTTTTCACCGCGGCATCCAGCTCTCGGTCCAGTTCGGTAGTCCGCGAGCCCGGCGGGAATTCCATTATCATTGCCTTCACGGTTCCGTGTTCTATCAGGGCTTGTTTTATGGTGCTATCGAATATGCTGAAAGTGTAGTCTCCAGTTTGCCGGGCATTGGCGTTGCCCACGTAAGCATCATCGAAGCTGACGCTCTCGTCGCAATACCTTTCCCCCTGAGCGTTGACCCAGAGGTCGGGTTGGACGGCAACATTCTCGAGATGCGACCCCATGGCGAATTCCGGGCCTACCGGACCCGTGCGTACGAGTTCGAGGACTTCGATGCCTTCTTCGGTGGCGCCGACCTCGAAAGCCATACGGATGCCGTCCCCCATCTTATCGACATTGCCGATGGGAAATAGATTTACGTCCAGTTCAAACCCCGAATATTTCTTAATCCACTCTTTATTATTGGCGTATCCGCCGCTGGCGATAATTACCGCTTTGGCGGCAACCTGTACATCCTCTTCGTCTTCCTCCGCAATCACTCCGGCAATGCGGTCGCCTGACTTGAGTATCTGTTTCACGGGCGTTGCCGGTACTATCGTTGCCCCCAGTTCCCTCGCCCGTGTAGCCAGGGCTTTGATGATGGCTTCACCCTGTCCCTTGACGAGGTGGTATGTCCGCGGCGCATCGGGGATATTGATGGTGGCCTCGGTGAATTCGACTCCCGCCTCCTGAAGCCAGCTTATCGTCGCGGCGGATTCGTTGACTACCGCCCGTACCAGACGCGGATTGGCCCGCCAGTGACTGTAGGCCATGATGTTTTTGAATGCTTCGTCCCGACTGTAGGTGATATACCTCCGCCGTTGCATTTCGCTTTCCACGGCAAACATCCCGTGAAAGAAGTTTGATGTCCCTCCGATAGAACGCTCTTTCTCAAAGACGATGACCCTGGCGCCGCCCTCTGCCAGGGTTAGCGCCGCCGCCAGGCCCGAAACGCCCGAACCTATTACGACAACATCGGTTTCCGCAGGTATGTGACTCATCACTGCTTCTCCTTTCGCCATTGGTAGCCTGATATTTTCTATATTAAGATACCATATTAGTAATTACCCCAGAATTTTACGGGGGTGATTTTAAGTCTGAGGTCACATTGCAGACAGCGTTCTGATTCATAAGTTATGGACTCTTCACCCGTATCTCTAATAACCTTAATAAAACTGCCCACTCGCTCTTCCACCGGAATACGCGATTCTTCAAGTCTGTGCATTGAAGCAAATCCCTCGATGCATCCCAGGACCTGGTCAGGTTCAGCTTCAGCTGCCAGCTTTTCGTCGATGATTCCGTTGCCTCCCAGGTATCTGTCGATAGCAATAGCGGCTTTCCTCCCGGAAGCAATGGCTTTGATGACCGAGGAAGTCCCGTTGACGGCATCGCCGGTGGCAAAAACCCCCTCTCGGCTATCGCATTGTGAAAAGGAGTCCACCGGAATCAGACAATTGTATTCGGTCTCTATCTCGAATCCCGGTAGGATTACCGGGCGCTGGCCGATGGCGAATATCACCGTGTCAGCTTCGATGATATGCTCGGAATTTCCAACGGTCTCTATTTCCGGATTGTTGTCCTCATCAAAGCTGAGCGACTGTACGTCGAGAAATTCAACGCCGGTGATAATACCGTTTTCACACGCAATCCGGGTAGAGCTCCTGGCGGGATAAATTACTATCCCCTCCTCCTCGCTCTGGCTGATTTCATCGTCGGTAGCCGGCATTGTTTCCCGGCTTTCGAGGCAGGCAAGCTGTACCTGCCCGGCACCGAGTCGTAGCGCCGAGCGGGCGCAGTCGAAGGCAACGTTCCCGCCTCCCAGGACCATCACCTTATCTCCTATATCTGCCTTATGCCCCATGTTGATAGCTCTCAAGAAATCAGTGCATATCAGTGCCCTTTCATTATCGGCACCGGGAATAGCCAGTTTTTGCCCCTGGTGGGTACCGACGGCGACGAGAACGGCGTCAAAGTCCTCTTTCAAAAGATTATCGATTGAGTCGACGGGTGTATCGGTTTTTAACTCGACGCCGCTGTTTACTATATCCGCTATTTCCCGGTCGAGAACATCTTTGGGGAGGCGGTACTCGGGGATACCGTAGCGCATCATGCCCCCGGCAGCCGGCAAAGCCTCGAACACCGTGACCGCGTGCCCCTGCCTGACCAGATAATATGCTGCCGTCAGCCCGGACGGCCCCGACCCGATTATGGCTATTTTCTTACTGGTGGCTGGCTTCCTGCTTATGTTTTTCTTCCATAACTCGCCATCATCATGCTCCGCGGCGAAGCGCTTCAGCTCTCTGATGGAAACAGACTCGTTTAGCTCGCCTCTCCGGCAGACATCCTCGCAGATACGGTCGCACACGTAACCGAGTACGGTAGGAAAAGGCACCTTTTCCCTGATAACTGTGGCGGCGGTGGCAAAGTCTCCTTTCCTGATGTGACGGATGTATCTCGGAACGTCTATCTCGGCGGGGCAGGTATACCGGCAGGGAATCAGGGCGGCTTTCCGTTTTTTCCCTTCGATAAGCTCCGGGTTGTCCTGGATGGCGCCCGTTGGGCAGACTTCGGCACAGGCGCCGCAGAAGCGGCACCCGGCATCGGTGAGTGGCAGGTCCGCTGCCGTACCGGTTATTGTTTCTTTATGAAGCTTCTTATAAAAGAGGATGCCGACGCCCCGTAGCTCATGGCACGCCCTGACGCAGCGTCCGCAGGCCACGCATTTATTGGGGTCGTGGACAAAAAGCGGATTAGCGGAATTTATCGGCAGTAGTTTCGAGCGCCTTCTTACATGCAGGTCCTCGCAGCCGAGATACTGCTTCAGCGATTGCAGTTCGCAGTTGAGGTACTTATCACATTGGCCGCAGTCGGCGGGGTGCCCGGCCAGCATAAGCTCCATGGCCAGGCGCCGCAGGCGTTCCGTGTCTTCGGTTTTCGTGCTGACTATCATGCCGTTTTCCGCGGGCGTCACGCACGATGGAGGATATCCTTCGATACCTTCCACTTCGACGATGCACAATCGGCAGGCCCCGATGGTCGGCAGGTCGGGATGATGGCAGAGATGCGGGATGTAGATTTCCGCATCTAGAGCTGCCTCAAGGATGCTCTTCCCCTTTTGCGTTTCTACTTCTTTACCATCGATAGTCAGCTTTATCGTTTCGGGATTCATCATCATTTATTGGTGGCGCCACACCTTTTCTCTTTAATATGGACATCATAATCGCTGTGAAACAGCTTCATGCTGCTTAACACCGGTGCCGGTGCCGTACGACCCAGACCGCAGATGCTGCCGGTTTTCATTCCTTCGGCCAGTTCGTTTAACAGGTCCAGGTCTTCTTCTTTACCTTTATTATCAGAGATATCGTTCAAAATATCCACCATCTGGTATGTTCCCTCGCGACAGAACACGCATTTGCCGCAGGACTCCGCCTGGAGGTAAGCGGCAGCATCCCTGGCTATTTCCACGGCGCAGCAATCGCTGCTAAAGACTTCGATTGTCCCCGAACCGATGATAGCATCGGTTTCCTCCATGGCTTCGTAGCTGATGGGAGTATCCAGGGAATCGCCAGCGAAATACGACCCCGTGGGACCGCCGAACTGCACGGCTTTGATATTTTTACCTCCCCCAACCACGCCCCCGATATCCTCCACCAGCGTTCGCAGCGTCGTCCCGAACGGGACTTCCACGGTATATGGATGGGCTATCTCACCGCCTAGAGTAATAACCTTGGTGCCCTTGCTTTTTTCCGTGCCGGTACTTGAGACTACTTCCGGGCCATTTTGAAAAATAGCCGATACATTGGACATCGTCTCCGCGTTATTTATCAGCGTTGGCTTGTCATTTAATCCCTTTTCGGCGGGATAAACGGTGCGCAGATAGGGAATCATTTGCTTCCCCTCCAGGGCTCTTATCAGCGCCGTCTCTTCGCCCGATACCAGTGATGACGCTACCTCTTTGACCCCGATATCACACCCGAATTCCGAGTCCAGTATGTTATTTCCCAGCAGGCCGTAATCCCTCATCTGCTTTAATGCCTTGTTAATCCTGTTTATGGCGGTTTTGTACTCCGTATTGATACAGACATAGCCCTGTTTCGCACCCACAGCGTAAGCACCGATTAATAAGCCTTCCAGGACGGCGTAAGGGTCGCCCTCCATTAATAACCTGGCGTTGCGTGCTTTCGGGTCGGCATCCACGGCGTTGCAGATAACGTATTTCTCGCTCCCTTCGGCATCGAGGCAGCTCTGCCACTTTTCCGCCGTGAGATAACCGGCACCGCCCCTGCCCCTCAGCCCGGATTTTCTGAGTTCTTCAATCACCTTTTTCTGCCCCGACTCTATCGCCCGGGAGAGCCCGGAAAAACCTTTACCCCGCAAGATATAATCGTTAATGTTTTCCGGGTCGATAATACCGCAGTTTCTCAGGGCTATCCTGCTTTCCAGTTTGAATAAAGGCAGTTCGGAGATATTCGGGACGCCGTTGATTTTATAACCGGACTCTCTGCTTTCGACTTCGGCTTTCGCCATAATTTGTTTGTAGTTCATTGGTTTTTAACCTTTTTTCGAAGTATTAGTAATACTTCTGGATATACGCCTGGCGCTGGCTATCAATTCTTCGGTTATCGCCTTGGCTCTCGGCTTTATACGGTTCTCCGGTCCCAGGATGCTCAGGGCGACGGGATGTGAGTAACCTTGAACAGCAGTGGAAATACACATCGCCCCGGCAATCCTTTCACCGTAGCTTATCCCGTATCCTTTTCGCTTTATATCTCTTATTTGGGCTGATAACAGGTCTCTGGATACAACCCTTTTCCCCATCAGCTTTTTTAAATCGACCTTGTTCAGGGCTTCTCCTATTTCCTTTTCATCCAGTTGTGACAGGAGTACTTTGGCGGTAGCCCCCACGGCGAATGGCGTCACTTGTCCGGAATCGTCTTCAACGATTTTAAGTTCCTGGTCGCTGGGGATAAAGTGCAGCAGGACGGAACGAAGCTGTACCAGGATATTAAGGCTTATTGTCTCTCCGCTGAAATTGGATAAATGTCCCATTTCCTGAAGGGCATTGACCAGCAGGTAGCGGTGAGCATTACCCTGTTTTGATATCAATTGATTGGCTACCGGGCCCAGGTAGTATCTGTGGTTGATGCCGTCCTGTACCACCCAGTTCAGATTCTGCATCACGTTCAGGAGCCTGTGGACGGTGGAGGTACTGTATTTGCAGTATTTCGCTATCTCGGTATTGGTGTTGATGCCATTGCTGAGACAGATGAGGATGTTGGTGGCGCGGACAAGTGAGGTATTGGTATAGGATTTACCGTCGTTTTCGGCTTTTATATCCCGTATATTGGGAATATTTTGCCAAATATTCATGGTTTATTATATTATAGTCTAGCAATATAATGTCAAGGAAACGCTCATCGTAACCGGGGAATTTATGGAAACGCAAACCTGCTCCAATAGTCTGGAAGACGAAAATACCAGAATCAGGGCTTCCGCCATTATAGAAATGGGCCGAACCGGCAATCGGGATGCCATCGAATCTATCGTCGAGGTATTGGAGAACAAAGATGAAGTTGACTGGCTGCGCGGGTGCGCCGCTATTGCCCTGGGTAGACTGTCCGGCGATGAAGTAATACCCCCGCTAATTGATGCTCTCCAGGACGACAGTGTTATTGTATCCCGGGCTGTTATTTCCGCCCTGGGCGACGCCGGAAACCCGCAGGCGATTCCGCATCTCAAAGCAATCCTGGAAAACAAGGATAAAGAAGAACTGCATGCCGTGACCGTAACGGTCTTGGGAGAAATCGGCGGGCATGAAGTTCTTCCGACCCTGCTCCAGGCTTTGGAAAGCTCGAATGATTTGGTCCGGGTTCGCGCTGCCCTGGCGCTCGGTGAGCTTAGGACTGAAAAAGCGGTACCCTATTTTCTCAGGTTGATTAAAGACGGTAATGAAACCCTGCGCGCGATTGCTGCCTCTTCGCTGGGCTTGATAGGGGATAAACGTGCCGTAGAGCCATTGATAGCCGCTCTAAATGATGCTGCCGGGACCGTGCGGGCTATCGCCGCTTCTTCTTTGGGTTGTCTCGGTGAAGCCACCGCGATTCCACCGCTTGAAAAAGCCCTCGATGATAGCAGCGAAGCCGTGCGTAAACAGGCTGCTGCCGCTTTATCCAAAATCAGGTCGAGAGAAGAAAAATAATAGATAGATAACTGGCTAACTTATATTCAGAGGGGGAGATAAACATGGGTGACCCGAAAGCTGAACTAACTGCTATAGTGGGTGAGAAAAACGTTCTGGATGACGATGCAACTCTGGATGGATATTCCAGCGACCGGAGTTTTGCCCGGGCTGTAAAGCCGCAGTGTGTCGTAAGAGTAGGAAACGTCGACGACGTACATAAGATAATCGGGTGGGCTAACGAAACGGGAACACCGCTGGTGCCGGTAAGCTCCGGACCGCCGCATTTCCACGGTGATACCGTGCCCGGCAGCCCGGAGGCGGTTATCGTTGACCTCAGCGGCATGAAGAAGATTCTAAAAATAGACCGCCGCAACCGGATAGCGTTGGTAGAGGCGGGTGTAACCTATGGGGAACTGCTGCCCGCGCTGGCGGAAAAAGGGATGCGACTCTCCAATCCGCTGCTCCCGCGGGCAAATAAATCCGTAATTACCAGCCTCCTTGAAAGAGAGCCGCGACTGAACTGCCGGTTGCAGTGGTCGTCTCTCGACCCCCTGCGCTGTCTGGAGATAGTCTTTGGCGACGGTAACCGACTCTGGACCGGTGATGCCGGCATGGGCGAATTGGACATGGAAAAGCAGTGGGCTGAGGAGAAATGGCAGTTACAGCCGGCCGGACCCGGTCAGACCGATTTCTACCGGTTTCTTACGGCAGCTCAGGGCAGCATGGGTATCGCCACCTGGGCTTCGGTGCGGTGTGAGGTAATGCCTCAAATCCACAAGCTCTACTTCGTACCCGCTAAAAAGCTCGATGACCTGTTTGATTTTACTTACCGTATCCTCAGGTTCAGGTATGCCGATGAACTTTTTATTATGAATAGCACCAACCTCGCATATGCTATTAATAAAGATGCCGGACAGGTTGAATCATTGCGAGACCGGCTGCCTCCGTGGATAGTGCTGGTCGGCATCGCCGGACGTGAGGAATTACCCGAGGAGAGGGTCGAATTCCAGGAAAAAGATATCTCGGAAATCGCTCAGGAGTTCGGCCTTGAGCTTTTATCGGCGGTACCGGGCGCTATCGGCGAGCAGGTACTGGAAGTTATTTTGAATCCGTCCCGCGAGCCTTACTGGAAATTCGGCTATAAGGGAGATTGCCAGGACATCTTCTTTGTCAGCACCCTGGATAAAGCGCCCGAATTCATGAAGACGATATCTCCTGTAGCCGAAGCCCTGGGCTACCCGACCTCGGATATCGGTGTTTACCTTCAGCCGCGGCACCAGGGAGCAAACTGTCATTGCGAGTTCAGTCTACCCTATGACCCGGACAATACGGAAGAGGTATCCCGGATTCAGGCTCTCTATACTCAGGCCAGTCAGGCTCTGGCCAACGCGGGGGCTTTCTATACCCGTCCCTACGGTATCTGGGCGGATATGTCGTTTAGCAGAGACAAACAGAGCACGGCTTTGTTGAAGAATATTAAAAATATCTTCGACCCAAACGGAATAATGAATCCGGGTAAACTATGTTTTGATTTACAGGTAACTAAGGAGGGATAGGAAATGGCACTGGAAGATTACCGGCCTGATATGGAGAGGTGCAGCCAATGTTCGTACTGCAAATGGATTCCACAGGATAAGATTAAAAGCTGGAGGTTCGCCAAGGGCTGCCCCAGTATCGCCTACAGCAATTTCAATGCTTACTCAGCGAGGGGTCGGTTCGCTGTTGCGCGGTCGCTTTTAATGGGCAGGAGTGATTATACCGACCGCGTGCTGGACGTAATATATAAAGATTTAAGTTGTGGACTGTGCGATGTCTCCGATAAGGTCTGCCGCTATAATCTGGAGCCGCTGGGCAACATCCTGGAATTGAAGGCCAGGGCTGTCACCGACGGGCAGCTTCTGCCCCAGCACATGCCGTTTATCGATAATCTCAAGAAAGAGGACACCATGATGCTGGGGATGGTCAAGGCTGACCGCGGCAACTGGGCTAAGGGACTGGATGTCAAGAATTTGACGGAGGAGAAAGCCGAGGTCGCCTATTTTGCGGGTTGCCGGTTCAGCTTTGATGAAGAGCTCCGCGATATACCCCGGGCGGCGGTAACCCTTCTCAAGAATGCCGGTGTGGATATCGGCATCATGGGCGCCGATGAAAGCTGCTGCGGCGGACGGGCTTACCAGATGGGCTACCGCGGGGAATTCGTTAAATTCGCCGAGAATAATATCGAAGCCTGGAAGACGGCCGGAGTTAAAACCGTGGTCACCTCCTGCTCCGATGGCTACTTTGCCTTCAAGCGTCTCTATCCCGAGCTTGGTTCCACCGTCGAGGTGCTGCATACCGTGGAGTTCATCGACCGTCTTATCAAGCAGGGCAAGCTGAAACTTAGTAAACCCGTCAATATGACGGTTACCTACCATGACCCCTGCCACCTGGGGAGACAGGGAGAGCCGTATATACCCTGGCAGGGCAAGGAAAAGAAAATTCTTAACCAGGTGGTTATCCATGAACCCCGAAAGCCCCGGTACAACGGTGCCTGGGGTATTTACGACCCGCCGCGGGATATTTTAAAGAGCATCCCCGGTCTTAAGCTGGTAGAGATGGAAAGGATACGCGAGTATGCCTGGTGCTGTGGCTCGGGTGGCGGATGCATCGATGCCTACCCCGAATTCTCCGCCTGGACGGCCGGTGAGAGGATTGAGGAAGCCAGGACCACCGGTGCTGAGGCCATCGTATCCGCCTGCCCGTGGTGTGAAAGAAACTTTCTCGACGCGGTAAGCTCAGACGGTGGAAAAATGAAGGTCTTTGATATTATCGAGCTTGTGCAGCAGGCGATTTAGGGAAGGAGAATTATAAATGGCTTTATCGAAAGAAATATATAAGGCGTTTGAGGATGTTGTCGGACCGGATAATATATCCGATGACCCGGCCATGCTGGATTCGTATATAACCCCCCTGTGCCAGAGCCAACATCACATGGGTCCCGTTTATGAAGTATTTACGCCCCGGGGGCTGGCAGTCTTGATGCCGGGCAGCACCGGGGAAGTCCAGGCTATCGTCAAGTTATGCAACAAGCATAAGATAAAATTCAAAGCCTCCAGTACCTTCTGGACTTCCCGCGGCAATATCTCGGACGATTATGCCATCACCCTCGACATGAGGCGTATGGACCATATTCTGGAAATCGACGAAAAAAACCAGTTTGCCGTCATCGAGCCTTTTGTGATCGGTGCCACGCTTCAGGCCGAGGCAATGAAGGTCGGCTTGAATACGACGATAATCGGTGCCGGTTCCAGCTGCTCTCCTCTCGCCAGTGCCTGCGCTAACGGTGGACCCTCGCCCTTTGCTTACTACGGAGGCCTTACCCGCGAGAACCTGCTGGCTTTCGAATGGGTGCTGCCTAATGGTGAAATTTTAAGGTCGGGCTCTTTGGGCTCGGAGTTGGGCTGGTTTTGTGATGACGGACCGGGACCCGGCTTGAAGGGCGTCATGATGGCAGGTCAGGGAAGTATGGGAGCGATGGGTGTATTCACCAAATGCGCTATTAAGCTGTTTCCCTGGCCAGGACCGGCCAGCCTGGCTAACGACGGTATCATCCCTGCCTATAAAGCTACACTACCGCCTAATATCCAAGGGCATACTGTCGCCTGGCCGTCATGGGAGGCTTATGCTGACGGCGTTTATAGAATCTGGGATAGCGGTATCAGCGGCTATTACGCCCACCGGCAATACACCATGTTCGGTCGGGACCTGAAAGGCGCTATGATCAGGATTCTTACCGACCCTACTAAAACGCTCGACGACCTCGAGGAAATGCTGAAAGATCCCGAGGTACAAAGGCAAAACGAAGAGATGAAGCGTGATTTCCAGATTATTCTGGCGGGAATGACGATGAGAGATATCGAATGGCAGGAGAAGGTCCTCGATAAAATCTTGGCCGAGACCGGTGGCTACAAAGCTTCGATGATGGAAGAGCCGGATGTCAAGGACTGGAGTCTACTTTTCCTCCTCAGGCTGGGACATAAAAACCTGAACTTTGTCTATGCCGGGGGCTATGAAGGATGCTTCGGCATCGGCGGCGCTCCGGATCACGCCTGCCCGAAAGTTGAAATTGCAGCTGAGTTCAAGCGGAAATGGGAGCAGGAGCATGACTATTTCGCCCGGGCCGGCGGCGACTGCCTGATGGGGGGTATGGGTGGTATCGGTGGTGGTGGGGCTACAGCCTGGGAGAATTTTACTCATTTTGACTCTCATAGTGCCGAATCGGTAAAAGGTACTTACGATTTCTTTGAAGCTACATCCAAGTATGGCATGGAGCACGGTCTCGGTGCTATGGAGAGGATGTATGCTGGATCGCGACGCGATGATGGCTATGCCCGCTCTCAGGAAGAGCAGGCGGAGAGGTTATCGCAGATGTCCCAGCCCCACGTATATGAGTACCAGTGGAAAATCAGGGAAGTTCTCGACCCAAATCTGCTCGGCGATGCCTATTACATGACGCTGCAGCCCAAGAAGTAATATTCCGGGTTTCAGGAGGCTCGATATGTATGAAATAGCCGGAGTGCAACACGTGGCTATCGGGGTGAAAGACCTGGAGGCTATGGAATCTTTTTATACCGGTTTACTTGGATTTCAGGCCACTCCCCAGGGCTCTCCGGCCGGACCGCAGGAGATAATGTCCGGTATCACCCGCGGTATAACGCCGGTGTTCGCGGCCAGCATGTTATCTCAGGGTACCGACGGGATAATTGTCGAATTCGTGCAGATGGTTACCCCTGTTCCCCGGGCTATCCGCCGGGACTTTCGCTACGGTGATATCGGGGCTAACAAGATGGCTATCGCCGTATCGGATGTGAGTGAGCTATACAGCGAATTAAAGAACAAGGTCTATTTCTGTTTCAGTCCCCGGTCAACCGAGCTTCCCGAATTCGGTGCGTATGACTTTGTTTACTGTAAAGACCCTGAGGGGAATCTCATCGAATTCGCCTCGGGAGAGAACTTTCCGGTCGAGAATAATTCCGACGGCGTGCGCTGGGTGGGGATAAGCGTTACCGACCTGGATAGGTCACTGGCTTTTTACCGGAAATACACCGGTTTTGATACTCTGTTTGTGAAGCCGCACGAGCATTTCTCCGGGTTAGTCGATGAGCTCTCCGGTAGTAAACAGACTGTAGTCCGCTCCTGTATCCTTGCCTCCGGGAAAGGCGGTGGTATGGTGGAGCTTTTCGAGGTTATGGAACCGCGGGGCAGGTCTATCCCGTCTTATACGATATGGGGCGACTTCGGTTACCTGCAGACATGTATGATGTGCCAGAACGTACCTGAAATTGCCGATTATTTCGAAAAAGAGGGTCTTGAATTTCTGCTGGAACTGCAGAGCATGCCCGGTCCTGAAATCTCTTTTACCTATGTCCGTGACCCTGACGGCATTCCGCTGGAATATCTCAGTTTTGGTAAGCTGGAATAAATCTCTACCTGAACGCCGTCTATTTCGCTAAAGCCAACCTGATTTTGTCCCAGTCGAATTCTGTATTGCAATTAGGACATGCCTCTCCGTCCTTTACTACTGAGTGACACTTAGCGCAATAATACAGGTCTCCGACTTTATAAACGCCATGTACTGTTTCGCTTCTTTCTTCTTCTTTTTTATCCGACATTCTTCCCCCGATGTTTATCAGTAAAGTAGATTAAAGTGAATTCTACTCCTGTTCTATCAAATGGTCAAAAGATAACCTGAGGCTCTGGTAGAAGAAAAACCTATTTCCTCTTGTGAGTACGCGGTCTTATCACCAGCGCCGGTACTCTGGCATCGCGGACGACCTTATCGGCGACACTCCCGAGAATAGCCCTCTTCAGTCCGCTCTTGCCGTGGGTCGTCATTACCACGAGGTCGATATGCTCTTTCTTACAGTATTTCATGATGGAGTCAAAAGGGTCCCCGGTTACGACATGGTAAGCAGTTTTGATACCCCGCGAAGTCACTTCATGGAGTTTCTTGCTCATATATCGCCGGGCATGCCTGGTATTTATTTGTTCCTGTCTCGTGGCTTCCTCTACCGCCATTTGAGCGGAAGCCGAAGTTTCCATACCGATGGATGAGGACATGACGGACACCGGTGTTACCGGTTCTACCACGCGCAGCAGGACCAGTCGTGCCTTGTACTGGTGAGCGATATCGATGGCGTATCGCAGAGCATGAGAACTAAATCGGGACCCGTCTAGTGGGACCAGAATATTTTGAAACATCATAGTTCAACCCTCACTCTAATATTAGCGTAAATTCCGGCAAGTTCCAAATCAATGGATAAGGTCCCTTGCTTTCAGCCCCGCCGCAATATCCTCAAGTCCGAGTTCTCTAAATTTCTTCTCCGTCGGCATGCCGCTGGGTACGTCCCACCCCCGCAGCTCGTAATACTCGTCCTTGAGCTTGTTGAAGTCTTCTCTTTTTACTCTGTTGCCCCTACGGGACACGATTTCACCATTCCTGTCGGGCACGATGCAGTCGGGATTGAAAAATACCACTTCTAAAGGCTCGTCATGCAGGTGGTCCAGCAATGTGTCCCCGTTTCGGCCGTCCCACCCCTGCCGGAGCAGTACCGCTCGTTGCAGGTTGAAAATTCTTTCTCCGATTTTGTTCAGGCCCGCTTCGTCGATATCCTCCCCGGTGATGGCGGACAGCACCCGGCTCTCCATGGCGGGGTCGCCGGTGTGGTTATCGGCAAACCTTACCCAGATAATCGGCCAGAGAAAGTCGCAGAGCAGCAGGCTTTCCTTGGCGTACGTCCTGTCCTGGATTTTCTTGGCGGCTAATGCTTTACCCTCGTAGGTGGTATAGTCTACCGCTACCGCCCCGCCCCAGAAGCCTTTAGCTACATTCTGCAGGTCGTTAAAAGTTAAAAACGCATCATCCTCTTTATTTGTCCAGTTACGCCAGAGCCACAGAGAGTGGGCGGTCTCGTGCAGTTGATTTATCGGTCGACGCGGTTCCGTCGCGTAGAGAAGACCGTTGGTCAGTATCAGCCTGGGATCGTAGTCTCTCGTCTCGTTGGCTTTGGAAATGATAGCGTCGCTTAACAGTTCCCGGGCTTTTCCTCCTATCTTTTCGGCGGCTTTCATCGCCCCCTGTGCCAGCAAGTCCCCGAAGCCTTCCCTGAGAGCTATTTTCCTCGTTAAAGCTTCTATAAACTCGGCGCTGCCGATTTTCCCCAACGGCAGCCCGGTTTCTTCTTCGCTCAGGACGCCCTCCCGGTAGCAGTCGCCCAGCCAGCTTATCAGCGGCTGCATGATGGTGGTGTCCAGTCCGTAGTGGTCGCAGAGCCTTGACGCCAGCAGTGCGACTTCGGTAGCATCACCGGGGTACCTCATCGCCGCCATGGCGTATACGTGCGTTGCCTGGCAAAAATACTTGTAACGACGGTTTTCGTGTTGGTACGACTTTCTGAAACAGCCGCTGACGCAGCCGTAGCAGGAGCGTGGTCGCGTCCTGCCTGGAATACTGTCCAGCCAGTTTTTCCAGGTCTCTTTTCTCATCTTGACGATTTGGTCGGCAAGTTCGTTGAGCCTTTCCGGGTTGGCGGCTTCCGGTCGTTTATTTCCGGCCACGGCGACGGCTTTAAGGTTTTTCGAGCCCATTACGCTGCCGAGTCCGCCGGCACCGGAGGCGCCGTCATCGGTCAGCATCGTGGCGAAAGATACCAGGTTCTC
>CAZCZJ010000024.1:0-28122 GCA_964503235.1 uncultured Dehalococcoidaceae bacterium | reverse complement strand
GTCAAAAAGAATATAGTATGTTTTTTGAATAGCAATATTGAGTCTAAACCTTGACCGCGAAACTCAACGAACCTTTTTATCAGCAATAGATAATTGGTTATATTTTCCAATTCTAACAGTAACTCTTGACATTTCAGGTTAAATATTATATTGTTCTTAGCAAATCGTTAAGGAGGTGTCACATGGTACAAGCATACTGTGTTAAATGCCGTGCCAAGAAGGAAATGAAGGATGCCAAGGCTATAACTATGAAGAATGGCAAGCCGGCAACGCAAGGTGTATGCCCGTCTTGTGGTACTAAAATGTTCAGGATTGGGAAAGCATAATACCAATAAGGACATAGGATTTGTCATGGGCTAGATATATTAAATAGAAGAATGTCTAGCCCATTTCTATTACCTGAGAAACGGATAAAAGAATGATGCAAAAGGAAGAATGTGAATATTCGTGAATATAATCGGTTTGCATGGGATAATGAGGTTAAGAAAGGAAATGAATGGACCCTCCCGGTAAGTACTGAAACAATTGAGAAAGCACGCGAGGGTAATTGGCATATAAAATTAACGCCGACGATACCAGTACCCAGAGAATGGTTTCCGGATTTAAAAGGACTTGAAGTATTATGCCTAGCTTCGGGCGGAGGACAGCAGGGTCCCATTCTAGCAGCCGCTGGGGCAAAGGTTACCATGTTGGATAACTCCCCGATGCAATTAGAAAGAGATAATTATGTAGCTAAAAGAGATTCGTTAGTTATCCGTACAATCGAAGGTGATATGGCTGATCTCAGTATGTTTGACAAAAGTAGTTTCGATCTGCTAATCCATCCTGTATCTAATAATTTTACGCCAGACATTCTTCTGGTATGGAAAGAAGCCTTCAGGGTACTTAGGCAAGGAGCGCCAATACTATCGGGTTTTGTGAATCCGGCAATCTATTTATTTGATTATGACCTTGCTGAAAGAACAGGTATACTTCAGGTTAAATATAAGCTTCCGTATTCTGATGAGGCTGACCTAGATGAAAAGGAGTTAAAACGTAGGATTGAAAACCTCGAACCGATAGAATATAGCCATACCCTTGAACAACAAATCGGGGGACAAATGAAAGCAGGATTTGTTATTACTGATATGTATGAGGACAGGCAGAGTCCTGATAAAAATGAGCCCGTCGCAGCTTATATGGCGACCTGTATTGCCATACGGGCGATTAAACCACTTTAGTTAAAACGGGATTGGTGTCAGTTATTAATGCCAGGCTACTTCCGAACTCCTCCGAAAAGCGACAAATATACCGGCTAGAATGAAAACACTGCCTAAAATTTCAAATACCTGCGGCACCTCACCAAGTATCAAATAAGCTAAAATATTCGCCCCTACCGGTTCTCCGAGGACAGCGATAGTCACCAGAGTTGCGGAAACAAAACGCAGCGCCCAGTTTAGCGATAAATGCCCCAATAGTTGCGGTACTATAGCGAGAAGAATCATCATCAAGTAGGTATTACCTGTATAGCCAAATAGTGGATAACCCCAGATTAAAGATGCAACCAAAAGTAATAACCCGGCTGAACTGCAGGTGAGAGAACCATAGATCAATAGACCCATCGTTCGGCGAAGTCTGCGGCCGATGAGTAAATAACCCGCCACTGTTAAAGCTCCCAGTAAGGCCAGTATTCCTCCAAGAAAAGAATCGGCACCGATACTCCAGTTACCATAGCCTATAAAAGCGGTACCAATGAAACAAATGACAATACCTGTAATAACCTTCCAGGATATCCTTTCTTTGAAAAAAGTATAGGAAGCAATTGCTACAAACAAAGGACTTGAAGTAACCAAGATAACAGAAGTTGCTACCGAGGTATAACTGAGTGATGATATCCACAATCCAAAATGAAGTCCCAGAAACACGCCCGAGATTAGCGCTAACCGCACGTCTCGAAAAGTAAGATGCCTTAACTCGTTTCCGGAGTATCTCAGAGTTAGCGGCCAGAGCACCAATGAAGCAATAAGCAGCCGGTAAGAGGCAATTATCAATGGCGGTGCTTCAGCCAGGCGAATAAAGATTGCCGCAAATGAAACGGAAACCACACCAATAGTAATTATCAGGTGCTGTCGAATCATCGTTGGTATTATATACTATCGTTATACCTGAACAATAATAGATAATGGTTTTTCCTTATATATCATTCTGACTTGCATAATATTCAAAGAAGTCGTATTTTACAATTGAGATGGAACCCGGCATCATAATAAAGCAACTAGAGACAAATCTGAAAGGCAAGGGTTTCTCGGTAACAACCTGCCATATCAAGCACCTGGAGGATTTAAAACGAGACCTCGAAGCACCGTTTAAAAGGGGATTAATCGCACAGAATTTCTTCCAGGAAAGGCTCTCTTATTTTAAACTATCTCTTCTTGACTACCGGGAAGGACTAAAATCAATAATTATCACCGCGGCTCCTCAACGACAGCAAGAGACCGTCTTCTGGTTTCAAGGTAAGGAACACCACTACCCTATCCCGCCAACTTATTCAATACAAACTGATAAAATAGTCGAGAAAATTATTGTCAATACAATTAACCCGTATGGTTTTAACATTTTTCCAGCCTTTATTCCTCTAAAAATCGCTGCTGTCAGAACAGGGCTGGCAAAATACGGGAGGAACAATATCACCTATTGTAATGGTATGGGCAGCTATTTCCGGATAAAAGCTTTTCTTTCCGATTTGCCAGTTGATGAGGATCATTGGCATGAATTCGAACTTATGCCGCAATGTGAAAACTGCGATGCATGCTTCCAATCGTGTCCGACCGGGGCTATCAGAACTGAACGAATATTACTACAATCCGATAGATGTTTGACCTTCCTTAATGAAAGACCCGGCGAATTTCCGATATGGGTAGAGAAATCATGGCATAATTCCCTGATTGGGTGTATGCGATGTCAGACTGTTTGCCCGATGAATAAAAAAATCAATATTCATCCCGATAAAGCTGTGGAGTTCATAGAAGAGGAAACAAGAGCATTTCTCAATGTGGTGAATGAACGCGAGCTTTCAGGTTCAGTGATTGATAAACTTGAAGAGCTATCTTTATTTGAAGATTGGCTGCTCTTAGCCAGGAGTTGTTATTAACCTGCTTAATTATTTTTGACACACTTGACGTATAAGATATAATGTAATCATATATAAAATAATCACCTAATCAGAAGTAAGTAAATAATTATCCAAATTACGATCTTAGTAAATGCCAATAACCTTGGAAAAACTGAGACATGATCAATATATTAGACCATAGTATATTTATGGTAAATCTATTTCTATAAAAGGAGGAAGATTAATTGAAGAAAATAGGAATTGGCAAACTCTTATTGATGTTCATGATTCTAGTTCTTGCAGCTTCTTCATTTATTGCCTGTTCAGGTCCTGAGAAAACCACCACTCCAGCTACTACTTCACCAACAACAACGGCTCCTACAACTTCCCCAACCACCACTACTACCCCCCCAACCACTACCCCACCCGACGTTGGAGCTACCCCAACTAGACCAGAAGTAAAAAATCCTGGAACTTTCATTTATGCAACGATTGGTCCTTGGGACTCACTTGACCCGGCCTACGCTTATGACACCGCTAGCGGTGAGGTAATCCAGGCGGTATACGAACCCCTTCTCTCCAACTGGACAACAGAGAGTACCACCGAATTTGCCCCGATTCTGGCGACTGAGTGGACAATGTCTCCAGATGGGAAGACCTACCGTTTTAAGATTCGTGAAGGTGTTACCTTCCAAAATGGCAACTCGCTGACACCCGAAGACGTTGAATATTCCTTCGAACGGGGGATGGTGCAGGATTACGGTGCTGGACCACAATGGATGTTATTCGAACCGCTCTTTGGTTCAGATACTCTTTCTTCACGCACCGATGATGGTCTCTTACCCCTTGAGGAAATCATGAGCAAGGTAGAAGTCGATGGCCAGTGGGTACAGTTCAATCTGGTCGGTCCTTACGAGCCATTCCTGCAGATTTTATCCCAACCCTGGGGTTCCATTGTCGATAAGGAATGGTGCATTGAAAATGGTGACTGGGATGGTACCCAGGCATCCTATGAAGCCTTGAATGATCCAGCATCCGGCGGCTCGCCGTTGCAGGAAATAATGAATGGAACCGGTCCCTTTATGCTGGAAAGATTCGAATCCGGTGTTGAGACCGTCATGATCCGTAACGACAATTACTGGAGAGAGCCGGCCAACCTGGAAAGGTATATTATCAAGGTTGTTGATGAATGGACTACCCGAAGGCTGATGTTGGAAGCCGGTGACGCAGATATGGTTGATGTACCGCGGGCTCACATCGATGAACTTGACGGTGTTGAAAACCTGACAATTTACAAGGATTTACCGGTTCTCCAGAACACCGCGATGTTTTACCAGCTCGCCATCAGCGAAGATAGCACTTTTGTCGGGAGTGGCCAACTGGATGGTAATGGAATACCGCGTGATTTCTTCTCCGACATCGATGTAAGGAAAGGCTTCGCCTATGCTTTTGACTACGAAACTTTCCTCGCAGACGCTTTCAAGAATGAAGCCCAACAAATCGGCTCACCCATCGTTGAAGGTCTATCCTACTTTGACCCGAATGCCCCCAGATACACCCTGGACCTTGCCAAGGCTGAAGAACACCTGAGGGCAGCCTGGGGCGGCGAAGTATGGGAAAAAGGGTTTACCTTCACCATCGCCTACAACTCCGGCAACCTTGAGAGGAAGACCGCCTGCGAAATCCTGCAGCAGAATCTGTTCACCATCAATGACAAATTTGTGGTACGCATCCAGGTTATGCAATGGCCGGCTCTGCTCCGCGGGATGTACGCCAGCCTGCTACCCATGTTCCAGATCGGATGGTTGGCTGATTATCCGGATGCTCATAACTTCATCTTCCCCTTCATGCATAGTGCCGGTACCTTCTCCAGCTGGCAGAATTACTCTAACCCAACGGTAGATGCTCTCATCGCACAAGCCATATCGTCGGCGAGTTCAGTGGAAAGAGAGAGCCTGTATCGGCAACTCGACCAGATATACTACGACGAAGCACCCAGCGTTCAGGAAGCCCAGCCTCTGGGCAGACGTTACTTCCGCGACTGGATTACCGGATTCTATTTCAACCCGATTATACCAGGGAACGCTGGTAATGTGTATGCTTTGCACAAAGGGTATGATTAAAGTCCAACTTTAGACAGTTGGTAAAAAATAATAATAGGATATAATCTTAGGAAAGGAAAGGCTTTCTGATTACCAGGACGGTTAGCCTTTCCTTTCTGTAAGGGGAATTCGCTTAACTTGGAACTACGAGCATATATTTTACGACGGTTGATACTACTTATTCCCGTTTTATTAGGAGTTGTCATCCTTATATTTGCTCTGCTTCAACTTTTCGACCCCGTAGAAAGAGCGGCTCTCTATGTTAGAGATGCCCGACAGTTTGGAAATATTGACGAAATCATAGAACGCTACGGGTTGAATGACCCGATCTGGAAACAGTTCGGAGTCTGGTTCAATGAAGTAATCCACGGTAACCTGGGATGGTCTAGGGTAGTATCGATGCCGGTCACCAGAGCTATCTGGAATTTTCTGCCCGCTACTGTTGAACTGGCAATATTCGCCGCACCCCTTATAATTCTAGGTGGTATATTTCTTGGTAAAAAAGCGGCAGCACATAAGGATAAAGCTATCGACCACATTACCAGAGCAGGGGCGATAATTGGTTGGTCGCTGCCTACATTCTGGCTTGGTCTGATTTTATTGATGGTGTTTTATGGGTTCTTCACCGGTCTATTGCCTCCTGAGAGACTAAGTACCGAGATGAGTATTCTGGTGCATTCAGAGCATTTCACTAGATATACGCAAATTAATACACTCGACGCAATATTAAATGGTAACGGGCGGGTGTTCTTAGATGCTCTCCGTCACCTCGTACTGCCAGTAGTAACACTGACTGTAGTTAATGTGGCATTCATTATGCGGTTGATGCGTTCCAGTATGCTGGAAGCGCTGGGTAAAGGATACATCTTCTCTGCCCGGGCGAAAGGTCTGAGCGAAAATGTGGTTGTTAACAAACACGCGGGTAGAAACGCATTAATACCGGTATTGACCGTAAGCGGCTATATTTTTGCCTCCATCGTCAATGGAGTGGTGGTAACTGAAACGATATTCAATTACAAGGGACTAGGTTGGTTCGCCTGGCAATCCGCGGTGAATCTGGACGCTTCCTCTGTACTGGCGTTTGCCCTTTTCAACGGGATACTCTTCGTAATCACCAATCTCATCGTTGATCTTCTTTACGCACGCATCGATCCCAGAATTCGGTTAGGAGCCCGCGTCTCATGAGCGGTTTTAAATATTTCCTATATCAATTACGCCGGAATCCTCTATCGATAGTAGGATTGGCAATATTGCTTGTATTTATTTGCATCGCCATATTTGCCCCCCTTATAGCTCCTCCTCCGGAGGGTCACAAGAACATCTATCAAATACCCAGGGACGGGTATTCGCCAACTCCTCAACCACCGAGTGAAGAACACCCGTTTGGCACTACCCAAGGGCAATATGACATCTACTACGGTGTAATCTGGGGAACCCGTTCAGCTTTTCAGGTAGGGCTAATCGTAATCATTTCGATATTATTCGTAGGTATCATCCTGGGGAGTATTGCCGGGTATTTCGGAGGAATAGCCGATGAAATTATCATGAGAATAACCGATATTTTCCTGGCTTTCCCCCCGCTAATTCTGGCGATGGCAATAACGGTTGCTCTCGGTCCCAGTTTAAACAGCGTGATAGTTGCTCTAATCATCGTGTCCTGGCCATCGTATGCTCGATTAGTAAGGGGCGACATACTCGCCGTAAGGGAAGAGGACTACATACAGGCTACAAGAGGAATCGGGAGCTCCCATCTCCGGACAATCGTCGCACATGTCCTCCCGAACTCCATATACCCTACTTTTATTATGGCTTCTTTGGACATCGGTGCAGTGGTATTATCTGCGGCAGCTCTGAGCTTCCTGGGTCTCGGCGCACCAGAAGGTTACGCTGATTGGGGTCAGATGGTTCAGTTCGCCAGGAACTGGATTGTCGGTCCTTCAGGAAACCCGTTTGCGTACTGGTACGCAGTGACAATCCCCGGATTTTTCATCCTTTTCTTCGTTCTGGGCTGGAACCTGATAGGAGATGCTTTCCGGGATATTTTAGACCCAAGATTGGGAAAGAGCTGATATGAACGTTCTACTATCCATAAAAAATCTAACCGTGCGTTTTTATACCTACGACGGTACGATGGCGGCAATTAATAATCTCAGCCTGAATATCGGAGAAGGCGAGACTTACGGGATTGTCGGAGAAACCGGGTGTGGTAAAACTATGACGGCATTATCCATTTTAAGGCTTATACCACCACCGGGTCGGATAGATAACGGAATCATCGAGTTCAATTATAACAACGGCAAATCCGTTGACCTGCTGAGTATGCCAGAAAAGGAAATAAGGAATATACGGGGTAACAAGATATCAATGATTTTCCAGGAACCAAACTCAGCCTTAAATCCCGTCTATACGATCGGTGACCAGATTTCAGAATCTATTATCCTTCACCGCCAATCAGCGGTGGTTAAAAGAGTACTAGCTGATATTGACAAACCACTGAAAAATCAAAGCTTATTAATTAAAGCATTGGCTCCGATAACCCGCCCCGCGGAAAAATATATCTACAATACGATGAGCAGGTATCCAAACACACGCTTACCCAATTTAGTTCAGAAAATCCCAGTAGTACGGAACTTACTCTGGCGGATAAAGTGGGAATCCACAAAGATGGCAGTTGAATTACTTAAAGACGTTGAAATCCCAGATTCTGAAAGAATCGTCCGTCAGTATCCCCATGAAATGAGTGGCGGTATGAAACAACGCTCTGTTATTGCCATGTCGCTGGCATGCAACCCAAAACTGCTGATAGCCGATGAACCCACCACTGCTCTGGATGTAACCATTCAAGCTCAGATACTTGATCTGTTACGTAATCTTAAAAAGGAACATGAAGCCTCGATTCTTTACATTACCCATGACCTCGGGGTAGCCGCCGAAATATGCGATAGAATTGGCGTGATGTATTGCGGGAGTATCTGTGAGGAAGCGGGAGTTGATGAAATATATGCCAATCCGCTGCACCCCTATACGCAGGCTCTTATGGCCGCTGTACCTAAACCCGGGCAGACGTTCCAATCGATTGCCGGATTTTTACCTGACCTTATGGACGCCCCGGATAGATGCCAATTCCAGCCACGCTGTAATCGCTGCGAGGATATCTGTAAAGAGCAGACTCCCGGAATAAGAGAGGTTTCCCCAGGACATTTTGTGTCCTGTCACCTGGTATAAGGAGTATTTTTTGGAACCGCTGGTAGAAACAAGAAATTTGAAAACCTACTTTCCAATACTGGGAGGATTTCTCAGAAGACCCATCAATATGGTAAAGGCGGTGGATGATGTTACCCTCTCGATTCAGAAAGGGGAATGGATGGGGTTGGTTGGAGAATCCGGGTGCGGGAAAACAACCCTGGGAAAGACCATCCTCCGTTTCTACAAACCGACATCCGGTCATATCTATTTTAACACGCCTTTCGAAATCAAGGGAAAAATCGAAGCGTCAGAACATTTAAAACACAGACCACCAGAAGTAAATTCATTAATCAAGCAGCATGATTTGGCCGCCTTTGGGAATAAAAGACTCTACACGATTAGAAAAAGGATGCAGCTGGTATATCAAGACCCTTATACATCTCTCGATCCCAGAATGAGAATAGGAAATACAATCGGCGAGCCAATAAAAGTAAACAAGCTGCTTCACGGGAAAGCCGTCAAACAAAGAGTAATCGAACTCATGGATATGGTCGGATTATCAAAAGATCACTACAAGAGATACCCCCACCAGTTCAGCGGTGGGCAAAGACAACGGATAGCCATAGCCAGAGCCCTGGCAACCAACCCGGATTTTGTCGTTTTTGATGAGCCCACTTCCGCATTGGATGTTTCTGTTCAAGCACAGATCCTCGAACTACTGAAGATGTTATTGAAAGAAAAAGGGTTAACATATTTGTTCATCACCCATAATCTGAATGTCGCCCAAATCGTCTGCGACAATATCGTAGTGATGTATCTGGGGAAAATCGTCGAAATCAGCAAAGCTGCAACAATCTTTGAAGCTCCAAAACATCCGTATTCCCAAGCGCTGGTATTAGCCACACCAATCCCCGATCCGAAAAGGCGACGGAACAGAATAATTCTTCCCGGTGAAGTCCCGAGTCCTACCAATCCGCCTTCCGGATGCAGGTTTCACCCGAGATGCTCACGGGCTACTGAAGAGTGTATAAACGAAGAACCTCCTCTGGAAAGCAAAGGGGACAGACACCTTGTAGCATGCTGGCATCCACTGAACTGACAAGTTGCCTTACGGAGCTATCTGAGGTAAACACTATATTTTATTCAGGTGCAAATTTCAAAGCTGCTGAATTGATACAATAACGCTTGCCGGTGGGAGGAGGACCATCATCGAAAACATGGCCTAAATGCGCATCACACCTGGCACAGAGCACTTCAGTCCTGTAACGACCCTCGCGGTTATCCTCTTCAAATCTGATATTCAGGTCTGATATCGGTTCATTGAAACTCGGCCAGCCAGTTCCTGAATCGAATTTACGCTTTGTAATAAACAGGTCGGTACCACACCGCACGCATCGGTAGATACCTGGTTCTTTGACATCATTAAAAGTGCAGGTGAACGGGCGTTCGGTTCCTTTTTCAGTAGTAATGGAGTACTGCTCCGGAGTTAATATCTCCTTCCAGACGATATCCGCCTTATAAACCTTTTCAACCTTGATGGTTTTATTCTGTTTGCTATCGAATATGTTTACTTTATCCATTTTCGTCCCTCAATAATACTCTATCCACCTACATCAATAATTTCGATTATTTCGTACGGCTCATGTGTAATATATCCCACCAAGCTCCCAGCTTCACTCATAATAATATCAGAAAACAATAAAATACCTGAATTGTATTTTCCTAACATTAAGTGCGATGTGCCGGTAAAAATGTGGTTCACTCTCACCTGGCTGACGGGACTGGTAATCCCTTTCTTTTTTAAAATAGCTTCTTCTTCATTCAGAAACGATTTTGCATCACCGGGCCAATAGACCAGACAGGCCATATGGTCAACCTCAGGATTGTCATCCGTATTTAAAAATACCAGTGCCGCGTCCAATCCTACCGATTCATACATACTGGCTATCAGAATCGAGAAGTCGTCACAGTCTCCACATTTATTCTGTAAAACTCCATACGCATTCGTATATCGACCACCAGGCGGATCTTCGACATAGTCAATATTTGCTGACACCCAGCAATTAATCGACCATATCTTCCAAGTATCGGAATCTGCATTAATACCATCAGGAGCATCATTTATAATCGAAAGTGCCCTGGTTCTTACTTCATACTGAGTGGGTTCTACATATATTACAACTCTATCAAAGTATTGTTCAGTATCATCGATATTGTTCATTATTTCGTCATAACTCACTGCATATCCATTACTACCCATAATATAAACAACAATAATACCAACAATGAATATTACAATGAACCAACGTATCTTATATAAAAATTTTCTCATACCGATATTATATATCACTTCATCAGTTTATAATCATTTTTATATCAGGAAGGTTATAATTCTCGGTACAGCATCATCATATCGTTAGGATTATCAAATTTTCAATATACCAACCTCGGGAATTTATTAAGTAAGGAGTCTTTTACAGATACTTTCAATGCGTACTATTACTTCATCAATGTCCGAATCGGAAACCATTCGGTGTGTAACGACGCGAAACTGACTACCACCTCGTAAGCCAACCTTTACCCCTACCTTTTCAAGATCCTCAATAAATTCGGAGGCTGACAACTCAGGTGAGAGATTAAACATGACAATGTTCGTGGTTACAGCCTCCGTTTCTAATACGATTCCCTTGATGTTTGCCAGGCCATGAGCTAGTTTTTTGGCATTACTGTGGTCCTCCCGGAGACGATCGACCATCTTTTCCAAGGCTACAATCCCCGCAGCTGCTAAAATCCCTGCCTGCCTCATACCACCACCCAGCATCTTCCGAAACTTACGCGCTCGCTTAATAAAGTCTGCACTACCACAAAGAAGAGAGCCAACAGGGGCGCTTAAACCCTTCGAAAGGCAAAAAGATACCGTATCCACACTCTCCGTGAGTGCATTCACTAGCACCCCAAGGGCAATTGCAGCGTTGAAAATACGAGCACCATCCAGGTGCACGCTCAGCCCATACTCGTGAACAAGGTTACATATCTCCCTTGTATAGTCGGCGTTAAGGACCGCCCCCCCACAACGATTGTGAGTATTTTCCAAGCAGAGAAGCGTAGTCTGCGGCGAGTGAATATTATTGTCTCTGATAACTAGCTCAACATCATTGAGATTAATTTGACCATGTTTATCATTAGGGACAGTACGCATGATCACACCGGCGAGGGCGGATGCTGCTCCTACCTCATACCATAAAATGTGAGCTTCACTTCCTAAAATAATTTCATTACCATGGTGAGTATGGGTAAGCACGGCTATGAGATTACTCTGGGTACCAGAGGTGGTGAACAAAGCAGCTTCTTTACCTATCCTTTCCGCTGCCATTGCTTCAAGACGGTTGATGGTAGGATCCTCCCCGTAAACATCGTCACCAACTTCCGCTTCAAACATCGCCCGCCGCATTTCAGGCGTAGGGTAAGTTATCGTATCACTGCGTAAGTCGATTATCTTCACTTTAAATTACTCCTACAGGATAATATTTCTATTATTGTAGAGTTTGAAATAAGAGTCAATAAAGACAGGCCAGACTACTAAATGGCCACTTCCAGTAACGAAAGAAGTCACCTCCGTTATTAAGAATAGAATACAAGATGGGTAAAAGTTGTTCCGAAGCTTGATGCAAAGAGCCAATCAATAATCGCCCGGGTCCTTGTTGCAGAACTCAATACACCCGAAGCGGCGATTTAGATTATGCTGTGACAACCGTAGTGGGTAAAGCGAATCGTCAGCGGTGAGCGGTGGCGCAGGGACAATTAAGTCCTCTCCGTTCGGCGAGGCACGCACTGGCTCCGTGCCCACGGATATACAATTTACGAACCATCGCCTTGATTCCACCGGGCTGTACTACACAACGCCCGCAACTATGACCCAACGATAGGGAAGTTCATCAACGTAATTAGCATATAGGACTAAATAGGGTATTCCTTCCAACGGCTTAGACTATTCGAAATATAAGCTTAAAAGTTCTACCTATCGTACAGTACCGCCCACCATAGGGGGCTCGAACTCAAATACTTTTTGCTGGTACTTTTATTTTCAGGCAGAAAGGAATAGTGGTATTGTGCTCACGCCCTCCTTGGCAAGCTACTCCCCCTTCGGGGGAACAAGGGGTAACATTATAGGACAGGCCACAGATGATGCGAGGGCGGGAGGGTGGGAGAAGATAACTATAAAGAGGGATTACCGTAGATAGAGATTGCCACGTCGCTATGCTCCTCGCAATGACATATATGAGTGGGGCGTTAAGGGGGTGAGGTGAGCACCTACCAACAAAATGCAAATATAAGCAAATCCCATAATGACTTGCGAAGAAAGTTGTATTTATAGTATTATTTTTGTATTAGCCCCTGTAGCTCAGGTGGATAGAGCGCCAGCCTCCGGAGCTGGGTGCGAGCGTTCAAGTCGCTCCAGGGGCGTTTCTGGTTGATATGGAGCTAAAGATGACGGAGAATAACAGTCTTATCGAAATAAGGTGGCACGGTCGTGGGGGACAGGGTGCGGTCACTTCCACCGAACTGCTGGCCCAGGCGGCTATCAGCGAAGGAAAATACGCCCAGGCTTTCCCCAGCTTCGGTCCCGAGCGACGGGGCGCCCCGGTGCAGGCTTTTAACAGAATAGACAATAAGGCACCGGTAAGAATCAGGGCCGATATCACCGAGCCCGATGTCGTCGTGGTACTTGACCCCAGCCTGCTCGATAAAGTAAATGTTACGTCCGGTCTGAAAAAGGGCGGTCCGGTCATCATCAATACCAGAAAGACCGCCAAAGAAATAAAAAAGGAATTCGGTATCAAATACCCGGTCGCCACGGTGAACGCCACCAAGATAGCGCGTGAAGTGTTGGGGGTACCGATAGTCAATACCACCGTGCTCGGAGCGGTGATAAAGCTGACGGGGGTGGTGAAGAAAGAATCGGTCCACGCCCCGCTGGTAAAACGCTTCGGCCGGCTGGGAGAAAGAAACATTCAGGCTATGGAAACAGCCTACCAAGAAGTAGCTGAGGAGCAATAGATGGCTAAATCCGAAAGTGAATTAACCTGGAAGGACCTGGAAATCGGCTGCATCATCGAGGCACCCGGCAGCGCCCGGTCGTACGAGAGCGGGACCTGGCGTTCGCAGCGACCTACCTACGACTTTAAGAAGTGCATCAAGTGCGGTCTGTGCGCGCTGTTCTGTCCCGAGGGATGCATAGAGCAGAATGAAGACGGGTACTTTGAAGCCGACCTGTTCTACTGCAAGGGATGCGGCATCTGCGCCCGGGAGTGCTGGCCCAGGGTGATAAAGATGGTAGAGGAGGAGGAGTAAATGACAACGACAAGAGTTGGAATTGAAGTATCGATAGCCCTGGCGGACGCCGTTAAGCTGGCCAATCCGGATGTTATCGCGGCCTATCCTATTACCCCGCAGACCCATATCGTCGAACACCTGGCGGAACTGGTAGCCGACGGAGAGCTGGACGCCGAGTATATCCCGGTAGAATCGGAGCACTCGGCGATGAGCGCCTGCCTGGGCTCGGCGGCATCGGGGGCCAGGACATTTACCGCCACCGCCAGTCAGGGTCTGGCGCTGATGAACGAGGTAGTATATGTTGCCGCGCCGATGCGGCTCCCGATAGTCATGGCAGTAGCCAATCGCGCGCTGTCGGGGCCGCTGAGCATCTGGTGCGACCACTCCGATATGATGTCGGTAAGAGATACGGGCTGGATACAGATAATCGGCGAGAACGGACAGCAGTGCGTGGACAATATCATCTGCGCTTTCCGCATCGCCGAGGACAAGAGAGTCCTGCTGCCGGTAATGGTCCACCTGGACGGCTTTAATTTAACGCATGTTATCGAACCCATAACCTTCCCGGAGCAGGCAGAGGTCGACCGATTCCTTAAACGAACTCCATTCCCGCTACCGCTGAATCCGGACAGACCGGTAGCCATGGGAGAGTTCGCGCCGCCCTTTATCTTCACCGAGTCGAAATGGGCGCACGAAATGGCAATTGTCAATTCCAAAAAGGTGATAATAGAAATCTGGAATGAATTTAACAAAAAGTTCGGGCGGCAGTATTGCCCGGTAGAGAAACACCACAGCGACGGTGCCAAAGTGGTGCTGATGACCATGGGAGCCGTCGGCGAGACGGCCTCGGTAGCTGTCGATGAAATGATTGCCGAAGGCCAGGACGTGGGGCAGATAAGACTGCGCCTGTGGCGTCCCTTCCCCTTCGAGGAACTGCGAGAGTCGGTCAAGGACGCCGACGTGCTTATCGTACTGGACAGAGCCATCTCCTACGGCGGACCGGGGGGACCACTCGCTTCCGAGGTCAAGTCGGCTTTCTATGACCAGGCGAAAAGGCCAAAGATTGTCAGCTTTGTGGGGGGACTCGGCGGACGGGATATCACCGTCGCGGGATTCAAAGACCTTATCAAGAAAGGCATAGAAATCGCCGCTAACGGGAGCAAGAATGAATACGAGATTTACGGGGTGAGGGAATAATGGAAAAATACGCGGTTTACGTACCTCGACTGGTCAAGAAAAGAGAGAATTTAGCGCCGGGGCACCGCGCCTGTATCGGCTGCGGCGAAGCCCTGGCGATGCGGCATGTGTTCAAAGCCCTGGATAATAACGTTATCGTCGTCAACGCCACCGGCTGTATGGAGATTTTCACCTCGCAGCTGCCGCTTAGCTCCTGGCATCTCCCCTGGATACACACCCTCTTCGAGAATGCGGCCGCGGTGGCCTCCGGCATCGAGGCAGGCTATAAAGCGATGAGGAGGAAGGGTGTACCGCTGCCGGAGAATACCAAGGTCGTCGCCATCGGCGGCGACGGCGCCACCAGCGATATCGGCCTCCAGGCAATATCCGGTGCCCTGGAGAGAGGCCACGATTTTACCTATATCTGCTTCGATAACGAGGCTTACATGAATACCGGCATCCAGCGTTCCTCGGCGACGCCTTTCGGCGCGATGACAACCACTTCACCGGTGGGCAAGAAAAGCTTCGGGCAGTTCAGCTGGAAGAAGAACATGCCGGAGATTGCCGCCGCCCACAACATCCCCTACGTCGCTACCGCCTGCCACAGCTACCCCTTCGACCTAATGGACAAGGTGAGAAGGGCCGTTAATACACCGGGCCCGGCTTACGTCCACATCCTCGTGGTATGCCCCACCGGCTGGCGGAGCGCCACCGATACCGTTATCAGGCTGGGCCGGCTGGCGGTGGAAACCGGCATATTCCCCCTGTACGAAGTAGTCAACGGCGAGTACAAAATGAGCCTGGACCTGCCAAAATTAAAGCCGGTACAAAGCTACCTGAAACAGCAGGGCAGGTTCCGCCATCTCAGCGACGACCTCATTCAACAGATACAGGATAGAGTCAAGCTCGAATACCAAAAGCTATTGGGAAAGGCGAAAAATGGCAATAAAAGGACTGCGAGAAACAGTAAAAAAGGCACTGCAAAAACACCAGCACGATAAATCATTAATCGTCGATATCCTGCAGGACATACAGTCGGAAATAGGATACCTACCCAAGGCAGCCCTGGAGGAGACCGGGAAACAGCTGGACGTACCGGTGAGTCGGGTTTACAGCGTGGCCACCTTTTTCAAGGCTTTCAGCCTGACCAAGCGGGGACGCCACCTGATAAGCGTCTGCATGGGAACCGCCTGCCACGTGAGAGGGGCGGTAAAAGTCCTGGAGCAGATAGAGCAGGAATTGAAGATTAACAGGGGTGGGACGACTAAGGACTTAAAATTCACCCTGGAGACGGTGAACTGCGTGGGAGCCTGCGCGCTGGGTCCCATGGTAATCATTGGTGAAGACTATCACGGAGAGATGACGCCCGAAGGAATCACATCCGTGTTGAAGGAATATAATTAATTAGTGGAGGATGTCACCAGTGGCAAAACTAAAATCACCGACCGAACTGGAGACTCTTAGAAAATCAATAGTCGCGAAAAGGGACCCCGACAAAACGGTCGTAGCCATCTGCAACGGCACGGGATGTCACGCACATGGCTGCATCGCCGTGACCGAAGCCTTCCGCAAGGAAGTTAAAAAGCAGAAACTGGCCGACAAGGTAGATGTCAGGGCGACGGGCTGTCACGGATTCTGCGAGAGGGGACCCCTGGTGGTTATCAAGCCCGATGATATTTTATACCAGAGGGTCAGAGTTAAAGACGTACCGGAGATTCTTACCGAGACGGTAGGGAAGAGCAACACGATAGAGAGATTACTGTATACCGACCGGGAATCCGGCGCCAAGATAGCCTGCGAACACGACGTACCTTTTTATAAAGGGCAGAAGCGCATCGTCTTCGGGAATAACGGCTCTATCGACCCGACATCCATCGAAGACTATTTAGCCGTGGGAGGTTACGCTGCACTGGCTAAAGCGTTGAAAATGACCCCCGAGGCAATCATCGACGAGATAAAGAAGTCAGGGCTGCGGGGACGCGGCGGGGGCGGTTTCCCCACCGGTAATAAGTGGGAAAGCACCCGAAACGCAGAGGGCGATACACGATACATTATCTGCAACGCCGACGAGGGCGACCCGGGGGCCTATATGGACCGGAGTCTGGTCGAAGGTAATCCGCACAGTGTGCTGGAAGGCATGATAATCGGCGCTTACGCCATCGGCAGCAGCCAGGGCTACATCTACATCCGTAACGAGTACCCGCTGGCGGTAGAGCACGTCAGGAAAGCCATCCAGCAGGCGGAAGCACTCGGCCTGCTGGGCAAGAATATCCTGGGCTCGGGTTTCAGCTTCGATATACGCATCAACCGGGGAGGCGGCGCTTTTATTTGCGGTGAGTCTACCGCTTTAATGGCATCGCTGGAAGGCCGAGTGGGCGAACCCCGCGCTAAATATATCCACACCTCGGAGCAGGGATTGTGGGGCAAGCCGACCAACCTCAATAACGCCGAGACATGGGCCAACGTACCGATTATCATCAGTAACGGCGCCGCGTGGTACGGCAAGATAGGCACGAAAAACAGCAAGGGCACCAAGATATTCTCTCTGGTGGGGAATATCACCAATACCGGCCTGGTGGAAGTACCGATGGGGATTACGCTGCGGGAGATAGTATTCGACCTCGGCGGGGGAATCCCGAAGGGGAGGAAATTCAAAGCCGTACAGACCGGCGGACCTTCCGGAGGCGTTATCCCGGAGAGCCTGCTGAACCTGACCGTGGACTTCGATGAGCTTACCAAAGCGGGTTCGATGATGGGCTCGGGTGGCATGATTGTCATGGACGACAAGACCTGCATGGTCGAGATAGCCAGGTACTTCGTGTCCTTCCTGGAAGGCGAGTCCTGCGGTAAATGCCTGCCATGTCGAGAAGGGCTGCAGCAGATGCGCGATATCCTAACCCGCATTACCGAAGGCAAAGGCAAAATGAGTGATATAGACCTGCTGGAAGAGCTTTCCGCCACCTTACAGGACGCGGCTCTCTGCGCCCTGGGCCAACAGGCTCCCAATCCGGTACTCAGCACCCTCAAGCATTTCCGCGACGAGTACGAGGTCCATATCAAAGAGAAGAAATGCCCCGCTGGCGTCTGTAAAATCGGGGATGCCAAAGAAAAATAAGGATATATGAAAATGGTAAAACTGACGATAAACGGAAGAAAGATACAAGCGGAGGAGGGCACTACCGTATTATACGCCGCCCGGGATAATAATATCTTTATTCCGACCCTGTGCGAGAACGAGGCCGTAGCGCCTTACGGCGCCTGCCGCCTCTGCCTCGTGGAGATAAAGACCGCCAGGGGGCGGGAAAGACTGGTTACCTCCTGCATCTACCAGGTAGAAGAGGGGCTTAACGTCAACACAAATACGGAAAGAATACGGAAAATACGCGGGATGCTGCTGGAGCTTCTATTAGCCAGGTGCCCCGATTCCGAGGTTATTAAAGACATGGCTGCCGAAGCGGGGATTACCAGAACTAGGTTTACCAAACGCAAAGGCAACAACAAGTGCATCCTCTGCGCCAACTGCGCCCGTACCTGCGAGGAAGTAGTTGGCGTATCCGCCATAAGTCTGGCTAACAGGGGTGTGGACAGAGAGATGACTACTCCTTTTGGCGATGACTTTTCTGAGGCATGTATTGGCTGCGGCTCCTGCGCCTACAGCTGTCCCACCGGCGCGATAACGTTGACGGACAGGGGTAGCAAGAGGGTTATCAAGTGGCCGCATAACCGTATGGAATTCAAGCTTCAGAAGTGCTCCGTTTGCGGTAACTACTGGGCCCCGGAGAAACAGATAGAGTACATCGCAAAAATATCCGGGACACCGCTCAGCGAGTACGACGTTTGTTCCGACTGCCGCGATTAAGTGTTAAAAAGGGCATTCAAGAGGGACGGAACAGTAATATTGAACCTATCCCCCTGACCCCCTTCCCCTGGGTATTGATAAAGGGAAGGGGGAATATTATTTTCGAAGGGGGTTTGACACCCCTTCGGACTTCCCCGAAACATCTTGCGCCTTATCAGGCACTCGGCTATACTGATAAAGTCGGGGTGTGGCGCAGTCTGGTTTAGCGCGCAGCGTTTGGGACGCTGAGGTCGGTGGTTCAAATCCACTCACCCCGACCAGCGAGGTAGGGGATAGATTTACATAACATTAGGTTGAATTTCTACGTCTATTGACAGCTTTCTGTAATATCTCTTCGAACTCGTCGGTAACCTTCTCCCAGCTGTTTCCCGCCACGAACTCCCTGGCTTTTCGCCCCAATTCTTGGAGATGCCCGCTATCAGCCATTTCCAGAGCTTTTTGGATAACGTCTTCAGGGCGATCCACGTAGACCACGCC
Organism: uncultured Dehalococcoidaceae bacterium; assembly: GCA_964503235.1. Taxonomy (GTDB): domain Bacteria; phylum Chloroflexota; class Dehalococcoidia; order Dehalococcoidales; family RBG-16-60-22; genus W425. Next base: position 8,897 of record CAZCZJ010000024.1, on the reverse strand, counting down.
GTTATCCATGCCGAATTCCTTCATAACGCCGCTGAGTCGGGTACTAATGACCGGTTTCTGCATTGCCATGTACTCGTACAGCTTAATGGGAACGATATCCCTCATAATTTTTTCATCGGGATAAGCGGGCAGAATACAGATATCGGCTACAGATATAAGCCCGGGAATCTCTTTATAAAGTTTTTTACCGGTAAGAATCAGCCTGTCCTGCAGATTATACTCCACCTGTATCTTTTGAAGCTCGCTGTAGGCGTCGCCCTCGCCGACGACGACCAGTTTTATATTACTATCCATCTTAGCCAATTGCAGGGCTACCTCTTTAAGTCCTGCGAATTTATACAGCCAGCCCATGAAGAAAAGGACGGTATCGGTCTCCTTCAGTCCCAACTCCGTCCTCAGAGCGGTATCGGCGTTAGCGGGATGGAACCGTTTAGCGTCGATGCCGGTCCTGAGAATGCGCGTTTTATCAGGGGGAGCCCCCAGAGCAGCGACAACTTCCCTGAGGCCCTCGTTGATAACGAGAACCGCGTCCGACCGCTTTAAAGCCATTTTCTCAAACAGAACGCCGAGAGGTTGAACCAGCCTGGTGGGGATAAGGCGGTGGAGAACATCCAGCCAGTAATAAATAAACGGAATGCTGTTTTCCCGGGCGGCATCAGCCGCCAGATAGCTGTTGAGTATCCCGAAGCCTACGATTACATCCGGCTTGAATTCATTTATCTGGCGCTTGATCTCTTTTCTATGGGTGATAACCAGTGACAGATAGTTCAACCAGGGCGCTTTGATAATACCGGGCCTAACGACATTTACAGTAGCACCCTGGTATATCTTGGATATATTATCGAAGCATTTTCTTTTTGTGGAAAAGCTTTTATCCCGTTCATCCATCCACCTGAGTTCATAATCGATGACGCGTACCTTGTGTCCGCGCAGCGAAAGCAGTTCCGCCAGATGATGCTGCTGGATAGGGTTGCGTTTTATCCAGTCGGTTTCCTGGGTAATCAGAATTTTCATAGGACTATGTAATTATAGCTTTGAAAATATTTTCTAGCAATGTATAGATAATTCCGACTTTTTTATACTCTCCCCCTTACCCCCTCTCAAACAGATATATTGTAATAATGCGTTTATTTCTTTGTTTGAGAGGGGGCTTCGCCCCCTCTCGCTGCGCACTCCCCTCTGGATAAAGTATAAAAACTCGCCAGAAACATTACTTGACAAGATAAAATGATGGCGTTAAAATATAGCCGAATAATACGGAATACAGTTTCCTATTGCCTTATTATTTATTTGCTGATGGTATTCGAATCACAAAGCGTAGAACGAAAAGAACTGGCGATTATGAGAATCCTGAGCGACTCTCCGGAGCCTCTCGGCGCCAGAGTTATCGCTCATAATCTGAAGGACTACGGATTCGAACTCGGTGAAAGGGCAGTAAGATACCACCTCAAGCTGCTGGACGAACGCGGCCTGACGTACCTGGTAGGGCGGCGTGATGGCCGCGGCCTTACCGAAAAGGGCACCGAGGAAGTGAAGTCGGCCCTGGTCAAGGACAAGATAGGCTTTTCCATATCCAAGATAGAAACACTATCGTTTCGGACTACCTTCGACTGCGAGACACGCAGCGGCATGGTGCCGGTCAACGTGTCATTTTTCCCGCAGCAGCAGTTTTCCAGAGCAATGACGACGATGAAATTCGCCTTTAAAGCCAGACACTGTGTCAGCGACTTCGTGGCGGTGGCTCCCGAAGGGCAGCATCTGGGAGAAGTGACCGTTCCCCAGGGGAAAACGGGACTGGCCACGGTCTGCAGTATCGTGTATAACGGGGTACTGCTGAAAGCAGGTATACCGATGGACTCGCGTTACGGCGGCATTCTCGAGCTTCGAAATCAAAAACCGTTACGCTTCGTCGAGCTTATAGATTACACCGGTTGCTCGCTGGATCCTTCGACGATATTCATCAAAGCGGGCATGACTTCGGTAAGGGAAGTAGTCAGAACGGGCGACGGGAAACTGCTGGGCAACTTCCGGGAAATCCCGTCGATATGCCGTCCGATGGCGGAGGAAATTATCAAAGGCCTCAACGATGCCGGAATCCGGGGCCTGATAGCGATAGGGGAGACCAGTGAGCCGGTATGTGAGATGCCAGTTGAACAGAATAAAATCGGGCTGGTGCTTATCGGCGGGCTAAATCCGGTAGCGGCCGCCGAAGAAGCCGGTATCGATACCAACAACCTGGCCATGAGCACGGTCATGGAGTACCGCGACCTGATTAATATTCAGGAGGTCATAGTTTGAAAGAAGTAAAAATAATTCCTTGTCTGGACGTCAAAGACGGCAGGGTGGTGAAGGGTGTGAAATTCGTTAACCTGAGGGACGCCCGCGACCCCGTGGAAGCGGCGCAGGCCTACTGCCGTGAAGGCGCCGACGAACTCGTTTTCCTGGATATATATGCCACCGTCCAGAACAGGAAGACACGACTGGAATGGGTGAAACGCGTCGCCGACGTGGTTACGGTGCCGTTTGCCGTCGGAGGAGGTATCAGCAGCGTTGCCGACATGAAAGAACTGTTTAAGCTGGGAGTGGATAAAGTATCCATCAATACCGCCGCTGTAAAACATCCCGAGCTTATCAGGGAAGCTGCCAGCGAGTTCGGCGGGGAGAAACTGGTAGTAGCCATCGACGGACGAAAGAATCCCTCGGGTAGCGGCTTACCGCGGCTCGAAGTAGTAGTCAGGAGCGGGGAGGAGCCTTCCGGTCTGGAAATCGTAGCGTGGGCCAGAAAAGTAGAAGAGCTCGGAGCGGGAGAAATTCTACTTACCAGCAAAGACGCCGACGGCACCAAGGCAGGCTATGACATCGAGATGACCAGAGCCGTCGCCGAAGCGGTAAACATTCCGGTTACGGCTTCGGGCGGTGCCGGAAAACTGGAGCATTTATACGAAGCCATAGTCGAAGCCAAAGCCTCGGCAGTGCTGGCTGCCTCTATTTTTCACTTCGGAGAAATATCCATTCCCCAAGCCAAGCAATACCTGAAAGAGAAGGGAATACCCGTAAAAATTTAAGAAAAGAAAAGGAGAAGACCAAGATGAATCTACAGCGACCCAATGCCAATGATGCGACCCGTACGGCTAACCGCTCCCGCAACGTATCACCGATGAGCGGTATCTGCACACGGTGTATCGACGGCTGTACCGGCAACTGCGAGGTCTTTAAGGCGACCTTCCGCGGCCGGGAACTGATTTACCCCGGACCGTTCGGCGACATCACCGCCGGCGGCGACAAAGACTATCCAATCGACTACTCGCATCTGAATATCCAAGGCTATGCCCTCGGGGCCAGAGGCATGCCCGAGGGAGTCGAAGGCAACCCCGATACGGCTACTTTTCCCTCCGTCAGCACCGAGACGGAATACGGGTGGGACATCAAGGTTAAAATGAAGACACCCATATTCACCGGGGCACTGGGCTCCACCGAGATAGCACGTAAGAACTGGGAGCATTTTGCCATCGGCGCGGCTATCAGCGGCGTGACGCTGGTCTGCGGTGAAAACGTCTGCGGCATCGACCCTCAACTTGAGCGAGACGCCAAGGGCTACGTTGTCAAATCCCCCGATATGGACCGCCGTATCGAGACCTACCGCCGCTATCACCAGGGCTACGGTGAAATCCTGGTGCAGATGAACGTCGAGGACACCAGGCTGGGCGTGGCCGAATACGTCCACGAGAAGCATGGCCTGGAGACAATAGAATTGAAATGGGGGCAGGGAGCCAAGTGCATCGGCGGCGAAATCAAGGTGAACAGCCTGGAGAGGGCGCTGGAACTACAGAAACGCGGCTATATCGTCACTCCCGACCCGTCCAATCTGGTAAACCAGGCGGCTTTCAAGGACGGGGCTATCAAGGAATTCGAACGGCACAGTCGATTGGGATTCATCGATGAAGAGGGCTTCTACACCGAAGTAAATAGATTACGCAACATCGGCTTCAAGCGGGTTACCCTGAAAACGGGCGCCTACGGACTCCGCGAGCTGGCTATGGCGATAAAATGGAGCTCTAAAGCCAAGATAGACTTACTGACAATCGACGGCGCTCCGGGCGGCACCGGGATGAGCCCCTGGCGCATGATGGAGGAATGGGGTATGCCCAGTCTTTACCTGCACGCCGCCGCCTACGACTTCTGCCAGAAGCTGGCGGACAAGGGAGAAAGAGTGCCGGATATCGCTCTTGCCGGGGCTTTCAGCAGCGAGGACGGCGTATTCAAGGCCCTGGCGATGGGCGCGCCCTTTACCAAAGCAGTTTGTATGGGCCGAGCGCTGATGATTCCGGGCATGGTAGGAAAGAATATCCAGCAATGGCTGAAAGACGGCAAACTGCCCAATACCGTAAGCCAGTTCGGCTCGACGCCCGAAGAGATATTCGTGAATTACGAGGATGTTAAGGATATCGTCGGCGCCAACGAGATGAAGAATATCCCGCTGGGAGCTGTAGGCATCTACAGCTACAGCGAAAAGATAAGAGTCGGCTTACAGCAGCTGATGGCGGGCGCCAGGTGCTTCAGTCTGCCGGCAATTACGCGGCAGGAACTGATGTCCCTCACCGAGGAATGCGCCAAGGTCACCGGCATACCTTACCTGATGGAATGCTACCGCGACGAGGCGATGAAGATCCTGAACGGTTAGTAGAGTTCCATTATAAAAAGACGAACGAGCCCCGATTTACCGGGGCTCGTTGTATTTCAGCTTCCTCCGAAGATAGCAAAACGGGCATCGTTCTAAGAATACCCGTTTTAACTATTGGCTGTTTCTATTGAAAATGACTAGATTGCCTGGCCATCTTCAGGGATGAGATTGACCTTGCCGTCTTCGACGTTAACATCTATGGGAATACCATCCACACCCTCACGCACCAGCATCCAGCCGTGACCCTGGCTGGCGTACTCCTTGGCATTTTCATAGTCGTCAGCGAAAACCAGCATGCTCTTGGCTACAACGATGTAGAAGGGGCGGAACTTCTCCGAAGAACAGTAGTCTTTTCCTTCGCAATTAGCGCAGTCTTTCTTATAGTCAAAGTAGTCTCTCTCGCACTGGCATTGCTGGATTTTCCACTTGTTCTTGACCGTTCCCTGCTTGTACTTACTCTTCAATGTTAACATACGTTAAGATATTAGCACATGATGCAATACCTGAAAATACTACTTTAGTACTGTACGAAATTCCTAGTACGTAGTACCTAAGGGCCATGTTTTGTACCTAGTTTTATAAATAGGGTGGGGGCGTAGGGCAGTAATAAGGGATCCATTCAAGCAATAACTTGACATTTTCTTTCATATTGATTAGATTGTGTCTGCATATAAAAATATAGAAGAAACAATATTTACCCGGCACCAGTAAAATGGGGGCATTGACTCGCCACCTGCATCTGGGCACTTGGGTGGCGGTGAGCCAACAGTGAAACCGACCTGAAATATGGTCGGTTATTTATTTGTAGGGAGGTGATAGGTGAGAAGATTATGCAAACTTTTGAATTATCAAGGGAATTGAAAAAGGAGGAAACAAAATGTCAACAGAAGAGAACAAAGCCGCTGTCCGCCGTTTCTATGAAGAGGTTATCAACAAAAAGAATATGGCTATAATACCTGAACTCATCGCTTCCAACTATGTCTTCCACATGACTCCGGAAATAAAAGGTCCAGAAGGAGTAAAGAATTATTTCACCACGGTATTTACTGCGTTCCCTGATTGGCATGAAAAAATTGACTATATGTTCGCCGAAGGGGATATGGTAGCTACTTTTACCACGTTTACCGGTACATTCACTGGTAAATGGGGAGATATCGCTCCAACGGGAAAGAAAGTAACATCACAATCAGCAAATTTATGCCGTCTTGAAGGTGGTAAACAGGTTGAAGTGTGGGGAATTATGAATGCACTGACGATTTATCAGCAGGCGGGTATCCCAATTCCTAACCAGTAAATAAACAAAAAAGAAAGGAGGAAATAAAATGTCAGTAGAAGAAAATAAAGCAACATTACGCCGCGTTGTCGAAGAGATATTCAACAAAGGGAATATGTCGGTAGTGCCTGAACTTATCGGGACTGGTTATGTTTACCATAGTCCTTTTGGGGAATTTAAAGGTCCCGAAGGCTTTACACAATTCGTCAACATGACTCGCAACGCGTTTCCCGATATTCATATGACGCTTGACGATATGGTCGGCGAAGGGGACAAGTTGGCTGTTCGGCTTTCTTGGCGGGGTACATTCAAGGGTAAGTTTGGAGACATAGAACCGACAGGTAAACCAGTAAATATGAGCGCTGCTTACTTCTATCGCTTTGAAGGTGGCAAGGAAGTGGACGCTATGCCATATGCTGATATGCTGAGCATGTACCAGCAAATGGGTGTCTCCATTCCCGGCCAATAGAGTCAGGGAAACGGTATTTGATTCACACGATAATTACATATTTAAAGGAGAAGTACAATGAAAATACTATCTATCGCTAAACCCAAGGAGTTACTTTTTTCACTGCCACCAGAGACAAGAACACAACTAGTGAAAGGAAGCATAGAACCAACGAAACAACTGAAGGACAAAGGCAAAATCCTTGCTCAGTACTATTCGCCCACATCGCAGTATGTTTTCGTTATCCTGGATTATGACGATACAGAAGAATGGATGAAAGACCTAGCGTCTAATCCAGTTATGACCTATTACGACCAGGAGATATATCCGATAGTTGATTTGTTAGATGCACTAAAACTTGCTGACGTAACTTAAAAGTGTGTGGGGAATTGACGCTTGGTATTCAAATATGAAGAGTTACCCACTTATTGAATCGGATATAGAGCAATATAAAGATTGGTTGAAGCAGGCGAAAGCTGCGAAGTAATATCTATTTATTCAATGTAATAACGGAATATCCAAGAAGTAAGGGAGTCTCTTCGGGGGCTCCCTTCTCTATTTGTGAACATTAGAGTATCTTAGTTCTGGTATGATTAACTTTCACCTATCTCCTCAAGATACCCCTTTTCAAATAAAGCTGTCGTAGAGAACACGTTGAAAATTCTTGCTTTCCATAAACGTATGGCGTAAAATCTACGTGTAATCGCCTCTGCGGGAGTAACTCAGTTTGGTAGAGTCCCTGCCTTCCAAGCAGGTTGTCGCGGGTTCGAGTCCCGTCTCCCGCTCCATAGACTAAAGAAAAATAGCAGATAATAACAAAAAAGGAGGCTTAGCGGAGAATGGCAGATTACGCGGCTCTTAAGAAAAAGGTTGATGAACTTACCGAAAGGGAATGGGATATTGACGGCATTAAAGCCAGGATTAATGGATATGTTGCCAACGGGATTCCCAGAGATAAGCGTTCACACGAGGAAATTATAGCCAGCCGGGAAGAAATCCTCGACCGCGTTCAGTACCGAGCCGAGGAATACAATTTTACCTTCAAGAACTGCGCCCAGGGCACGGCACTGGCCCTGATGGAAGAGTTCGGCCTAGGCAGCATGGAAATCATCAAGGCATTGTCTCCTTTCCCTGGCGTAGGAGGGACGGGCGATATGTGCGGGGGTATAACGGGCGCCCTGATAAACTTCGGGCTTTATTTCGGCAGCGACGACCCGCTGGACCTTTCGATAATGGGAGACCCCGAAAGAAATCCCATCCTCATCTCACAGAAATACATGGCTTTCTTCGAAGGCGAAGTCGGGCATATGTACTGCGCCGATATCATCGAAACGGTGACCTTGGGGCACCGGCTTAACCCGGGGGATAGCGATACCGCCATGACCCTTTTCACCGAAGAGAAAGGCTTCCAGAAATGCGGTCTGCCACCGGGAATAGGCTGCAGGATTGCGGCGGGATTCATCATCGATAGCATGCAATAGTATCCCCCATGACTCTTATATTTAAGGTCTGATTTTTGAAGTGTTTTGGCATGTCTTTATAATCGGCTCTTTGGCCGTCTTCGTATCTATCCTCGTTTACCGGACAATCAGAATCATTAACCTGCCGACTCATCTGAGATGGGAACTGCGCAAGGTATTCAGTCAGGAATTGGGCTGGGCACCAAAGGAACTACATGAAAAGGGCACGGTACTGCAGCTGGAGGTGGGCTCTCCTACCGGCATGAAGTTCAGCGTAGCTATAGACAACCTGGAGTTCCTCGACGAAGATTTCAGCGAAGCCACCGGTATCGAGGTTAAAACGGTGTGGGACAAGGAGGGCGCCGACGTGCTCCTGATTCACAGCGCGGGGGATATCGTCTCCTTGTAATATATTCTTGGCTCTTGTGACCAATAACGGGATAACGTCATCAGTCAGGCAAACGAATTTTCAAGGAGAGATTGATAAATATGGCGCAAATGGAACTGGCGGGCAGTACTTACGAAGTCGATGAAAACGGATTCATGCAGGAAACGGATAGATGGACCGAGGATATCGCCAAAGCATATGCCGAACTGGAAAACGTCAACGAATTAACGGAAGAGCACTGGGAAGCAATAAATTACGTGAGGAGCTACTACCTGAAAAACGATATCTGCCCGATGATAAGAAGGCTTATCAAAGAGACGGGTTTTAACCTGAGTAAGCTGTATCAGCTATTCCCGAAGGGACCGGCGCAGTCTGCCTGCAAGTGGGCGGGCGTACCCAAGCCGACCGGTTGTGTATAGATAATAAAACAGGTTACCCACCAGGAAGGGTAGTTTACATAATACTATCTCTTATTTGATTTTTCTACGGCCAGCGTACATTGCCGGTATTATGATGGTATGTTGATAACAGGGCCAAATAACGGTACAATATCTTGTAAAGCATATCGAATAAAATACTAACTTCAAGAAGGGCTCGTAGCTCAGTGGTAGAGCGGTCGGCTCATAACCGATTGGTCGTAGGTTCGA
>CAZCZJ010000023.1:0-28427 GCA_964503235.1 uncultured Dehalococcoidaceae bacterium | reverse complement strand
GGCCGTGTCTCAGTCCCAGTGTGGCTGATCGTCCTCTCAAACCAGCTACCGATCGAAGCCTTGGTGGGCCGTTACCTCACCAACAAGCTAATCGGGCGCAAGCCCCTCCTCAAGCGGCCGAAACCTTTAATGGTGACGCTTTACCACCACCATCATATGCGGTATTAATTCCGATTTCTCAGAGCTATTCCCCACTTAAGGGCAGGTTACTTACGTGTTACTCACCCGTCTGCCACTAACCACCGAAGTGGTCCGTTCGACTTGCATGCATAAAGCACACCGCCAGCGTTTATCCTGAGCCGGGATCAAACTCTCCAAAAAAATTAGGGTTTACTTGTTTGAACCTTCCTTCCGCTATCCAGTTGTTAAGGTACAAAAGCGCTCCAAATGAGCGCATATTAAATATATCACAAATGAAAATCCATTGTCAATATCACCAACGCCCTCGCCAGACGTGTTACGAAATATTGTTCTAAATATTTCTTTACTCAGACCAGGCCGGCCAGAAGTCATCGTAATTGTTATTCGTCAGCCGCCTCTGCCCCGAACCATCGGGTTTCATACTGTATATCTGTGTGTTCCCGTCACGGTCGGAGGTAAACACTATCCTGTTACTCTCTACAGACCAGTCAACCTTCACGTCTCGGCTCTCATTTTTGGTAAGGCGCGTCTGGTTGGAACCATCGTCATCCATAATATATATCTCAAAATTCCCGTCCCTCTCCGAACAGAAAATTATCTCCTCGCCATCGGGTGACCAGGCTGGAGTTAAATCGAGGGCGGCGTTCCAGGTAAGGCGCGTCTGGTTGATCCCGTCAGCATCCATCACGTATATCTCGAAATTGCCATCGACGTCGGAATGGAAGGCAATCTTGCTCCCGTCCGGCGACCACATCGGCACATAGTTATGGGCTCCATTGTCCGTCAGTCGTATCTGGTTAGAGCCATCGGCGTCCATGACGTATATTTCCGGATTACCATCCCTCTCGGCACTGAACACGATTTTACTCCCGTCGGGCGACCAGTCCGGGTCTCCGTCGGTGGCGGCATTGTCGGTTAGGCGCGCTAAGCCGGTACCGTCGGCATTCATAACATAGATGTCATAATTACCGTTGATATCAGAACTGAAAACAATCTTCTCCCCGTCAGGTGACCATCCCGGCGCAAAGTCGTTAGCGTTATTATCGGTCAGCCGTAACTGGTTGGAGCCGTCGGCATCCATCACGTATATCTCCAGGTTGCCGTCCCTGTCGGAGTAGAAAGCTATCCTACTGCCTTCTGTTTCCCCACCGCCCGTGCACCCGAAAATCAGCACGGACAATAATATGGGTATAATTGCTAATACTAATATTCTTATCTTCTTATTTCTTCTCACTCGTTACTCCATCTTTTTCTGCTGCGCCTTGGGTGGCATCTTCGAGAGTGCCTCGGATAACCCCAGGACGTTTATCAGCCGGGACTGGTCGGACATGATGAGCTTGGTGTTTGCCTCCAGCGAGGCCTGGGTGACCTCCAGCTGCTTCAGCAGTTGCGCGTTGCCTATGAAGTATTTATCCGCCGCCGTTGACACGTTCTGGATAGCCTGGGCTTCACCTTCCGCCCTTAATATCGCCGCCTGCCGTTGTCCCTCCGCTACCAGGATGTTGTTCTGCTTATCGCCCTCGGCTTCCAGAATCTGCTTCTGCCGGTAGGCTTCGGCCTCCAGGATGACGGCGCGCTTTTCTCTTTCCGCCTTCATCTGTTTGCTCATGGCATCGGTGATATCACGCGGCGGCTCGATTTCCTTTACCTCTACTCTGGTGACCTTGACGCCCCACTTATCGGTAGCTTCGTCCAGCGTTAGCCGCAGGGCGGAGTTGATATGTTCTCTCGATGCCAGGGTTTCATCAAGGCTCATGTCACCGACCAAGTTTCTTAAATTCGTCTGTGCCAGCTTACTTACGGCTACGTAAAAATTGGCGACTTCATACCTGACGGCTTTGGCATCCGTTACGTAATAATACACAACGGCATCTACGGTTACGCCAACATTGTCCTTGGTGATGACCGCTTGCGGCTCGACGTCCAGCACCGTCTCACGCATGTCGATTCGCGAGATGAGGGAGTCCATGTACGGTATAATGAACCGGAGGCCCGGTTCCAGCGTCTCCTTGTATTTCCCGAACCTTTCGATAAGACCCTTTTCGGCCTGGTGGATTATCGTAACCGATTTCGCCAGCGTTATTACCAGGACCAGGAAAAGTATGACGATTGCAACTATTGCTCCTACACTCATGTTACTGGTTACCTCCTTCTATCCTTTTTACGTTTAAAGTAACGCCACTTACATCGGTGACGGTTATCTGCTCACCCTTTTTAATATCCTCGTCCGCTTTGGCCCGCCATTCCTCCATGCCTATTTTAACTATACCGTATTTTTCCTGGGTGATATCCTGCTGGACGAATCCCTTCTTTCCGACAATAGTATCGATATTTGTTTTTTCCGTTTTTACGGCCACCCGATTATGAAAATACCGGCGTCCGATAAATACGTAGGCCACGCAGATAACGCCGCTGATAACCGCTGTCCAGACCCAGGACTTAAGCGCGGTTGTTATCAATCCGCCCAGGATGAAAGCCGAACCGATGAATACCATATCGAGTCCGGTATCGATACCGAGGAGAAGTTCCATGAGAATCAGTACCAGACCCGCGGCGATAAATATCAACCACAGCCAGGAGTCAACAAATGTAACGTCCATAGAGTCACCCCTCTTCCTTATCTTATAGTTGTGGGTAATTGTAATCTTATAGTTGTGGGTAATTGTAGATAAATTATCAGACATTGTCAATTATTTTGTGTTCAAACATTTTAAAATAATTTATGAAATGTTTATTCATTTCTTCAGGCTTTTTACGTCCTTTTTACATAAAAAGAGTTATAATTCAATCGTGAAGTGGGGGTAAGACGGAATGCTGGGAATGACAACCACAACAGACTCTGTTACCACCGGTGTCAGGGAGATAGCTGAAGCGTTGGGCGGTGGTATCCGCGAAAGCTCGCTCATAATGGTTGAAGGCGAAGCTAAAACCGGTAAGAGCGTTTTATGCCAGTATATTACCTACGGCGTCCTTCATTCTCAGGAGACCTCGGTGGCATACTTCACCAAGAAATATACCGCTGAAGGACTCGTCGACCAGATGGAATCCATATCTCTGGATATCCGGAAGGATGTGACGACGGACAGGTTGAGGATATACCCTCTCTATGAAGGCGATGTCATCACCAATAGCAAACAGTTCCTCCAGCAGCTGATTAACAACATCGTCGCGATACCCAGACGCTTCAAGCTGGTTATCGTCGATTCCGTGACGCCGCTGATTACACGCGTCGACCCGGTGGCTAAGGTCGATTTCATCCAGGTATGCAAGGAGATGTGCCGCAATGACCGGTCGGTAGTGCTGGTGATAGACCGGCATATCTACGAAGGAAAATCCTTGAACCGTGTTTTCGGTATGAGCGACTATTATCTGCAGCTGAAAACACACGATGTCATGCTTGACCCCGGTCAGGTAGATGACCGGGTTATAAAAGTTCTCAATGTCACCAAGCTGGCCGGTGCCGAACGGTACTCACAGGGCGATATTAGATTCGAGATTAAACCCTGGGTCGGCATTCAAATCCTCCCCTTTGTCAAGGTCAGAGTCTAACTGCCGGTGCCCTTACCGGTGCCCATCCCCTTAATATACTCGTTTTTATATGGTAATATTACGTATATATATCGGTAGTGTGCACTGAAATGGCAGAAGAAGATACTTCACCCGCATCGATAACCGGCAAGCTGGATACCAGATTCATCGGTCAGAAGATTATTTATTTCCCGCAGCTATCTTCGACGATGGATGTCGCCCGCAGCGAAGCCCGGCAGGGAGCTTCGGAAGGCACGGCAATTATCGCCGGTGAACAGACCTCGGGTAGAGGGCGTGTCAAACGTCTCTGGCTGTCGCCCCCCGGCAATATCGCCCTGTCGCTCATTCTCTATCCCGATGTATCAAACTTACCTTACCTGATAATGATTGCCTCCCTGGCGGTGGTACGCAGCATCGAAAACGTTGCCGGACTGAAAGCTGATATCAAATGGCCCAATGATATCCTTATCGACGGTAAAAAGGTATGCGGTATCTTAATTGAAAACGAGATAAGCGGCGGCAGGACCGCCCGGGCTATAATCGGCATCGGTGTAAATGTTAATCTGGGTGCATTAAAAATACAGGATAGTTATATCCCCGTTACCAGCCTGGAAAAAGAAGTTCAGGGAACCGTTGCCAAGACCGATTTAATTAATAATCTCCTGGTTGAAATGGAACGCTTATATCTGGAATTACCTGATGGTGAGTCTATTTACAAGGAGTGGCGGGATAAACTGGTAACGCTGGGTAAAAGGGTTATCGTACGGACGGGCACTGAAACGCTGGAAGGTCTGGCCGAATCTGTCGACTCAACCGGTGCCCTCATGCTCAAACTTGATGACGGCAGCTCTACCCGTATTGTCGCCGGCGACGTGACTCTGCGGGAAAGGTAATGTCGGGGACCCGGGCTAAAGAGAAAAAGGGGAGGGGGAATATCCCCCTCCCGCTATTTTGACAATTTGTTTATTTCTTCTCTTCACCCTTGGCGGCGAAAGCTTTCAGGAATTCTATAGGTAACGGGAAGATAATGGTGCTGTTCTTCTCGCTGGCGATTTCCGTCAGCGTTGACAGGAAACGCAGCTGTATCGCGGAAGGCTCTCTGCCGATAATGGCAGCGGCTTGTGCCAGCTTCTCCGAAGCCTGGAGCTCACCCTCGGCGTGGATGATTTTAGCGCGGCGTTCTCGCTCGGCTTCTGCCTGGGCGGCCATTGACCTCTTCATTTCTTCGGCAAGCTCTACTTCCTTGATTTCAACCGTGCTCACCTTGACGCCCCACGGGTCGGTATGCTCGTCAATGATTTTCTGCAGCATCTGGTTGAGCTTCTCGCGCTGGGTCAGCAATTCGTCAAGTTCGGACTGTCCCAGCACGTTCCGCAGCGTTGTCTGGGATATCTGCGAGGTCGCCCTGATATGATCGAGTACCTTGACCACCGACGATTCGGGGTCGACGACCCTGAAATAGACGACGGCGTTGACGCGGACGGTAACGTTATCTTTGGTGATAACTTCCTGGGACGGTACGTCCATCGTCACGACACGCAGGTCGACCTTGACCATCCGGTCAATGAACGGGATGATAAGAAAAAGCCCCGGTCCTCGAGCGCCGACCAGTCTCCCCAGGCGGAAAATCACTCCCCGTTCGTATTCGGTGACGATTTTTACTGCCATGGGGACGATAATAAGCACTACAATAACAATAACTACTATAACTACAACAACTCCAGTATTCATTTTTACCTCCTTTTATGTATTTTTTTTGGTTACCATTAATCTCAGGCCTTCAACCTTGGAAACAATCACCTCCTCTTCAGGCTCTGCCCTGCCATTGTCGATTATCGCAGTCCAGTGTTCACCGTCAACCAGCACCACCCCTTTTGGCTCTAAAGCCACCTCAACTGAAGCTGTTCTCCCCACCAGCTCTTCTTTGCCAGCGGCTATTTTATTCCGGTGGGCTCTGATTCCCCAGACAATGGCAATGAAAAGGAAGGCAGCGACGAAAACGACTATTATAATAATCAGCCATGTAGATGCGTCCAAGAAAACCTCCTTTAAACCCGTTGCAAGCTATTTAGTTTGCTGTTTCTTGCTCACGTACAATAATAAACCATCGACCCTGTCGATGACGACTTCTTCACCTATCTTTATCTCTGCATCTTCTGAGACGGCTCTCCAGCGCTCTCCCTTATAGAAAACGGTGCCTTCGGGCTTCAGGGCAACTTTCACTAAAGCTGTCTTACCCACCAGTTCTTCTCTACCGGTGCGGGCTTGCTTCCGGTGAGCGACGATTGCCCGGTGGACGATAAAAGCCAGCGCTCCGCCAACAATAATGGTTACGGTTGCAATCAGCCAGGGGTCAATCCGGAAAACGGGAGAAGCCCCCTGGAAGAGGATTAGAGACCCGATGACCAATGATACCACACCTCCGGCCGTAAAGATACCAAAGGTGGTGGTTAATACTTCGCCGATGAATAGCCCTATTGCCAGGACGATTAGCAGAATACCGGCATAGTTCACCGGCAGCATTCCCAGAGAATAGAAAGCCAGCAGCAGGCTGATGCCCCCGACAATCCCGGGGAAGATGAGGCCGGGATTGAATATCTCCGCCATGATTCCCAGCGTGGCGATGCTCAGGAGAAGGTAGGCGATATTCGGGTCGGCGATGGCATAGAGGAAGCTCTCGACGGCTGTCATCGGGAAATCGTTGATGGTTGCCCCGCTGGTTTCTATTGTGATCACCTCGCCATTGAGCATGGTTACCTGCCAGCCGTCCAGCTGCGTAATCAGCCCATCGAGGTCAGGAGCAATCATGTCGATAACGTTTAGCTCCAGTGCTTCGCGTTCCGTTGCCGAGACGCTCTCCCTCACCGCTCTTTCCGCCCATTCCACATTGCGGCCGTGGCCCTCGGCCAGTGACCTGATATAAGCCGACGCGTCATTAAGGACTTTCTCCTCCATTGTCGAGGACATCGTAGACTCGCCGTTTTCGCCGATAGATACCGGATGAGCTGCGCCGATGGCCGTGTTGGGTGCCATCGCCGCCACATGGGCGGCTATGGTAATGAAAACGCCCGCCGAAGC
Source organism: uncultured Dehalococcoidaceae bacterium (assembly GCA_964503235.1). Classification (GTDB taxonomy): domain Bacteria; phylum Chloroflexota; class Dehalococcoidia; order Dehalococcoidales; family RBG-16-60-22; genus W425. The sequence continues at coordinate 21,680 of CAZCZJ010000023.1, read as the reverse complement.
TGCTCTGGCTCCCGAAGGCGACACGAAAACGACCACCGGTACCCGGGAGTTGACCATATGCTGGATGATGTCCCGCATAGCGGTATCGAGACCACCCGGTGTATCGAGCTGGATGATGACGGCTTCCGCGCCTTTTTCCTCGGCGTCTTCAATACCGCGTTTTACGTAGTCGACAAGCACGGGATTGATGGTGCCCTTAATCGTCAGCACGCTGACGCTCGGACTCTGCGACTGCACTCCTGTAGCCACGGACAGCGCCAGCAGCACAAGTATAATTAGTAATAATATCCTTCTGATTTTAACCATAGTAAGACCTTTTGAAATTCATCTTATTATAATTGTATAACAGTTTAAATGCAATTGAAACTGTAGTATCGGGCTACCTGTCGTCAGTATATCCCGTGGACTATCTCCACCCCGCCCCGCTTAGTCATCTTTTCCCACCCGACCGCCCTCGTATCATCCGTGCCCTTTTCCTTTAGGGAACCCAAATCTACCGCTCACCCTGAGCCTGTCAAAGGGTGAATCCATTCTCTTGTCCCCCTTTCGTAAAGGGGGATTAAGGGGGATTTAGTCTATCCCACTAGGGGAGTAGCTGGCGAAGAGGGGTTCCAGCCCCTCTTAGAAAAATAACTCCCCCTCTCCAAACATAAATATTTACCGGATAGATTTAATATCGCTGTTTGGAGAGGGGGACCAAGGGGGAGAGGTACATCCATAATATAAAACCAATCGAAACTTTCCCCATCATCATTGAATAGCTATGTGAATTAGTGTAAATTATTATAGTATTTACGTAACTGTAAAAAGGGATGCCAGATGAAACCGCAGCGATGCAAAGGCATGAGAGACCTCCTCCCCGCCGATATGGCCGCATTTCGTATTATCGAAGGGATATGCCGCCGGTGCTTTCTGAAATGGGGTTATCAAGAGGTCAGGACGCCTACAATCGAATACTTGCACCTTTTCACCTCGGCCGGGACGCTCACGCCCGCTATGCTGGGGAAGGTGTATTCTTTCCTGGACTGGGACGGCTGGAGCGGTGAAAGGGTGGTATTGCGACCTGACGGTACCATTCCGGTGGCGCGCCTTTATACCGAGAACATGGAAAAAGACGGGCTTGCCAGGCTCTTTTATACCGCCAACATTTTTATGTTTGAGGAGGTGGGAGAGAGACCGCGAGAGCGGTGGCAGTCCGGCGCTGAGCTTATCGGGTCTGATTCAAAGGCGGCGGACGTAGAATTGATAGCGCTATCCACGGAGATTTTAGAGAAGCTGGGTGTAAAAGACGTGGAGCTAAGACTCTCTCACGCCGGGATAATAAAAATATTGCTGGAAAAGCTCGGACTCGGCGCTGGGGATGCGGAGTCGTTGACCGGAATCGGACGTGATAATCCTGAGTATGAAAAGATATTAAAGCCTTTACTGGATTTAAAGGGTAAACCGTCTGATTTCCTGAAGAACCAGCGGGCTTTGCTGGTAAAAAATATGCCCGATATCGCTCCCTGCCTTGATGATTTCTTGCAGGCTGTGGAACTGCTGGATTTGTTGGGGTGCCGCTATCAGATTGACATTGTCTCCGGGGCAGGCTTTGAGTACTACACGGGCGTGATATTCCAGCTCTATACCGGTGATGAGAAAATAGGTGGGGGCGGTCGCTATGACGACCTGATACCATCCATGGGTGGTGGCAACGTACCTGCCTGCGGCTTCGCCCTTTACTGCGACCGTTTATTGAAGCTGGTTAATCCGGACTTACTCAAGCCTCCCGAATCACCGGGTATCCTCGTACGTCCGCGGCAGAGTAGTAACGAGTCCATCAAAGCCGCCTACGAGCTTGCCGGTAATCTACGTGAGGCCGGATATATTACCGAGATTGACCTCGGCATAAAGGTGTCGACAGACTACCGGTGGGTAATTGAAGTAAAGCAAGATACAGTGTTTGAGGTTCGGGACAATCTTAAGTCCCGGAAGTATGACTTTACAACGGTTGTCGACTTTATAAAATTGCTGGAGGCGAACGGTGGTGATTAAGCTGGCCCTGCCTAAAGGGCGTTTATTAAGGAAAACGGCGTCGCTGCTGCAGAAAGCCGACTGGCGTCTCGATGAGTATCATTCCGATATGGGTTTTTATAGACCCTGCTCCGAGAGATACCCGAATGTACTTATAAGGGTCTTTCACGAGAAGGATATTCCCGTCCAGATAGCGGCGGGCAACTACGACCTCGGTATCTGCTGTCTGGACTGGATTGAAGAGCTGATGGCTAAATATCCCCGCAGCGGACTGGTAAAAGTAAAAGACCTTTTCTATGGAGAGGGTTGCCTTTACGTGGCGTCGGCTTCTGATGTATCCGATATTATCCGGGACGGGTCGCCGGTGCGCATCGCCGGTGAGTACCCCAACCTGGCGGAGTCCTATGCCCTGAGGAATCGATTAAGTCGCTTCAGTATTTTCCCGCTCTGGGGTGCCGCCGAAGTCTATCCCCCCGAGAATGCCGATATGGTCCTGCTTTCGGCACGGAACGAGATTGAACTGGCGGAAGCTGGTATGGCGCCGCTGAGTTGTGAACTGGAGTTCGGCGCCTGCCTTATCGCCCATAAAAACAGCCTGGAATCAAAAAAACTGGATAAGGTAATCGGCTCTATCTGCGACGGATTGCCTGAGACGCGCGATAAAAAGCCGGCGGCGGCGGTGATGCGAAAGTTTTCTGTACGTACTCTTGGTTCTGCCAGGGATAATAAAGACCTGGTGCGTCTGGCTTTACCCGACGGACACCAGCAGCCCCCGACAATAGAGTTTCTAAACAAAGCCGGCATACGTCTTAATGGATATCCCTCGACCACGGGTAACCGCCGTCCCGAAATCAATATCGACGGTGTAGCGGTCAAGGTTGTCCGGCCCCAGGATATGCCGCTCCAGGTAGCTAACGGCAATTTCGACCTGGCGATAACGGGTCGCGACTGGCTCACCGAACACCTATGTCAGTTCCCTTCGAGTCCGGTCCGGGAGCTTCTCGACCTTAAGTTCAGTCGGGTCAGGCTGGTGGCGGTGGTCAGCCGCGAGCTTTCCGTCGAGGATGCCGCCGGTCTCAGCCGGTATCTCGTCGGCAACGGTAGCTCTCTCCGCGTGGCGTCTGAATACGTCAATCTGGCTGACCGCTATGCCCGCGAGAACCACCTCGGGCACTATCGCGTGATTCCCACCTGGGGCGCTACCGAGGCTTTCCTTCCCGACGACGCTGACCTGCTTATTGAGAACACCGAGACCGGGCGGACAATCGCACGGCACAACCTGAAGATTATCGATACGCTTTTCGTATCCACCGCCTGTCTTATCGGTAATAAAGCGGTGGTATCAGATTCTCCTAAAGGAAAGCGGATTCAAACTTTAGTTAAAAGAATGCGTAATGCTCTCGGAGACGACTAGATGAGGATTGTTGAAGGATATCAGTCGGTAAAAGAGTTGCTTTCGCGGCAGGTCTCGCAGCAGGGCTTTGGGAGCGATGAAAAAGAGCGTGCCGTCAGGGATATTATCGATGATGTGCGTAAAAGGGGTGATGCTGCTCTCTTCGACTTCACCGAGAAGTTCGACGGCGTCAAACTGGCCTCGCTGGAGGTGGATAGGAAAGATATAAAACAGGCTGCTTACGGGGTCGACGGTGAGCTTCTGGCTGCTTTGAAACTGGCTGCCGAACGCATTGCTGACTTTCATACCGTCCAGAAGAACGCCCTTGTCCGTGATAAAAAAGGCGAGGGTTTAGGCTGGATGATGCGTCCGCTCAGCAGCGTCGGTGTCCATGCCCCCGGCTTTACCGCCCCGCTGCCGTCCTCCCTCCTGATGACGGCAATACCCGCTAGGGTAGCCGGGGTTAAAGAGATAGTACTGGTGACGCCACCCGGCAAACCGGGGAGGGTATCCCCCGTGACGCTGGCAGCGGCCGATATCGCTGGTATTGACCGCGTTTTCTCCGTCGGCGGTGCTCAGGCAATTGCCGCCCTGGCTTTCGGTACGGAGTCCGTGCCCGCCGTGGACAAAATCTGCGGGCCGGGGAATATATACGTATTCCTGGCCAAGAAGTTGCTGTATGGAATGGTTGGTATCGATGGACTCTACGGGCCGAGCGAGGTGATTATTATCGCTGATGACACCGCCAATGCCGAATACTGCGCCGCCGACCTGCTGGCCCAGGCGGAGCACGACGCCATGGCGACGGCTATCTTGCTGACTACCTCCAAAGAGCTGGCGGAAAGCGTTAGCGCCGAAGTCAATAAGCAAATACAGACCCTGACGCACCGGGACACTGCCTCTAAATCCTTGGAGAGCCGGGGGTTCATCGGTCTGGTGTCGGACGTGGCTGAAGCGGTAGAGCTGGCTAATCTCTACGCACCGGAGCACCTCTGCCTGGTGGTAGATAAGCCGAATGCGTATGTCTCACAGGTGACAAATGCCGGTTGCCTGTTCCTGGGGGAGCATTCCGTCGAGGTTCTCGTCGATTATGTTGCCGGGCCGAGCCATGTCCTGCCCACCGAGGGTACGGCGCGGTTCGATTCGCCGCTGAATATTCTCGATTTTGTAAAGATGATAGACGTAGTCAATACCGGGGAGTCGGACATTAGGAAGCTCGGTAAAGCCGCGTCGGTAATCGCCCGCGCCGAGGGACTTGACGCTCATGCCCGGGCAATTGAAAAACGATTTTATAAAACAGGCAGGGGGCATCAGGAGTGAACTATGATTCTCAAGCAGGAATAGAAAAATACGTCCGGTCTCATCTGAAAGGTTTTACCGGGTACAGCGCCAGCATATCGCCGGATACGCTTACGGGGAAGATTGAAGTACCCGAGAGCGATATCATTAAACTGAACGCCAACGAAAATCCCTACGGTTGTTCCCCGTGGGTAATCAAGGCGCTTTCCGATGGTTCACGGTTCAGTATCTATCCTGACGACGGACAGCAGGAGCTCCGCAGGATGCTGGCGGACTATGCCGGCGCCCCCGCCGAGCGTATTGTCGCCGGACACGGCAGTAACACCCTTATCGATATGCTGGTGCGGTTGTTCGTCGGGCCGGGCGATGAGGTTATCAACTGCGTCCCCACCTTCGATATCTACCGTTTCAGCACCGAAATCTGCGGCGGTACGGTAGTCAATGTCCCCCGAGATGAAAACTATACAATTGACGTTCCGGGTGTTATCTCCGCTATCAACGTTAACACCAGGCTGGTATTCCTGGCCAGCCCCAATAATCCCACCGGGAATGTTGTGCCCCGTGATGACGTTATCAAGATTGCCGAAACAGGTGTCCCGCTGGTGCTGGACGAGGCTTACTACGAGTTCTACGGCGAAACACTGGTGCCTTTAACCGACCGCTATGCCAATCTGATGGTGCTGCGTTCATTCAGCAAGTGGGCCGGTCTGGCGGGTTTAAGGATAGGTTACGGCATATTCCCGCCGCGCATCGTCGATTATCTGATGGCTATCAAGATTCCTCATAACGTCAGTGTTGTGGCGGAGGTGGCGGTGAGGGAATCGCTGGCCGACGTCGCCTATTTACAGGAGAGAGTCCGGGATATCGTAGCGGAGAGAGAAAGACTTTACCAGCAACTCGGGACTATAGATTGGATAAGGCCGTTCCCGTCGCAGGCGAATTTTATCTTCTGTAATGTGCTCCGTGGCAACGCACGTGAAGTCTTTCTGAGATTGCAGCAGAAAGGCATCCTGGTGCGTTACTTCGAGATTCCTCTTCTGGAAAACAGTATCCGCATTACCGTCGGCAAACCGGAACATACCGACGCTTTATTACGTGCCCTGCGAGAAATCCAGCCCTGAACGGAGAAAAACATGAACACCGGGAGTAATGTCTACCGGTTGTTGCAGGAGCATCTGGATAAGTCGCCGGTGGGTTATCCCGCCACGAAGTCCGGGGTGGATATCAGTCTGCTGATACAACTCTTTACCCCGGAAGAGGCTGAAATAGCTACCTATCTCTCGACGATTAAGCTGGAGCCGGTCAAGACTATCCACCGCCGTTTGAAAAAGAGCGGCATGAGCATGTCCGTCGACGAACTGCAGAAGAAACTGGACCTCATGACACGCAAGGGAACGATTCTGGTCTACCGCGAGAAGTTTAAAGAGAGACGTTATAAAAATGCCGGAGTTACTGCTGGCGGAATCGTTGATTTTCAGGTAGACCGTCTTACCAAAGACCTCGTCGACACTTTCCACATATATCACCAGGAGCACTTTGAACAGGCTGAGACCACCGGTCGCATTGGTATCCCCCAGTTGCGTACGATTCCGGTGGAGACGAGTGTTCCCGTGCCCGGTAAGTATAAGGTAAGCACCTTTGATGACGCCCGCTACCTTATCGAGAACGCCCCGGGACCTCTGGCGGTGGCTAACTGTGTCTGCCGCCAGACTAAAGACATCCAGGGAGAGAGCTGCCGCTACTCCGATATCCGCGAGACCTGCCTGCAAATCGGCCCCGACCATGCCCGCCAGTATGTCGATATGGGGATAGGACGCTATGTTACTCAGGGAGAAGCCCTGGCTATACTGGACAGGGCGCGTCAGGCGGGATTCATCCTTCAGCCGGAGAACTCTCGCAATCCCGAGGCTCTCTGCTGTTGTTGCGGGGACTGCTGCGGACTCCTCAGCGCTGTTAAGAAATCACCCCGTCCCGCCGATATGTACGCCAGCAATTACTATGCGGAGGTCGATACGGCGTTATGCACGGGCTGCGGCACCTGCGTTAAGCGTTGTCAACTTGAGGCTAGAACATTTGTAAATAGTAAAGCGATGGTTGATCTTGACCGATGTATAGGCTGCGGCAATTGCGTCGTCACCTGCGAATCGGGTGCCAGCCGCATGATCCAGAAAGAGCATAAGTTAGTGCCTCCCAAAGATAAAGACACCATGTTCATGAAAATCATGGAGAAGAAAATAGGGAAGCGGAACGTACTCAAGCTCCGACTTAAAATGCTGCTGGGCATAAGGGTGTAGAGCTTGTTAAAGGTACTCACCTCATCCCCGCCCCCCCTTAATTATCTTTTCCCACCCGACCGCCCTCGTTTCATCGGCATGACTGCCCGTTAGTCTATCCCACCCCTTGTCCCCCTTTCGTAAGGGGGGGGGGGGTTATATCCCTTTCCACCGTTGGGGCAAAAGGAGGCGGCGTCCTCTCTCAATTATTCACAGCACTGGCCTTCAAGCACCATGATTCAATGAGTAGGATTCCCTTCGTAAAAATCCCCCCTTCCTTTACCAAAGGAAGGGGTTAGGGGGATAGATTGATATCCCCCTAACCCAACAGGGGAGTACGCCAGCGAGGGGATGAGCCTGTAAAAATATCACAAATAAGCAAAATATATAACATCGGCTATTGACAAATACCTATTATATGTTATAATAGATAACAGTATTGTAAATAATAGTTAATAATAGTAAACAGTTTGGAGATATTATGGACTCATTAGGTGATATACTGGAAAAAGTAGTGCAGTTTCAGAACGCCAGGGGCTACACCGACGAGCAGATGGCTGATAAAATCGGCTGCAGCCGACCGCTTTACCAGCGAACACGTACCGGGAAGGTACCCGTCGGCGGTACTTTCCTTCGCGGCGCTATGAAGCTATTAACCTCCGAAACTGATAATAAAAGATCGGCTGTCGTTAACCGTGAGACTTCGGAAACAAGTATAGCTCTGGAACTTAACATTGATGGCACCGCCAAGTACGAAATTAGCACCGGGATTAACATGTTCGACCATTTAATGTCGCAGCTGGCTAAGCACGGTATGTTCGATATTAAATTGAAAGCTTCCGGCGATGATCCTCATCATACGGTGGAAGACGTGGCTATCTGCCTGGGTAAAGCCTTCGCCGAAGCGCTGGCGGAAAAAAGGGGTATCGTGCGCATGGCGGATGTTTCCGTGCCCATGGATGAGACCCTGGCGGCCGTTGCCCTGGATATCAGCGGACGGGGCTATGCCGTCCTGGATTTATCCTTCGTCGGTAACGATATGTTCGGCTTTTCCTCCGACCTCGTCCGGCACTTTCTGGAGTCTTTCGCCAGTGAGTCGAGGATAACCCTGCATGCCCGGATTCTCTACGGCAGCAATGACCACCATAAGGCGGAAGCGCTCTTTAAGGCGCTGGGGAAGGCTCTGGATAAAGCCACCGGGATTGACCCGCGTATCAGCGGAGAGTTGCCCACCACCAAGGGCTATTTACAAAGTTAGGTGATGTCATCCAGGAAGGCCAGCTGGCGCCCCGTGATTTTTTCGTAAGCCTGCATATACCTTTTCGACGTCGCTTCGATGATATCGTCGGGAAGCACTGGCCCCGGGGGTTCCTTGTTCCAGCCCGACTCCTCAAGCCAGTCGCGTACCGGTTGTTTATCGAAGCTGGGTTGCGACTTGCCGGGTTGGTAGAGTTCGGCGTCCCAGAAACGTGAAGAGTCCGGGGTAAGCGCTTCGTCTATTAATATCAAGCGGTTATTATCTATGCCGAACTCGAACTTGGTATCGGCGATAATTATCCCGTGCTCACGGGCGTACGCACGACCGTATTCATAAAGGGCCAGGCTTTTTTCTTCCATCTCCTCAGCCATCGGCCGGCCGATAGCCTTGACTATTTCTTCCATGCTAATCGGCTCATCGTGCCCCTTGTCCGCCTTGGTCGTGGGGGTGAAGATGGGCTTCTCCAGCTCCTGGCTCTCTACCAGTCCCTCGGGCATGGCGTTACCCGATACCGTGCCGTGTTCCTTATACTCAGCCCAGGCCGAGCCGGAGATGTAACCGCGGACGACGCATTCCACCGGTATGCGTTTTACCTTCTTTACCACCATCGACCGCCCCCGGAGATACGGCGGACAGGTGAATTTCTGGTTGGCGGGCAAATAGGAATCGATGCAGTGGATGTCGTCGACCGCCTCGGCCATGTGGTTGGGTATAATATCGGTCGTTTTCCGGAACCAGAAGGAAGAAAGCCGGTTGAGTACGTGTCCCTTGTTGGGGATGCCGCTGGGCAGAACGACATCGAAAGCGGATATGCGATCGGTGACGATAATCAGCAGGTGACTGTTGAGGTCGTAGCTATCGCGTACCTTGCCGCGTAGAAAAACGGGTAGCGGCAGGTTTGTTTTCATTAATACTTCGGCACTCTGTGTGTCCATTTTTCCCCTTCCAGGCTGTTCGATTTCAGCTTATTTCGGGATGCAATTACCGGGATATTATATCGACCTCGGTTTCAGCTCGACGTTATCGTTAATAATACCCTGCCATTGCGATTTCGTTAAGCCGAGTCGACGGAATATTTCGTCCACGTGCTGTAGATAATACTGGTAGTCGAATATTTTATCAAGTTCTTCGGCGGAAATGACATCCCTGACTCCTTTATCGGCTTTCAGCAGGGTCATGAAATTACGGTTGCCCTTCCACGATTTCATGGCGTTTCTCTGCACCAGGTGGTAGGCTTCCTGTCGGCTCAGTTTCTTTTCGATAAGCGCCAGCATAACCCTCTGCGAGAAGACCAGCCCCCGCGTCAGTTCCAGGTTCCTTTTCATGCGGTGCGGGTAGACCTGCAGTCGTTTCATCACCGATGTGAAAAGACTCAGTATGTAGTCCAGCGCCAGGCACGAGTCCGGCAGGGTAAGGCGTTCGTTGGAGGAATGGCTGATATCGCGCTCGTGCCAGAGGGCGATGTTCTCCAGCGATGTCAGCGCGTAACCTCGAATCAGGCGGGCCAGACCGCATACCCGTTCCGAGAGCTCCGGGTTACGCTTGTGCGGCATCGCCGAGGAACCCGTTTGACCGCTGCCGAAAGGCTCCTCGACTTCACGTACCTCGGTTTTTTGCAGAGCCCTTATTTCCGTGGCGAATTTCTCCAGGGAGCCCGCTATTATTGCCAGAGTGGTGACGAACTGGGCGTGGCGGTCGCGCTGCAGCACCTGGTTTGATACCGGCGCGGGAGAAAGCTTGAGCTTCTTGCAGGCTCTGCTTTCTACATCGGGGGTAACCGTGGCGTAGGTGCCCACCGCCCCGGATATTTTGCCCACGGCTATGATCTTTTTAGCTTCGGTAAGGCGCTGCGTGTTGCGTCTCATTTCATCCAGCCATACCGCCATTTTCAGACCGAAGGTAGTCGGCTCGGCGTGAATCCCGTGAGTACGACCTATCGTTAAGGTGTACTTGTGTTCGATGGCTCTCTGTGCCAGGACTGCCGTTAGCTCCTTGACATCACTGAGAAGTATGTCGGAGGCTTCCACCAGTTGCAGGCTGGTAGCCGTGTCGATGATGTCCGAAGATGTCAGCCCGAGGTGGATAAAACGCGATTCTTCTCCCAGGCTTTCCGCCACGGCGCCGAGAAAGGCGGTGACGTCATGCCGGGTCTCCTGCAGGATTTCCTCCATGCGTTTCAGATTGCATTTCGCCATCTTGATTTTCGGTATGGCTTTGCGCGGGATGACGCCAAGTTCCGACCAGGCGTCGCAGACCGCTATCTCTACTTCGAGCCATTTTTCATACTTGTTTTCGTCCGACCATACCCTCTTCATTTCGGGCCGGGAATACCGCTCAATCATGATACTCTCCTTTGCCTGACGGTTCCGCTTTATTTAACAATAGAAACACCGAATCTATATTTTACATCGTTTGGGGGGGATTTTTAAATCTGAAGCTCTTGACGATATTGCTCGTAGGCTTCCCGGATTTTTTCGTGTTTAATGCCCAGTATGACGGCCGCCATGTAGGCGGCGTTCTTTACTCCGGGGCTGCCGATAGCCATGCAGGCTACCGGTACGCCGGGGGGCATCTGCACGATGGAATAAAGCGCGTCCACCCCTTTAAGCTCCCCCCTGGCTACCGGCACGCCGATTACCGGCAGGGTGGTCCAGCTGGCCAGGACGCCCGGCAGATGCGCCGCCATCCCCGCCGCGGCGATGATTACCTCTATACCCCGCTCCCGGGCCGACTCCGCGTACTGCTTGGCTTTCTCCGGGGTGCGGTGGGCTGATATTACGTTGACTTCGTGTTCGATGCCGAGTTTATCAAGGATTTCCAGCGCTGGCTGGAGTATTTCGGCATCCGACTTGGAACCCATTACTACACCGACCAGTGGCTTACTCATATTCTTACTACCTCACCCCCATTTTTAGTTCTGTGTCATTGCGAGACCATCCGCCGCAGGCGGAGGCGAAGCAATCCGTTGCTTTGATTGTCTACCTCTCCCCCTGTGTCCCCCTCTCCTATCAAGGAAAGGGGGAGGAATTATGTTGAGGGGCTTTGCTCCTCAAACTCCCCGTATTGCCTTGCTATTCGCCACCTATCATCCCCCTTTCGTAAAGGGGGACAGAGGGGGATATATCATCCCAGATCCGCAATATCCCTGCGGTAATAGCACCCGTCAAACCGGATTCTATCTATGTTTTTATAGACTTTCTCCCTGGCTTCGGCCAGGTCTTTACCCAGGGCGGCTACCGTTAGTATTCTGCCGCCGTTGGTAAGTATCTGTCCGTCCGGCCCCGCTTTGGTCCCGGCATGAAAAATCATAATGTCTTTATCCACTTCGTCCAGCCCGCTTATCGGTAGCCCTTTCTTGTATTTCCCCGGGTATCCCCCCGAAGCTGCTACCACCCCCACGCAGGCTTCTTCGGTCCATTCCAGCTTTATCGTATCCAGTTTATTATCGATTACCGCCAGGATAACTTCCAGCAGGTCCGTTTTCAGCCGCGGCAGGACCACCTGTGTTTCCGGGTCTCCCAGCCGGGCATTAAATTCTATCACTTTCGGCATATTATTGGTAATCATCAGGCCGCCGTAAAGAGTACCCCGGAATGTTCTGCCGTCATCGTCAAGGGCCAGGACGACGGGTTCCATGACCGTTTTCATGATGATATCGCCCATTAAGTCGTTATAGAAGGGAGGCGGACTGTAGCTGCCCATGCCGCCGGTGTTCGGCCCCTTGTTGCCGTCATAAATCCGCTTGTAATCGCAGGCGGGCACGGTGGGTAAAACTCTCTGTCCGTCGGTAAACACGAAGAAGCTCATCTCTCTCCCCATCAGGTACTCCTCGATGACCACCCTATCCCCCGCCGTCCCGAAACTCTTGGTTTTCATAATGCTTTCAAGTGTATCTAACGCCTCAGCAATTGTCTCGGCGATGATAACCCCTTTTCCCGCCGCCAGCCCGTCGGCTTTGATAACGATGGGAGGTCTCTGGCTCCGGATATATTCGGCGGCCTTTTCGTATTCGGTGAAGCTGACGCTCCTGGCGCAGGGTATCCCGTGACGCTGCATCAGGTCTTTGGCGAAGACTTTACTCGATTCTATAGCAGTGGCTTTCTGCGTGGGACCGAAGATAGCCAGGCCGCTTTCGGTGAACTTGTCGACGATGCCCGCCGCCAGCGGGTTCTCCGGGCCGACCACGGTAAGGTCGATGCTGTTCTCTTTAACGAATTTTGCCATTCCGTCGGTATCCTCGGCCTTGATATCGGCTATCTGCGCCTGCCGGGCCATGCCGGCGTTACCGGGAGCGGCGTATATCTCGTTTGCTTTCGGGCTTTGGGCCAGCTTCCAGACGAGGGTGTGTTCCCTGGCTCCGCTGCCGACTACTAAGGTTTTTATCTAAATCACCCCCTTAGGATGTTCACGCCGGAATGCTTGATTTGTTTTTAGCACAAGCACTATGGTACCGATAGCGCCGACCAGAAAGCCTATCGGGCAGACAAGGGTGGCAAGTATGAAAAAGACCGCCTCTTCAATATTAAACAGTCCACTGATCAGATTGTGCAGGATGACAAAAACAGTCAGTCCTGCGGCGGAAGTCCCCGTTAACAGTAAAAACTTCTTGAGCAGACCGGGTACTTTCTTCTTTACGGTCAGCACAAGTAATGTCACACCCAGGCCGAGGAGGACAACCCCAGCGGAAATAACAAAAACAAAACCCATCAGTGTGGGATTCTCCTCACCGAACAATAATCTATTGACTTGTGGAATGAAAATCATACCGACTACTATGATAAAAACCACGACTAACGCCCAGAATATTGACCAGATTAATTTCCCTTTCACTTCCCTTCACCTCATTGATCTTTATCTACCTCACCCCCTGTATCCCCTTCTCCTATCAAGGAGAGGGGGAAGAATTAATATTGAGGGGCTTCGCCCCTCAAACTCCCCTTATACCTCCCCGATTTCCCCTCTTTGTTATCTTTTCCCACCACACCGCCCCGTATCATCATGCACCTTTCCGTTAATTTTCCACGTCCATTGTCCCCCTTTCGTAAAGGGGGATTAAGGGGGATTTATATTGTTACTATTCCCACTCTATCGTCGAGGGGGGTTTGGAGGTTATATCATAGACAACGCGGTTGACGCCGTCCACCTCGTTTACTATCCGGTTGGAGATGCGTGCCAGCAGGTCGTAGGGCAGGCGGGCCCAGTCGGCCGTCATGGCGTCGTCACTGGTAACGGCGCGGATAGCCGCCAGATAGCCGTAGGTGCGGTAATCGCCCATCACCCCCACCGACCTCACGTCGGTGAGCACGCAGAAGCTCTGCCACAGCTGGTTATAGAGCTTGGCTTTCTTGACCTCGTTCATCAGGATAAAGTCGGCGCTGCGCAAAATCTCCAGTTTCTCCCGCGTAACCTCGCCGATGCACCTTATCGCCAGTCCCGGACCGGGGAAGGGCTGCCGCCGTACCATTTCCTCCGGCAGTCCCAGCTCCTGGCCGACCAGCCGTACCTCGTCCTTAAAAAGATATCTTAGTGGCTCCAGTAGATTGAGCACCATCTTGGCGGGTAGCCCGCCCACGTTGTGGTGTGATTTTATCTTGGCGGAAGCCGTGCTTACCGATGAAACGCTTTCGATGACGTCCGGGTAAAGCGTTCCCTGCGCCAGGAAATCGACCTTGCCGATTCTTTTCGCTTCCTCTTCGAATATCCTGATGAACTCCTCGCCGATAATCTTACGCTTTTCCTCGGGGTCTATCACGCCCTTCAAGCGGTCGAGAAACCTTTCCGTAGCATCGACATAGACGATGTTCATGCCCAGGTTATTTTCAAAGACTTTAAGGGTCCTGTCGGCTTCTTCTCGCCGCAGCAGGCCGTTATTGACGAAGATGCAGGTAAGCTGGTCGCCGATGGCGCGGTGGATGAGTGTCGCCACCACCGATGAGTCCACCCCGCCCGAGAGTGCGTTGATGACGCTGCCGTCGCCAACTTGGTCTTTAATACGGTTTATGCTTTCGCTGACGAAGTTTCCCATTGTCCAGTTTCCCTGGCACCCACATACCCGATAGATGAAATTCTTCAGTATCGTATTCCCTTCCGGGGTGTGGGCTACTTCGGGGTGGAACTGCAGACCGAAAATGCCCTTGCCGTTTCCTATGACCGCATTGGGCGAATTTTCCGTGTAGGCTATACTGGCGAATTCCGGTGGCAACTCGTCGACTTTATCGCCGTGGCTCATCCACACCGGTGTCGATTCGGGGACTCCGGCAAATAGCGGTGAGTCTACCTGGCTGATATGCATCACGGCATGGCCGTACTCACGCTTGGTGCCCGGCTTTACCTGACCGCCGAGTTGCTTGGTAATAACCTGCATCCCGTAGCAGATGCCCAGCACCGGCAGACCGCTTTCGTAAACGTAGGACGGAGCCAGCGGGGCGTTGGGGGCGTAAACGCTGGCCGGACCTCCGGATAAAATAAATCCCCTGGGATTCAGGGGGGCTATCTTTTCCCAGGGGGTATCGTGCGGCAGCAGTTCGCAGTATACTTGGCTTTCCCGCACCCTGCGGGCGATCAGCATGTTATACTGCGAGCCGAAGTCCAGGACGATAATTGCCTCGCGCTTGGCGCCGGATACCGCGTCTTCGGTTGCCGCCGGCTGCTCACCACCAATTTCCTTGGCAATCTCAAGGTAAGTTGACACCTCGATATCGTCGGTGGTGGCTATCCGGTGGCTTTCGTCCTGGGGTGGTTGTTGACGCTTTTTAACCATGGTTTATAGAACACAATTTACCATTATGTTATACTATCGTCAAGTACGGAAAACTATCTCTCAGGCGTGAAATATTGCCATTACGCTTGATAAATTTTGTAAATATTTTCTCCCGGGGATTACTACCTTCATGGTAAATTATGAATACATCAGCAACAGCTCCTCTGATACTCAGACGCTCGGTGAGAAAATCGGGGATAGTCTGAGGGGTGGAAGTATTATCGCCTTAATCGGGGAGCTCGGCTGCGGTAAAACGCTACTGACCCGGGGTATCTCGGCCGGACTGGGCGTGCCGCTGCGGCAGGTCAACAGCCCCACCTTTGTCCTGGTCAACGAATATAATGGCAGGCTCCCCGTTTTTCATATGGACCTGTACCGACTCGGCGATGCGGCGGATGTCGTCGATATCGGCTGGCCGGACTACCTTGCCCGGGCGGAATCGGGGGTGATTATCATCGAGTGGGCGGAGAAGATTTTGCCTCTTTTACCCTCCGAATACCTGAAAGTAGACTTTACAGGTCTTTCTGCCCGTAAAAGGAAGATATCCTTCTCGGCGGAGGGGGATAAATATAACGACTTAATGAGGAAGATTAGTAAGTCATGGTAGTGCTGGGCATCGATACCTCCGGTTACACCAATGCCATCGGCGTGGTCGACGGCGAAAAAATGCTGGCTGGTCGCTCTTTCGACGCTAAAACCGACTCCCTGGAGCAGATAGTCGATAACATTGATACTGTACTGAAAAGCGCCGGCCTTGCGCTTCAAAATATACAGGGGATAGGTGTCGGACTTGGTCCCGGTTCATGGACGGGCATACGGGTGGGGGTAACGGTGGGTAAAATGCTGGCGTTCAGCCTGGGTAAACCTGTCGGTGGCGTATCCACTCTGGAGACTCTGGCTTACCGGGCGAGAAATGAGACTAGTCAGATTTGTGCCGTGATTCATGCCGGCACCGGCTCGAACGTTTACGCCGCTTTCTATTTACCTGATGATGAAGGCGTCGTAATTACCGGCGACTACTTTTACGGTGACATCAGGGAATTGCTGGCCAAAATAAACGAATCTGCCGTTCTCGTAGGGCAGGGGACAGAATCATATTTACAGCTTTATGAAGGAGTATTGACGTCACCCGTAAAGGCTATTGAAGCGGCGCCGGACGGAGCGGTGGTCGCCCTGCTGGCCGGTCGGCGACTTGAAAAAGGTGATAGTGATGATACCCTCGCTTTAACGCCGCTTTATCTTAAAGAATCAACCGCCAGAGCATTTGTAAATAAATATGGAGCATCGGGATAAAGGATAAATTAATGCTGGTTCTGGGTATTGAAACATCCTGCGATGAGACCTCGGCGGCACTGGTGACTGACGGTCAGACGATATTGTCGAATGTCATCGCCACCCAGCTTGATTTGCTGCGTAAATACGGCGGTGTAGTGCCCGAGGTCGCTGCCCGCCGGCATACCGAGCTTATCGGCTACGTCATCAAGCAAGCTCTAGATAATGCCGGAAAGACACTGGATGATGTCGAGGCGGTAGCCGTCACCGCACGGCAGGGACTCATCGGGTGTCTGCTGGTCGGCGTAGCCGCGGCGAAGTCCATAAGCTATTCGCGTAAGCTGCCTCTCATCGGCTTGCATCACATCGAAGGCCATATCTACGCTAACCGACTCAGCAATCCCGGGATGCCTTTTCCACATGTCTGCCTGACGGTCTCCGGGGGGCATACCATGCTCCTCTATGTTGCCGATGGTAATCGCTACGAGTTACTGGGCACCACGCTGGACGATGCTGCCGGGGAGGCTTTCGATAAAATCGCCAAGTTCCTCGGCCTTGATTTTCCCGGTGGACCCGTAATTGATAAACTGTCTAAAGAGGGGAATGCAACAGCCTATCACTTCCCCAGGCCAATGCTGAGGAATAAAACGTACGATTTCAGTTTCAGCGGATTGAAAACCTCGGTGATAAATATGTTCAAGGACAAAGTTGCCGCCGGTAAGAAACTGCCCCTGGCTGATATCGCCGCCAGCTTTCAGGAAGCGGTGGTGAATGTGCTGGTCGCCAAAACGCTACGTGCCGCCGAAACAAAAGGCGTGTCTACGGTCAGTGTTACCGGTGGCGTCTCGGCTAACAGTCGCCTCCGGTCGGCTTTCGAGGATGCCTGTAAAACCAGGGGGATAGATGTATATTTCCCGGCGCTTTCGCTCTGCACCGATAACGCCGCGATGATTGCCGCTGCCGGTCATGCCAGGTTGATGCGAGGAGAGGTGTCGGATTTACGCCTTAACGTCGTGCCCAATTCGCCCCTTGAGGGATGACATGAAAGAGATTTTTATTAAGGTTGACGCTTTCAATCCCGACGCCGCGGTGATAGAGCGCGCCGCCCGTCTCGTCAACCGGGGTGAAATCGTGGTTTGCCCCACCGATACCGGTTACGCCTTTACCGCCAATGGCCTCGATACCCGCACCATCGCCAGGGTATTCGACTTGAAAGGTCGCTCGTTTTCTAATCCCATTCACGTGGCGGTCGACTCTATCGAAGCAGCGGAGAAGTATGCCCGTATCAACGAGGTCGCCCGCTATCTCGCCGACCATTTCCTCCCCGGTGCTTTGACGATGGTGTTGCCCAAGAAAGAGATAATACCGCCGATGCTTGTCGCCGGACTCGATACGGTCGGCATCAGGATTCCGGATAACAATGTAATATTGAAGCTCGTTGCCGCTACGGAGAGACCGTTGACCACCACCAGTGCCAATATCAGCGGCAGGCCCACCCCTTACACTGTCGAAGAAATTGTCGGCCAGCTTGGCGAGAATATCCGGAAAATAGCGTTGGTCCTCGACCAGGGACTAATAAAAACGCGTGATGTGTCTACTATCGTCGATTTATCGGTAAGTCCGCCCCAGCTTATCCGCCAGGGACTCGTTAGCTGGCTGGAAATACACGAGGTGATAAACAGGTTCAAAAGTCCCGAATGAATGGTATACTGGCATCAGGAGGTTGAAAAAGTGAAAATCGCAATCGGCTGTGACCACCGGGGAATCGTTATCAAAGATACGGCCGTCAAACTCGTTACCGAGGCCGGCCATACTTATCAGGATTTCGGCTGTTATTCCCGCGACCCGGTTGACTACCCGGATATCGCCCGGGAGGTCGGCGAAGCTATCGTTAAAGGTGATTTCGACCTCGGCATACTGATGTGCGGTACGGGTATCGGCATGTGCATCGCCGCCAACAAGGTGAAGGGAATACGGGCTGCCCAGTGCTACAACGCCTTTACCGCCACGCGGGCGCGACGTCATAATAACGCTCAGATTTGCTGCCTGTCGGCGGAAGAGGGGAAAGCCCGATTGCCCGCTATCCTTGAAGCTTTCCTTACCGCCGAGTTCGAGGGAGACCGGCATATCGCCCGCTTGAATAAGATAAAAGATATAGAGGAAAGTTAGTAACTTCACTTTACTATGCATTTGGGTTTTATAAAAAATGCCGGGATTTCATGATGAATACCAGCGTAAGCTGATTTCCGCCGAAGAAGCTGCCGGGCTGGTCAAGTCGGGTATGTGGATAGACTATGGCGCTATCTGCGGCTTTCCTTCGCTCATCGATGCCAAACTGGCGGAGCGCGCCGGAGAGCTTAAGAGCGTCAAAATCCGGGCGGAGCATTCGCACACGCAGCTCCCCGGAATCGATCCCGCCCAGGAGCATTTTATCCATAACTCGTGGTTTCTGGGGAAGGTGGAGAGGGAGTACCAGAAAAACGGCGCCTGCTCCTACATTCCCTTCGGACTGAGCGAGGGCCCCCGTATGTATCGGGAATGGCTGAAAGACGAAGTTGACATAACCTTCATCGAAGTTACTCCGATGGATGACAACGGTAATTTCAATTTCGGTACGGCGGTCACCCGCCAGAAAGCCGCCTGCGATGTCGCCAGGACCGTGGTTGTTGAAGTCAATGAGCACCAGCCCTGGGTCTACGGCGGCTATGACGAGGTCGTCAATATCTCGCAGGTGGACTATATCGTTGAAAACTACGAATATAAAATCCCCGAATTCCCCACCCCTGAGGCTGCTGAAGAAGACAGGATTGTCGCCGGTTATCTGGCGGAGCAGATAGAAGACGGCGCTACCATCCAGCTGGGCGTCGGCGCTATCCCCGGTGTTGTCGGTAAGCTGCTGATAGAGCATGGCCTGAAAGACCTCGGCGTCCACAGCGAGATGTTCAACGACAGCATGATGGAGCTCATCGAAGCGGGTGTCATTACCGGTAAAAGAAAAAACCTAAATCCCGGCAAGGTCGTGCACTGTTTCGCCGCCGGTTCGGAGAAACTTTATAAATATATGGACCGGAATCCGCTTTTAGCCGGTTTTCCCGTCGACTACACCAACGACCCGTATGTAATCGCCCAAAATAATAAACAAATAGCTATCAACAGCGCTCTCCGGGTAGATTTAAGGGGTCAGGTATGCTCGGAGTCGGTCGGCACACGCCAGATAAGCGGCGCCGGGGGACAGCTGGAGTTCACCCGGGGAGCTTATATGTCGGAGAGGGGCAAGGCTTTTATCTGCCTTCACTCTACACGTAAAGATAATGACGGTAAGCTGGTATCCAATATCGTGCCGACACTAATACTCGGCGATATGGTCACCGTGCCCGCTTCGGATGTGTCTCATGTCGTCACCGAGTACGGCATAGTGAATCTTAAAGGCAAGAGCGTCTGGCAGCGTGCCAGGGCTCTCATCTCCATCGCCCACCCCCGTTTCCGCGATGAGCTGGAGAAAGCCGCCCGCCAGGCTAATTTCATCACTAGGGGTACGGCGGGATTAAGTTAAATACAGATTGCGCCGGGGGAGATTTATAGTAGAGTATTATTAAATCTGTTAATGTGCCATTACGGGTGAATAGTAAAACCCTTAAATCCAGATTGAACTCTATTTCCCGGACGGTTCCGTACTTTTCTTGCAGGATATCGCCAAGTAGCTGGGCCTGGTTTATATTTCCTCTGTCAGAACCATGGCTCAAAACCAGCCAGACGCGTTCGTACCCGCTCAACCGGTCTAAAATGGACCCGTCCGGATCCGGGATATCGTGGCCGTGGGTGAGCCCTGGGGGCAAGTAATAAATATTCAGTTCTTCTTCATCTGAGTAGCAATAGTGGACCGGCACCGGCGCGTTTTGAGGGGTTTCCATCCTGTTTATGTAGTATTCGTATTCTAGCCTGATCATCGGGTGATAAAAGATTATGGCGTCGCCTGTTTCGGCATTTGAAATAATATAGCTCGTAACTCCTCGCCAGTCTTCATTTTGGTTAATTTCCTGGCTCTCGTCACTGGAATACCAGCCCCATAATGAAAAGCTTGAAATGAAAACAAGCACGGCTATAGCCCCGAATATCAACCAGCGTTTTTTAAAATGTTCAATGCCGATTGCAGCGAGGAAGGTATAGAAAGGCAGGAAGATGATGAAATACCTGGGTGTAAATACAGGCTTGACAAACGAAACTGCAAATAAAATGATAACCGGGAGAACTATCAGGCTGAAGACGAACACGTACCGCCAGAGGCTTAAAGACAACCTGTCACGGAGAAAAGACCGTGCGGCAAAAAAGAAGCCGGTGGCGATGGGAATGAAGTAGGCTATCATCGGGATAAGGCCATTCTGGCCTGATAGGCGGTGCATCGTTCTGACGATGTCCCAGAGTTTGGGCGTGGAGATCCATCCTATTTGACCGATATTACGTGTTAATACGAAAAGACCCATGGGGATGAGTAAGGGTATCATGGCAACCCCGGATATAATCAGACCTTTCCAGGGAATATCCCGCCGGGGCATGAAAGCCAAAGATGCGTATTGGGCAACCGGTATCATGATGGCAAACACATGGGTATAAACGCCTAGCACGCTTGCAAGAACGTAAGCAAACCACCATTTAAAGCCGGGTTTCTCTATAGCTCTAACGAAGAAGTAAGAAGAAAGTATCCCAAGAAGAATAGCGAGCATGTAACCGCGAACTTCTTGAGCATAGGTGATAAAAAAAGCGTTTACACTAATAAGCAAAGCGGCTATTATGGCAACGCGCCACCCGAACAGCCGTTTGCCCAGAATGTACACCGAAACCAGGGAAAAGAGCGCCGTTATTGCCGAGAACAATCTCAGAATGAACTCGCTATCACCTAAGACCATCCAGAATTTAAGCAAAAGGTAGTAAAATCCCTGGTTGCCTTCGTATTGCGCTAAGACCTGCCAGAATTCCGGCCAGTCCATCCGCGCTATGGTATAGCTGAAAGCTTCATCAAGCGAGATACTTTTATCGCCCAGAAATATCAACGCTAAAACCGTCGCCAGAGGCATTACCGTGGAAGCGAAAAGAATATCGGGATTAATACGGGAGGTAACATTGGTAAGGGAAGTTATTATTGATAGAGCCTTATTTTTTAACAGGGTCATCTAATTCTTCCACTAGAAGTATTTGTACATAAAAGTACCATGTAAAATATTACATAATATAGCATATATTTTAAGTTCTGTCATGGTTGTTTCGGCTCACGATTCTCTACAGTATTGCTCAAGGGGTATGAACACCGGATCGCACTCACATCAGCTTGACAATAAACTCAATATCGTGTTATCTTTAGGTACGGGCTTTAAAGCTAAAATATGCCGTTCCGGTCCGTCTCTTGAGGCGGTCATT
>CAZCZJ010000022.1:0-28964 GCA_964503235.1 uncultured Dehalococcoidaceae bacterium | reverse complement strand
TGGATACGTGGTTCAGCTCGGCGCTATGGCCATTTACCACGCTGGGCTGGCCCGACGATACCGAAGACCTGCGTTATTTCTACCCGACCACGGTGATGGAAACCGCCTACGATATCCTCTTTTTCTGGGTAGCCCGGATGATTATGATGGGTCTTGAACATACCGGGGATATTCCCTTTTCTACCGTTTACCTGCACGGCCTGATACGGGATGAAAAGGGAGAAAAGATGACCAAGACGAAGGGAAATGTTATTAACCCGGTTATCGTCATCGATGACTACGGCACCGACGCCCTGCGCTTCGCGCTGCTGATGGGAACATCGCCGGGGAACGACAGCAAGCTGTCCGACGCTAAGCTGGAAGCAGGCCGCAATTTTGCCAACAAGATGTGGAATGCTACCCGGTTCATGATACGGAGTCTGGAGTCCGGTGCGAAAAGCGACGCCAAAATAGACCGCGAGCAGTTATCCGCGGAAGACAGCTGGATTCTGTCGCGCCTGAACCGGACGATAGCCAGTGTTACCGGGCTCATGGAAGACTTTCAGTTCGGAGAAGCCGAAAGGCAGATACACGACTTCCTGTGGGGCGAGTACTGCGACTGGTATATCGAGCTTGCCAAGATAAGACTGCAACAAAACGATACCTCGTCCTTACCGGTACTTCTACACGTGCTGGAAAAATCGCTGCGGTTGCTGCATCCTTTTATGCCCTTTATCACCGAGGAATTATGGCAGAACCTCAAAAAGCATATGAGCGGGCTTGAAGCCGACTCCATCATGGTGGCCGATTACCCTGAAGCCGATAAAACCATGATAGATGCGGCGGTCGAGGGAGAGATAGATACCATAATCGAGATTGTCCACAATATCCGCAATATCCGCGCCCAGTATAAAGTGGAACCCTCCCGCTGGGTGGAAGCCAGCATCTACACCGGTCCTTCGCTGGATAAATCCCTGATTCCCTATACGAAAGCCATACAGGCCCTGGCGCGCGCCAATCCCGTCAGCTTCATGAAGGGAGAACCCGAAACAGAGACGGGCGGTAATACCCTGGTATTGCCGCTGCAAAAAACGACGCTGGTTATTCCCATGAGCAGTATGCTGGACCTGGAAGCCGAGAAGAAGCGACTACAGAAAGAAACGGATAACGTTCAGAATGAAGTAACCAGACTCGAAGGTAGACTGCAGGATGAGGCTTTCCTGACGAAAGCGCCCGCGGCAGTTATTGAAAAGGAAAAGCAAAAACTCTATACTCTTAATAATAAACTGGAGAAACTGAAACAGCAGAGTTCCAGATTATAGGAGGTATGGGTATGTTTAAGCATATACTGGTCCCCCTGGACGGCTCAAAGGTAGGTGAAGCCGCTCTACCTGTTGTCGACCAGCTCTGTGATAAGCTGGCAGCGGGAGCGAAGGTGGAAATAACACTGCTGGGGGTGATAACTCTGCTCAGGCACTGGGTTGTCGTCGGTGAAGCCAGTGCCCCGGTCTCCTACACCGAAGATGAACTGGGTCTTATCAAGCAGCGGGTTACAGACTATCTCAACACCACCGCCGAATCGGTGAAATGCAGGGGAGTTACGGTCAATTCCACCGTCAGGACAGGTAATGCCGCCGAGGAGATTCTTAAAGCGGTCGACGAGTTAGGGGCAGACCTGTTAGCGATGTCAACTCACGGTCGATCGGGGCTGCGCCGTCTGGCTTTCGGGAGTATCACCGATAAGGTCCTGCACGGAGCCAGTGTTCCGGTACTGATGGTAAGAGGGGTTGAGGGCACCACCAACGAATAGTCCATGTATAAGCATTATATTCCTGAAATAAAACTCTCGATAGAGAAGAATACTGAAAACGTACCTGATGACGGGCGATTTTATGTGATTAAAGATGGTAATATAATACAGAGTTTTCGTTCAAAAAAACACGCTGAAGAGAGATTTAAGCAACTTGTAAAAGAAAGTGGTTTTAAACCGGAACGACAACATTATAAACGTGCGAATCCGTCAGATGAAACAGTAGAGCGTAATCTTATTGCCAAGGCAATATTCTGGGCAGAAGGACCAAAATATAAAAAGAAAGGCGGCAGAGGTGGACGAGGTGGTGTTTAAAAATAGTACGAAGTGTTAATGTTATGACAGATTCATCAATAAATAAAAATAATACTGGTACAAAGACAAGTACTTTCGGTTCGCCTGGCAGGTTTGGTCACGATTCTTCTCCATTTTATTCCAGCAGACTTTACGAAGGAATGCTAAAAAAAAATAAAGTAGATTATATAGAATCCCCACTACCAAATGGGACAGGCAATCGTATTTTTTGTAAATCTTGTGAAAAGATGACAGAGTTACCAGATTACAGTGTTCATCTGGCTGTTACTTCACCCCCATATAATGTTGGAAAAGAATACGATCAAGATATGACTTTACCTGAATACCGAGATTTTTTATATAAAGTATTCACTGAGGTATATAGAGTTCTAGTTCCAGGTGGGAGATTCTGTATCAATGTGGCCAATCTTGGTAGAAGCCCATATATCCCATTACACATGTATATTATAGAGGATTTAATAAAATGCCACTTTTTAATGCGTGGTGAAATTATATGGGATAAGGGAGGAAGTGCTAGCCGATCTACAGCTTGGGGAAGCTGGAGGTCACCGACAAATCCGACTCTACGTGATACACACGAATACATACTGATTTTCTCTAAGCAAACTTATTATCGACCGCTAAAGGGGAGAAGCCCAACGATAACTAAAGATCAATTTTTAACTTTCACTAAAAGTATATGGAATTTTCCCGCTGAGCCAGCTAAGAAAGTAAATCATCCAGCACCATTCCCTATAGAATTACCATATAGATGCATCCAGCTATACTCTGCTCGCGATGAAGTCATCCTTGATCCCTTCATGGGCGCAGGAGCGACTGCTATCGCAGCGCGTAATACTGGACGTAGATTTATAGGATATGAAATCGAGAAAAAGTATTGCGACATTGCATTTAAGCGGCTTGAGGAACAAGGAATTCTACCATTACCTGTGGGAGGAAGTAAATGACAGAACCTTTTGATGCCATTTCCCGCAATGCGTATAATAGATTTCTCATTCGAACGATCAACAATACTCAGCTTAGAGATTATTTTAATACTTGTTTTCAAGATAGTATTGACCATTATGGTCTTTATCAGTGTTGGGCCTGCATCAATTGTCTTAGAAACGGAAATACATCACAGGCATGGGGTAATCCACCATCAAGATGTCCACATTGTAACTCGAGTAATGTCTATGAAATAGCCACTTTTCAGGGACGGTCATCAGTAGTAGGGAATGCCTTTGCTACTGCATTTTCTTACCTAATGAATACACATTTTAACCTCCCAATTACACCTACGCCAGGAAACACTCGAACCCATGATTTTGAAGTAACAGCAGATGTAGCCATAGAAACCAAAGGTTCACCTTCTACAGTGACTAATCCTGACAATACACTTACTATTCTGGGTAGGCCTGGAATGGAGCGCTCGGATACCAGGAAGAAGGCTTTTGAGAATGCACGTACTTACAGACAACGAAATTCAACCGGCCTCTTCTTTATAGCCTCTAATGCAATACCTTCTGACCTTATCGGTTATCGTAATCGTGATGTCAGTGCTGTTTTTGACGTTACTAAACTAGATCGGTTGCAAACGATGATGGTGGAAATCCAAGATAGAGTAGACTTAGACAGACTCAGAGCACGCCGAAGTTGATGATAATATTCAATCCGCGTCGGCGGGGAACATATCGGTAGCCAGCACCTTGAAAACGCCATGCTGCCCCCACTGTTTCTTGAGGAACCGGAGCGCCTTGGTGGTATCGCTGGCGATTCTGGCTTTTTCACAGTGCTTGAGCCGGTGCTTGAATAGCCAGTAGGTAAATTCCTTCAGCTCGGATATACCGATGGACTTCAAATGGGGAAGACCCTTTTCCTGACGGAAAGCCTTCAAAAGAGAATCCCGGGTAGCGCTGTATATCCTCTGGAAAGTCTCACCGGTGGAGTCCTGCCGCGTACGGAAACCGTGTAATCGCCTTTCCTTGTCGATTTCTTCCTGCACCGCCAACTGGAGGCCTTCTTCGACGGTAATCCCGTAGAAGTAGTTCAAATACTGGCTGTACTTCTTACTGCCGATGAGCTTTTTAACCTCGCCTGAGTCCAACTGGAGCGGTGGAATGCCATAAAAAAGCAGGGCGTTCTTCTCGTCTTCAGGTAAAGGACGCTCGACAGTTTCGCAGAGTCGTTCGGCTAAAAGCAGCCAGTCGAAAGCCTCATTATCGATGAGGTAGTTGGAGGTGCGGCCGTCACGGTGCTCGCTGGCGCTGGCCCACAGTCCCATGGCGCCCAGCAGAGCGATATACCAGTGCTTGCCCCCGGCGAGGGAATTTTCAAAATGGCTAATTGCCTCGGCATCGGCGGGAGAGACAGTATCGGTAGAAACGAGCTGAGCGTGCGTATCTTCCATCAGCCCCCTCAGCTTCCCACCGCACGGGGCTGCCCGGAGAACTCTTTTTTCAGCTTTTCGTAGTATTCGAGCCTGCCGGTGGTTACAAGCTCGGTGATTTTTTTCGTGATAGCTTCCCCCACACCGGGTATCTCATGAAGTCGGTTCTCGGCGACCAGTTTCTCGACGGGCCCGGTAAGCTCTTCGACGGCGCGGGCCACTTTGCGGTATGCCCGTATCTTGAAGATATTGTCCTTCTTTCGCTCCAACATTGAAGCGATTTCATCAAATACGGCGGCGATTTGCGAATTTTGCATTTTATATACCCCGCCACCAGAACAGCCGCGCCCGCATGATATTATAGAGGAAGATATTCCTCTCCCCGTACTCCGTGAGCAGGGTGTAGTCCAGGCCGGCTTCGGCTTCCTGGTGCACGTTGCCGTTCTCGCGGGCCTTCTTGAGCCTGTCCAGCGCCTGCTTCCTGGCGCGGAGCACCGTGCGGTGCCTCCTCTGCTTATGGTCCAGCTGCTCTTCCGGGGTAACCGGCAGCTGCTCAAGCTTCCCGGACACCTCACGTTGCAGCGTTTCCAGTTCCTCGTCGGTCATGGCTATCTCCCGCAGCAGTGCTTGTATTTTTTACCGCTGCCACAGGGACAGGGTTCGTTGCGTCCTATTTTCTTACTGCCGGCGACCTTGACGGGTTTTTTATCGCCTTTCGAGCCCAGCGAGGCAGCAGCCATCGGCGACTGCGTTTGCTCAGGGGGTCTGCCTCTTTCCTGCAACTTGACGTGGAAGACGGTACGGGCGATGTCATGGCGGATGTAGTATTTGAGGTCTTCCCACTTCTGACTGCCGATCATTTTATACGCATCTGTAGACTTCATCTGGCGTAGCGTGGCCCATCCCGCCTGAAGCCTTTCGTTCTCCATAGCCGTCAGGTGCTCTACCCAGAGTCGGTCAATGACCTGGAGCATCACCAGTCTTTCGAGCATACGCATGCGTTCGGCGCCGATATCCTTTTCCTTCTCCTCATAAAGAGCCCCGGCTTCCTCAATCAGCTTTTCTTCAATCTCCTTGGGCCTCATCTCAACGAGGGCATCGGGGTCAAACGAACGGGGGAGGGGGAAGATAGTGCCGATATCCACGAGCAAGCCGGGAATATCCCAGTCAAGACCGTGCATATTGCTAAGACGCGAGTTAACGATAGCGCTTATTTCTTCGGAGACCATGAAAAGGATATTCGACTTAAGGTCGGCACCACCCAGTATCTTGCGGCGCTCCTCATAAATCAGCTCACGGTGCTTATTAACGACATCGTCATATTCGACGAGGTGCTTACGAATATCGAAATGATAACCTTCGACACGCTTCTGAACATCGGTAATTAACTTGTTAATCAGGGCATTCTGAATGGGAGTTTCCTCATTCATGCCCGCCCAGCCCATGATGCCTTTGATACGGTCGCCGCCGAAACGCCGCACAATATCGTCCTCCAGCGATAAGAAGAAACGCGAGCGTCCGGGGTCGCCCTGCCGTCCCGCCCGGCCACGGAGCTGGTTGTCAATGCGGCGGGCATCATGGCGTTCCGTGCCGATAATCTGGAGTCCGCCGTTTTTGATTATCTCATCGTGCTTCCGCTGCCACTCCTTTTCGTCAACGCCGTCATGGCCACCTCCCAGCAGGATATCAACGCCGCGTCCGGCCATATTGGTAGCGACGGTGACGGCACCCGGTTCTCCGGCCCGGGCGATAATCTCACCCTCTTTAGTGTGCTCCTTGGCGTTGAGTACCTTGCAGGTGATGCCCTGCCTTTTTAGGAGGTCGCTGAGGATTACCGACTTTTCAACAGAGACTGTGCCGACCAGTACCGGCAGTCCCGCTTCGTGCAGCTCTTTTATCTCGTTGACCACGGCGCGGAACTTACCATCCTCGGTCTTGTATATCCGGTCGGGCAAGTCCTCGCGGACCATGGGCTTATTGGTGGGAATTTCCGTTACCTCGAGCTTATATATCTTATGAAACTCCTCGGCCTCGGTGGCGGCCGTACCGGTCATTCCCGCCAGTTTCTCGTACATGCGGAAGTAGTTCTGGATAGTGACGGTGGCGTAGGTCATGCTCTCACGCTTAATCTCGACTCCCTCCTTGGCTTCAATTGCCTGGTGGAGCCCGTCGGAATAGCGCCGGCCGTACATCTTCCTGCCCGTGAACTCATCGACGATGACGATTTCTCCGCCCGGTTCGACAACATATTCACGGTCTTTCTTATAGAAAGCATGAGCATTCGTTGCCTGTCGAAATATTAAATTAATTCTTCTTATAAGGTCTTGCTGTTCTGCTGGAAGCCGCTTCCATTCATCGCTCCATTCGTCGAATAACAGGTCTTCAACCTTCAGACGAAAGGCTCTCGCCAATTTATCATGCCCGTGTGCCGTAACCTTGACGTAACGTTCTTTTTCATAGGCAATGTAATCATATTCTGATTCCAGAGCAGCTTCTTCGTTTTCATCCCTGTTAGATTTACTTGGCTCGTAAGGAAAGACCTTACTTTTCATACGTCTTACTACGTTATCCATATTTTTATATATCTCGCCGGATTCCTCGGCGGGGGCGCTGATAATAAGGGGCGTACGCGCTTCGTCGATAAGCAGGTTGTCCGCCTCGTCAACGATGGCGTAATAGAGGTGGCCCTGTACGCCCTGGGACAGGTCGACCACCATATTATCGCGCAGGTAGTCAAAGCCGAAATCGCTGCTGGTACCATAAACGATATCAGCTTTATAGGCTTCCTTCCGGGAAACGGGGCGGAAATGCTGCCAGCGGGCATCATCGGAATCAAAATCGGGGTCGTAAATGCGGGCGGGGGTATGCTCATCAGGGGTCTGCATGGGGTAAATACTGGCGACACTCACACCCAGAGAATGATAGACCGGGCCCATCCAGTAGGGGTCACGACGGGCCAGATAATCATTCACCGTCACCAGGTGTACCCCTTTACCAGTAAGTGAGTTGAGGTAAAGGGGCAGGGTAGCCACCAGCGTTTTACCTTCGCCGGTCTTCATTTCGGCAATCTTGCCCTGGTGCAGGGCAACGCCACCGATTAACTGCACATCAAAGTGACGCTGTCCCAGGGTGCGTTTGGCAGCCTCACGTACGGCGGCAAAGGCTTCGGGCAGCAGTTCATCAAGAGGCGTACCGTCCTGATACCTTGCCTTGAAATCGTCCGTTTTGGCACGAAGGTCAGCATCGCTGAGTTTTTCGAATTCGGGTTCCAACTCGTTTACCCTGTCCACATAGGGCTGGAGCCGTTTCAGCTCTTTCTCGTTTGAATCGATAAATTTGCTTAAAAATTTAACCACGGTTATTACTCACGATAAGTTTTTTAGCGTCCTCAGCCATAGATTCCAGCACCATCACCTTAAATTCCCCCATACCGTCGACGGTAAACAGGTGGACCGAGGGAGATGCGTGAGATTTTAAAAAGGAGGGTATACCGTAGCCTTCCAGTAAGCTCTTGATCACCTGTGCCTCCATCTCGTTGGGGGCTTTATAAACTTCAACCATCTTCTCTTTATACTTCAAACATGGCTCCTACGGACTGCCCGGTGTGGATACGCTTAATAGCCTCACCCAGCAATGGCGCTATCGACAGCACGGTAACCTTGTCTTTCAGCTTGCCGTCTTTGACCGGGACGGTATTGGTTACCACCACCTCCTCTAGCTGGCTCGAGGCTATCCTATCTACGGCCGGACCGGAGAAGACAGGGTGCGTACAGCAGGCATATACCTGCCTGGCGCCCCGGTCGAGGAGAGCTTTGATAACACCCAGCAGGGAGCTGGCGGTATCAATCTCTTCATCGACGATAAGGGCATTTTTACCATCGACATCACCGATAACGTTAAGCGTCTCGGTGCGGTCATCATTGCCCAACCGCCGCTTTTCCATGATAGCCAGGGGCGCATCAAGCATAGCGCCGATATCCCTTGCCTGCTTGGTAATGCCAAAATCGGTGGCGACCGCAACAACGTTCTCCAGATTACGCTTTCTGAAATACTCTCCGAGCAGGTAGAAGGCGGTCAGTTCATCCACGGGGATATTAAAGAAACCCTGAATCTGCGCCTTGTGAAGGTCAACCGTGAGCACCCGATTGGCACCGGCTACCGTCAGCAGGTCAGCCACAAGTCGGGCGGTAATAGGCACGCGGGGCTGGTCTTTCTTGTCGGAACGACCATAGGCATAATAGGGGATAACGGCGGTAATTCTACTGGCAGAGGCGCGTTTCATGGCATCTATCATGATGAGGAGTTCCATTAAATTACTGTTGACCGGAGGACAGATGGGCTGAACGATAAACGCGTCCCGCTCCCGGACGTTCTCCAAGATGCGAACAAAGGTATTTTCGTTACTGAACTGAAACACTTCACACTTACCCAGCGTGGTACCCAGATATTCGGTTATTTCCCTGGCCAGTTCGGGGTGGGCATTACCGGTGAATACCCTCAATTCTTCCATCGGTTATCTCCTTATCTCATCGTTGGCTTCCCGCACCTTTATTATAGCACTATTATGTGTCTACCTCACCCCCCTCCTCTTCCTATATTGTAGGGGATATTCCGGTTTTTGGCGTAGATAGAGATTGCCGCGTCGCTACGCTCCTCGCAATGACAGCTAAGGAGACGAACCAAATACTTACGGGCTAAGGCACGATGACGCGAGGGCGGTCGGGTGGGAAAAGATAATAAAAGAGGGTGGAGGAGGAGGTTTACTCTGCCTTGCCGCTTCATTATTTCTTAATAATTAACTTTTAAGTAAGTAAGGTGTATGATTTAATATAGAGACTTATACAAGACAAAGGGGGGAAGGAAAATGATAGCAACGGTTACCTGATATCCTGGGTAGCAGCATTATCACGGGGAGGCATTAAAATGCAAGAGGAAAAGACAAAATATAGCAGGACCAACATAACAATCGGGATTATTCTGGCAGTGGCAGTAATTGCCATTATCGTTTTGAGTGTTTTAGGTTATGTTAATACTACCAGTGACAAAAATGATATATTCGCGCTCCAAGTTCAGGTAGCTAACTTACAAAGCAAAATTACAGCAGCAAACGATGAATTGACTTCGCTATCAGGTCAGGTTGCCAACGCCGATTCACGAATTTCGACCTTAAGCAGCCAGGAGTCTTCAGATGTTTCATCGCTGCAAGACGAATTATCCACGGCAAACAATCAAATATCCTCTCTGACCGATCAGATAAACAGCGCTTTATTACAGATTTCCAGTCTACAGTCCAATGTATCCTCGGACACAGTAATAATCTCATCAATACAGACACAATTAACGTCAATCAACTCCCAATTATCCTCCCTGGATGACACAACAGTATCGCTGCAAAATACCTTGACCTCATTGAAAAACACGGTGGATTCGCTGGTCATCAAAGTGAACAATCTTACGGCAGCAGCGAATAATCCGGTGATACTATTTTCATCGCAGACTATTTCACAGGCTTTTAACACCCAGACCCTTCTGTATACATTTACGCCAACCTATAACGGCTATATCTACATCAGCGGGACCAGCAACTCGACGACGGGGTACATCAGGGTAACCAACAACACCACGAGCACTTTCACCGACTACGCTTTCGGCACGGGTACCACCGTTTCCGCGGCGGTCAGCGGCGGGTACAGCTATTCCATAAGATTCGGAAATACGGATGCTTCGGGGACGATTACGGCTACGTTGAGCGCCACCTATTATCCCACCTCTTCTATGACGTCGAATTCAGCCACCCTGTTTTCATCGCAGACTATTTCGCAGGCTCACGGCACGCAAACCCTTCTGTATACGTTTACGCCACCTTATAGCGGCTATATCTACATCAGCGGGACCAGCAGCTCGACGACGGGATATATCAGGATAACCAACAACACAACGAGCAGTTCCACCAACTACGCTTTCGGCACAGGTACCACTATTACCGCTCCGGTCACAGCCGGGTACAGCTATTCCATAAGATTCGGGAATTCGGATGCTTCCGGGACAATTACCGCTACCCTAAGCGCCATTTATTATTATTAGATTTTATAACTAAATGAAAACCACGCCCCGGCCAGGGCACCGATGCTACGAGGGCGGCCGGGTGGGAAAAGATATCTTATAGGGGGGTGGCGGATTAATATACCTCACCCCCTGTATCCCCCTCTCCTATCAAGGAGAGGGGGAATTTATTTATTAAGAGGGGCTACCACCCCTCTTATACACCCTATAAAATCATACGGGATAAAACCGCAATCGGAACGTGAAAATTGACATGCTCGAATAAACAACTGAATGCATCTGGCAGCATGTTGAGGGTTATTGGATAAATAAGGTCATCAGTAATCGTTGATATAGCGATTGCTGGTGTTTTTTTTATTGGTACAATATAATTTCTAGGGAGGCGACAAAATGTCAATAGAAGAGAATAAAGCGCTGGTCCGCCACTACTGCGAACTAATTAACAAACATGATGTCCCAGCGATTCGTAAGATTATGGCCCCCGAATTTGTCGCTCATCGTACCACCTATGATATGTCCCGAGATGACTGGGAAGAAGAAAGTGAGATGTTATTTGCTACTTATCCTGACATAGAAAATTTCCAGGAACACATGGTGGCGGAGGGGGATAAAGTAGCCTGGCGTGAAACTTACCGGGGGACTCATGCCCGTATGGGTAAAAAGGTTGAGTGGATAAATACCTACATCGTAAGAATCGCCGACGGAAAATGGGTGGAAGCCTGGGGAACGATAGACTCACTGAACCTGATGCAGCAGCTTGATGTTGTCCCTGAATAATAATAAGGAGGAAGAAAATGGCTAAACTAGAGAAAAGTATTACCGTAAACGCCCCAGTAGAGAAAATCTTTAACTACATCAGTGACCAGACTCACCTGCCGGAGATATGGCCCAGCCTTACGGAGATCACGGACATGAAGCCGCTGTCAAACGGTGGCTTTAGTAACCACTGGAAATATAAGATGGCGGGCATGCGTTTATCGGGGACGAGCGAAGATATCGAGTATGTTGCCAATCAGCGCATCGTCAGCAAGACAAAAGGTGGTGCTGACAGCATTCAAACCTGGACTTTTCAACCCGAGGACGGTGGTACCAAAGTGACCTTCGCAGTCGAATACACCATACCAATCCCGGTGCTGGGCAAAATCGCCGAGGCTGTAATAGTGAAGATGAACGACCACGAGGGAAAGATAATCTTAGATAATCTCAAAGCCATAATGGAAGCGTGAAACCCAGGTCAATACAATGTGGGTAAAAACTGCCGTCCGCCTAGGGCGGACACTTGGCACAGAATGAACGGAAGAGAGTGGTGCTGAGATAGCGGTCGCCGCGGTCAGGGAGGATAACGGCTACCGTGCCCTTTTTCATGTTTTTAGCGACCTGCAAAGCCCCAGCCACGGCGGCGCCACTGGACATGCCGACCAGGAGACCCTCTTTTAACGCCAGCTGCCGGGACATCTCGAAAGCTTCACCGTCTTCTATGGTAATCTTATCATCGAGAGCTGCGGCGTTATAAATTTTCGGCACGATGCTCTCGACCAGGTTCTTCAAGCCCTGGATGGTATGCCCTTCCGTAGGCTCGACGCCGATAATTTTAACATCGGGTTTCTTCTCCTTGAGATACCTGCCCACGCCCATCAGGGTGCCGGTAGTCCCCATGCCAGCCACGAATACGTCGACTTCACCATCGGTCTGCTCCCAAATCTCCGGTCCGGTTGTCTCGTAGTGCGCTAATGAATTGCTTTCATTCTCAAATTGATTGGGCATATAGTATTTATCCGGTGCGTCTCGCAACACCTGGTGAGCCCGCTCGATAGCGCCATCGACGCCATCTCTAGCCGGGGTGAGAACAGATTCCGCCCCGTAAGCCCGCAGGACCAGTTGCCTTTCCGTGCTGACGCACTCGGGCATGAAGAGAGTGACATTGTATCCCTTGACGGAGCCAATCATCGCCATAGCAATACCCATATTACCGGAGGTAGGCTCGACGATGGTCTTTTCGCGGGTAAGCGCTCCTGAGGCTTCAGCGCTATTTATCATGTAAAGGGCGGGGCGGTCCTTGACGGAACCACCGGGATTGGCCCCTTCCATCTTGGCAATAATCCTGACCCTGCTGTTCCCGTTAAGCTGCGTCAGCTCCACGGCGGGGGTATTGCCGATGATTTTTAAAACATCAATATTCTTATTCTTCATATATATCACCTGAACTATAGATATTATCAGTCATCAATGCCGGGCACGGGAAAGCTCCTACACATCCGCTCTACCTCCCGCTTTACATCCTGACGCACTTTCTCGTCGTCGGGATTGTTGAGCACCCGGACAATCAGTCCGGCAATAAGCTTCATCTCGTCTTTTCCGAAGCCGCGTGTAGTAACCGCAGGAGTCCCCAGCCTGACGCCGCTGGTAATTGCCGGAGGACGCGAATCAAAGGGGATGGAATTTTTATTGGTAACGATTCCGGCAGCCTCGAGGGCCTGCCTGGCATGGGCACCGGTCACCCCGGTCTCGGTAAGGTCAATCAGCATGAGGTGGTTGTCCGTACCGCCCGACACGAGACGGAGTCCCAGCTTCCGTAATTCAACAGCCAGAGCCAGAGCGTTCTCGACAACAGCCCGCTGGTAATCAGCGAATTCGGGCCTAAGGGCTTCGTAGAAGGTCACCGCCTTGGCGGCAAGAATATGCATGAGGGGTTTCCCTTGCATCTGGGGGAAAACGGCGCTATCTATGGCATCGGCCAATTCCCCGCGGCAAAGAATAAAACCTCCGCTGGTGCCCCGCAGCGATTTATGGGCCGTGGAGGTGACGACATCGGCGTAAGGGACAGGGGAGGGATGAACACCCGCCGCCACCATGCCAGCGATATGAGCCATGTCGACCATCAATTTTGCCCCTACAGAATCGGCGATACGACGAAAACGCTCGAAGTCGATGACCCGGGGATAGGCGGTCGCCCCGGCAACAATCAACTTCGGTTTGTGTTCTTGAGCCAGTCTCTCGACCTCCGGATAATCGATACGCTCCGTCTCGCGGTTGACACCGTAGGGAATGAACTTATAGGACTTGCCGGAAAAGGTAATCGGCGAGCCGTGGGTAAGGTGTCCGCCGTGAGCCAGGTCCATAGCCATGACGGTATCGCCGTATTGCAGCAGGGCGAAATAGGTAGCCATATTAGCCTGAGAGCCGCTGTGCGGCTGGACGTTAGCGTGTTCGGCATGAAAGAGCTCTTTAGCACGGGCGATAGCCAGCATCTCGACTTCATCCACGTTTTCGCAGCCGCCGTAGTAGCGGTGGCCGGGATAGCCTTCGGCGTACTTGTAGGTGAGGTAGGAACCCTGGGCTTCCAGCACGGCGCGGCTGACGTAGTTTTCCGAGGCGATGAGGTTAATCGTGCGGCGCTGCCGCTCTTGGTCGGCGGCGATGATGCGGTTTATCTCAGGGTCGGACTGACTTAAGAAACTCATAGTAAAAATCTCCTTGAGACGGGGACACCGTAAATAGTCTACAACTGGTGCCGTGAGAGTGTCAATTTAGGGGATGATTTTGTTTGGTTGGGATAAATCTCAGATACTCTCCCCCTGACCCCCTCTCAAACAGATAGATATTTTATAAGCGTTTTTCAGTTTGTTTGAGAGGGGGAAGTGAATTTTATGGAATCCTCCCCCTCGGTCCCCCTCCTTAATAAAAGGAGGGGGAGGAAAAACGGGGGCTGGCGCCCCTCTCCGTGAGCTACTCCCTATTGGGGGGAGGTGGGGAAATTAACGGGTAAGGCACTAATGTCACGAGGGCGGCTTGGGTGGGAATAGATAACTTAAAAAGGGGCGGGGCGGGGTTATATCTTACGGAAAAAGGGTTTTATTTGCATTTGGTTGCTACTTTTGAGGATTGGGTTATTGAGTATTAAATAGGGACAGGAGGCAATATGAATAATCAAGAGTATCTAGAGAGAATGTCACCAGAACAAAGGCAGAGAAATAGAATAGAAGCACAAGCTGGTATTCTAAATCTTTATGCTGACCTGATTAAGGAAGGGGAAATAATTGTAAATCCCGATACGCTAAATGATGATGGGGGAAAATTTTCATTTAGCTATATGAAAAAGACCTAACTATACCATTCTTTTAACCTTTACTTGATAGTGTGCAGGAAAACTACCTTGTGCTTCTCTAAAACCACTATCAATTACGATATAATGCCCTGTTATATTGTTTGATGGTCTGTAGTGTATAATATCATTCTCTTCAATGGGGATAGATTTATCTGTGACAAATATTGTAGGGAATTGAACATGGGCAGGAACATCATTAAATACCTTGCTACCATCATGTTTTTCTAGAGTAATTTTGTGGTTCATTGGAATAAATGACATATCAATACCCCCTATAAATTAGTAGTCATACTTTAGCCTTAAATAGCACTAATGTCAATTCAACAACCAAATGCAAATAAAACCGGAAAAAGCGTGCCTTGACAAAAGAAATATGAAAGGACTAAACTGACATGATTTTATAGCCACTAAAGGTAGGGGTAGTGATTTTGGGAGGTATGAAATGACAACTCTAGTAGCTATATCAACAAAAGACGCATTGGTAATGGGTTGCGATAGCTTGGGATCAATTAGTAAGGATTTGGTTGACCCTTACGACCTAATTAGTTATTTTGACCCTCAGGATGATTGGAATATCCAGAAAGATTCTGATGGTAATCCTGTATTAACGAACATTAAACAGATAATGGATTTAACTGAATCAATCCCTTACGACCATATGACTCATGTTACTAAACTTTGTTCGCTAGCCCCTCTGCCAATGGGAATAATGACTGCTGGTATAACTTCAATCGGTAATAGGACTATTCGCAGTCTGATTAGTGAATACAAGAGTACTGATAAGGCATTTTCAAGCACAAGGTCACCGACAAACTATACTGTTAGAAGTATTGGAGACAGGATTAAACAGTTCATTATGGAACGTTATCAAGTAGAATATCCAGAAGACAGAATTAGACCACCACTTGAATTCATCGTCGGTGGCTACGATAAACAATCCCCAATCCCATCCATTTGTAAAATTCACATAGAACGAAACGAGATAAACAGAAGTCTTGAGGATTTTGGTATTGTATTCGGAGGACAGATGCAAGAAATCCAGAGAATTGTATTTGGTTCGGACATCCAAAATAAATACAAGATAATAGACAGAAGCGCTTCCATATTAAACAAGTATCGCACACTAATATCTGAATATCTTAAAGAGCAAAGTATTAGTATAGAATTACCTAAACCAGAATCATATGGCGAAGCTTTATTTTTCTTCGATGATAATTATGATTTAGATGGGTTTGATGCTCGTTGGGGGGACTTTTCGGAACAGAACGCAATTGAGTGCGTAGACTTCTTTATTAATATCATGATAAAATCCCAACAATTTAGTTCTCGCCTTCCTACAGTTGGCGGAGATGTGCATATAGCTTTGATTACTAAAGAAAAGGGATTCCGTTATATATCTGGGGAGGAATTACGACATGGGGAACACTTTGTTGAATTATAGTAAAATATCAGTTCAAAAAGCAAAATTATACCCAACTAAAGCTGAATTAAATCACCTAGAGGAAATAAAAAAGAAGTTCAATTTAAAAGAGAATACCCTAACTGGGCATATTCCTGCAAAACCTTATAGGAGACACAAAGAAACATAAAGATGCTTTATCTGTGAAAAGCAGATTATTAAAGACATCGCTTAAGAGCGGATTAAAATCAAACCAATCCATCTTCGTTATTCTTACCATTTTTTAACAAACCACAACCGAATAAAACCTTGCGCCTAAAATACTTGACAAAGCCCACACACGTCTCTATAATTAAAAGAAACCCCCACTTCTTTCCGAAAGTCATTTCTTAATTTTAGTGCAAATAGTATTACCCGAGGCACTTGTGACAGAATCCCGGACCAATATCCAGGTAAATTTCCAATAGTAATAACTGGAGATATTCCAGATTATTAATAGATTGGTTCACGTGTATGCCAAAGTATATCTTTGTTACCGGAGGCGTGGTTAGTTCCGTAGGGAAGGGTATAGCCGTCGCTTCAATCGGCACCATTCTGAAAAGCCGGGGAATATCCGTGTCGGTGCAGAAGCTGGACCCCTATTTAAACGTCGACCCGGGCACGATGTCTCCCTACCAGCACGGCGAGGTGTTCGTCACCAAAGACGGCGCCGAGACCGACCTCGACCTGGGTAATTACGAGCGTTTTATCGACGCCGAGTTCACCGCCGATTCCAATATTACGTCGGGTCAAATCTACAGCACCATCATTTCCAAGGAAAGGCGGGGGGACTTCCTGGGGGGGACCATCCAGATCGTGCCGCACCTGGTCAACGAGATTAAAGACAGGTTCAAACGGCTGGCGGAAAGCTCGAAAGCCGACGTTATCCTCATCGAGGTGGGGGGCACCGTGGGCGATATCGAAGGGCAGCCGTTCCTGGAGGCCATCCGCCAGATGAGAAACGATGTCGGCAGAAATAACGTACTATATATTCACGTCACTTTTCTCCCCTACCTGAACTCCACCAAAGAATTAAAGACCAAGCCCACGCAGCACAGCGTCAATGAGCTAAGGCGCATCGGTATCCAGCCCGACGTGATAATATGTCGCAGCGACTACCCCATTTCCGAGGGTATCACCGATAAAATATCGCTCTTCTGCGATGTCGAGAATAAAGCTGTTATCCCACTACCAACCGTGGAAACGATTTATGAGATACCGCTGATACTCGAAGAGACCGGGCTGGGAAAAATAATTATCGATAAACTCGGCATAAAGTCGGGTCCGGCCAGACTAGAGCAGTGGCGGGAAATGGTGGAACGAATCAAGACGCCCCGCGACCCGGTCAATATTGCGCTGGTGGGTAAATACGTCGAGTTGAACGACGCCTATTACTCGGTCAGAGAAGCGCTGTACCACGCCGCCCTCTACCACGAAAGAGAATTAAACCTGCTCTGGGTACACTCTGAAGACCTCGATAACAATGACGTCGAAGGCTTACTGCGTACCGCTCAGGGGATTATCGTTCCGGGGGGATTCGG
This sequence comes from uncultured Dehalococcoidaceae bacterium, assembly GCA_964503235.1. Taxonomy (GTDB): domain Bacteria; phylum Chloroflexota; class Dehalococcoidia; order Dehalococcoidales; family RBG-16-60-22; genus W425. Next base: position 11,345 of record CAZCZJ010000022.1, on the reverse strand, counting down.
CGAGAGGGGCATCGAGGGTAAAATAAAAGCCGCCAGATACGCCCGCGAAAACAGGATACCCTACCTGGGATTGTGCCTGGGGCTGCACGTCATGGTTATCGAGTTTGCCCGTCACGTCTTCAACTCCAAGGAGCCGAATTCCACCGAATTCAGTAAGTCGACAAGCTATCCGGTTATCGACCTGCTGCCGGAACAGAAGAATGTTAAAGACAAAGGCGCCACCATGCGCCTGGGTAATTACCCCTGCAAGCTGGTCGACAGTAGCCGTGCCGCCAGAGCCTACGCCCAGCCCCTGATACAGGAGCGTCACCGGCACCGGTTCGAGTTCAATAACGAATACCGCGAACCGCTGCAGAAAGCGGGTATGACCTACAGCGGGGTTTCCCCCGATGATAAACTGGTGGAAATCTGCGAACTAACCGACCACCCCTGGATGGTCAGCTGCCAGTTCCATCCCGAGTTTCTATCGAGGCCCGGCCGACCGCATCCCCTGTTCCGCGATTTTATCGGCGTGGCTAAAGATACCCTGCGTGAAGGAGACCAGCCGCCTTTACCCCTCTCCGGGTAATTCGAGGAGGTAAAAATTATGCAAATATTTCTGGATACCGCCAATATAGATAACATCAGGCAAGCCGCCGAGCTGGGAATTATCAGCGGCGTTACCACCAATCCCACGCTCCTTTCCAAGGAATCGACCGCCGACTACGAAACGGTTACCAAGAAAATATGCTCGATAGTCAGCGGGCCCGTCTCCGTAGAAGTGCTCACGGAAGACGCCAAGTCGATGATAAAAGAAGCCAAACGCAAGGCTTCCTGGGCACCAAACGTGAATATCAAGATACCGATTACCGCCGACGGACTCCGGGCAACGTCTGTCCTGAGCCAAGAGGGCATCAAGGTAAATATGACCCTCTGTTTTTCGGCGAATCAGGCTCTCCTGGGCGCTATGGCCGGGGCTACCTATGTCAGCATTTTCGTGGGACGGCTGGATGATGCCGGACAGGACGGCATGCAGGTTGTCCAGGATGTGATGGATATTCTGGACAACTATCCCGAACTCGACGCCCAGGTGATAGCCGCCAGTATCCGTAATCCGCTGCACTGCACGCAGGCTGCCCTGATAGGAGCCCATATCGCCACGGTACCTTATAACGTACTAATGCAGATGATACAACATCCGTTTACCGACGTCGGCATCAAGCGTTTCCTGGCCGACTGGAAGAGTATATCTAAAAAATAAAAGGACAAAAATAAAAAACACGCCCGAACACGGACACGGGGTAAGTGAGGTGGAATCATGAACATTGCTGAACTTGAACACAAAACCAAAGAAGAACTGGTCGATATGGCTAAGGAGAGAGATATTACTCTCCAGGCTGGTCTGAAAAAGCACGACATTATCATGCGTTTGCTGGAGAGTCAAACCGAACAGGAGGGGAATATCTTCTGCAGCGGCATCCTGGATATCATGGCCGACGGATACGGTTTTCTGAGACAGGATACCCTGTTGCCCAGTCAGACGGACGTCTATATATCGCCCTCGCAGATTCGGCGCTTCGGTCTGAGAAACGGCGACATGGTAACGGGACAGGGAAGACCGCCCAAAAGCAATGAGAAGTACTACAGCCTGTTGCAGGTGGTGGCGATTAACAACCTCAATCCCGATACCATCAAGAACCGCCGGCCTTTTACCTCGCTGACGCCCACTTTCCCCGACAAGCTGATCAACCTCGAATATACGTCGAAAGACCTCGCCACTCGCTTGATTAACCTTATCGCCCCGATAGGGCGCGGACAGCGAGGGATGGTGGTATCACCACCTAAAGCGGGAAAAACTCTGCTGCTCAAGTCTATCGCCGCCGCCATTACCGCCAACTATGAAGATATTCACATGATTGTCTGCCTCATCGGGGAGCGCCCTGAGGAGGTCACCGATATGAAGCGCTCGGTCAAGGGAGAGGTTATCGGCGCTACTTTTGATGAGCTGGTCGAAAACCAGACCCGCGTTGCCGAGTTGACGCTGGAAAGAGCCAAGCGACTGGTAGAAAGCGGCAAGGACGTGGTTATCCTGCTGGACGGCATAACCCGCATGACCCGCGCCTATAATTTAGCCATGCCTTCCAGCGGACGCACACTGTCGGGCGGTATAGACCCCGCCGCCCTGCACCCCGCCAAACGTTTCTTCGGAGCCGCCCGCAATACCGAAGAAGGCGGCAGCCTGACGATTATCGCCACCTGCCTTATCGATACGGGCAGTCGTATGGACGACCTCATTTACGAGGAGTTCAAGGGCACCGGCAACAGGGAGCTTCACCTCGACCGGCGGCTCTCGGAACGGCGTACCTTCCCGGCCATAGATATGCAGCGCAGCGGTACCCGGCGCGAGGAGTTGTTACTGGACGGAGAAACTTTAAAGCAGGTATGGCTGCTGCGGCGCATGGTAGCCATGATTGCCGATGATTCCAATAACTTCGTCGAAGCTATCGAGCGGGTACTGGACCGCATGCGCAAGTCCGAGAACAACGTGGAATTTTTAGCCGGTCTGAACAGAGAGATGGGATAATGCAAATAAGAAAAACATATACGGATATAAACCCCGAATTGCTTTACGCCGAGATAAAAGACTTTGCCCTGAAGCAGGGATTAACCCTGGGCGAAAATAAACAGGAGACATATACTATCCCCGACGAATCAGCCAACTTTATTTCACGCGGGAACCTTACTTTTAGTACCAAAGGCGGGGATTGCCTGAGAATACATATCGTGGGGAGTAAAAGAGGCGAAACGAAGCTGATGATTGACGCCGATGAGAAGCTTTTCCCCAACGAGAAGCTCAACGCCCTCCAGGAAGACCTCGACTTCGTCGTCAGTTCCTACGAGGCAGAAGAATAAATCCGTCTATTTACTAAAAATTGAGGCTATAAACTCCTCATTTCTTCTAGCCCTATCTTCTTGAGACATCTCATGGTATTTTTTCATGTCTTGACTCAACCGGGACTGATATTGACGGTACCGTTCTCCTATCCTGTTGATGATTTTTCCCACCCCCTGGCGGTTCGGTTGGCCTTTGACTGTCTTCGGGATTTTTAACCCGGTGGCTTCGAGTACTTCTTCGGCGACAAAGATAGGAGCATCGTTGAGGACCGCGAGCGCAATGGCATCACTCGGGCGCGCGTCAATTTCACTCGTCTTCTTGCCGCAACGCATTTTAACGACCGCATAGTAGGTGTCTTTTTTCAATGCGACAACACGTACCTCGGCCAGCCGGGTATTGATACCCTGAAGCAGGCTGGTGAAAAAGTTGTACGTCAACGGTCGCGGCGTGGCAAAATCACTTAAGCCTATGGCAATACACTCTCCTTCGTTGGGACCTATCCATATTGGCATCAGGCGTCTGCCGGCTTCGTCATAAAGCACAATTACATAAGGACTGGCCGGCGGTCCCTGGACTTCCTTTTGTTCCACATGAATCACATCAGCAATAGTGACCTTAACCATTTTCTTCCTCCTTCTTTCACCCGGTAAAATTTCCGGGTGCTGCAACAGCAGTTTATCCTTAAGACGCTGGCGGGCGCGGTGGAGGCGAACCTTAACGGCACCCAGGGATATGCCCTGCACCGCCGCAATTTCCCGCAGGCTCAGCTGAGCATAATAGAACAGGAGCGTGGCGTCCCTGTCCCGGGGAGGGAGCGTATTGACGGCGTCCAGAACGATTTCATGCAACTCACGCTCCTCGGTGATTTTCTCCGGGGAAAGGGGTACATCGATAAGGGGTACGGCAAATAATTGCAGACCGCCCATCATGGCTTCCAGAGAGAAGAAAGTTATTTCCCGGTCCCGAAGGTGGCTGCGGCAAACGTTCAAGACAATACCATACAGCCATGATTTAAACTTGGCCGGGTCACGCAGTCGGTCGAGGGAGAGATAAGCCTGCAGCATAGCCTCCTGGGCCAGGTCCTGCGCTAAGTCGTCCCGGGCGACCAATCGCATCGCCAGGCGCCTGGCAAGCGTATGGTACCGCTGCGTGAGAATACCGAAGGCATCCTTATCACCCCGGCGTACCAGCGCCACCAGTTCTACATCCGTTTTTTCCTGCAAAAGAGCACCTGCCAACATCTTTATACTATATAGTGGGAGAAAAACATAAAAAGGTTACAGATAATATTAGAGAGCTATAGCCCTTCCACTATCCGGTACATCTTTTCGTAGGACTTTACGAAGTCGGGAGCAACTTTTTGAAGCTTACTTTTAAGGGCTTTCATCCTCTCCGCAAATTCCCGACGGTTCTTCCCCGCCACAAGGTCAGCCCATTCCGCCGTCTTGCCGCGGAACAGCTCCTCGAAATGGGTTACTTTGGGCAGGCTCATCTGTAAAGACGCGTAAAGCTCGGGGTCTTCCGAGAGGACACTCTCGATAAGCGTTAACAGCACTTTGTAGGTAGAGCTCCCCGAGGTCTCCATTGGTCTGATTTCACCGGAACTGAGGAGAGTATCGGCAGCGACCAGCGCGATGAAGTGAGACAGTCCGAGGACGAGGCTCATCGTCTCATCGTGCTCCTGCGGCGACATCCGGCTGACCCGGGCACCCTTAGCCTCGAGGTAACCGGTGATTTTGTCAGCTAACGCCGCTTCTTTATCATCGGTGGGGGTAAGGACAACGTTCTTATTGGCGATGCTGCCAGCTCCCGGCCCGAAGAGCGGATGGGCGCCGAGTACCCGACTATTCCCGATATAACGGTGCATAAGTTCGACGGGGCGTTCTTTGGTGGAGGTGATATCGATAACCGCCTGGTCAGATTGTACGTTGATACCTATCTCTTTAAGAACCTCTTCGATGTTTTCCACGGGTACGCAAAGCAGAATATAGTCGGCGCTCCGAAGAGCCTCGACATTATTCCCGGCAATACCGACACCGAGTCGGCGACCGGCATCCGCAAGACTTTTTTCATCCGCATCGGCGATGACAACCTTAAAATCATCTTCCAGCAGAAAGCGGGACAGCCAGCGTCCCATCTTGCCGGCACCACCGATGATGGCGACACGTTTTTCTGTAGTCTTCATATCACTCTGAAGCCTGTTATTATGATAAAGAATGTAATAAACGGAGAATCATTTCATCCGGGGGTAAGAGCCCAGGACCTTGATGAAAATGGATAATTCGTCAAGCTTTTGCAGGGCAGCCTGGATTTCTGCGTCCTGGTGGTGCCCGGAGATATCCATGTAGAAGTTATATTCCCACGGCTGATGGCGCGTCGGGCGGGACTCCAGCTTGGTGAGGTTAATATTGCTGGCGGCGAACTCCTTGAGGCAGTCGTAGAGCGCCCCCGGTCTATGCTTCAAGGAAAACACGATAGATGTCTTATCGTTGCCGGTAGGCGCGGCGTCTTCCTTGGAGAGGATGAAAAAGCGCGTATAGTTATGCGGGTTGTCCTCGATTTCTTTGGCGATTACCTTCATGCCGTATATCTCGGCGGCACGGGCGCTGGCAATAGCGGCGCTGTCGCTCAGGTTCTGCTCCTTAATCATCCTGACGCTGCCGGCAGTATCGGACTCGGGAATTAACTCGCAATCGAGATGGCTCAAGAAATTACGGCACTGGCCGAGAGCCTGCGGGTGGGAATAGACCTTCTTAATGCTATCCAGCGTCGCCCCGGGACCGCCGATAAGGCAATGGCTGATACGAAGCTCCGTCTCGCCGCATATCATCAGGGGCGAATCGAGGAGGAGGTCGTAAGCCCGGGTAATACTGCCTTCGAGCGAGTTTTCTACCGGGACGGCGGCAAAGGGCACGTCGCCCACTTCGACAGTCTCGAAGACCTCATCGAGGGTATTACAGGGATAACCTTCGGTCAGTTTGCCGAAGAACCAGAAAGCGGCCTCTTCGGTGTAGGCCCCCGGCTCGCCCTGGAAGGCGACCTTCACCGACTGTATTTTTTTGCTGACTTCGATTATCTGCCGGTAAATCCCCTCGATATCGTTGGGACTGATGTTATTATCACGCGCCAGTTCCCTGACGTGTTTCAGCACCCGGCGCTCTCTCTCCCGGTCTTCGATGAGCTTATTCTTCTCCTTCTTGTCCTGCCCGATATCCTCGGCTACCCGGATTCTTTCGCTGATGAGCTCAACGATGCGGTTATCTATTTCGTCGATTTTCTTCCTTAAATCGTCCAGGTTCATTTTATCACCCTCGGGATAATTCCCGCCCTCATGGCAAAATCACACAGCGTTACCGCCATCATCGCTTCCACGACGACGACGGCTCTGGGCACGATGCAGACATCATGCCGGCCACCGACGGTTATGGTCGTATTTTCCATTGTACTAATATCCACGGATTCCTGCTCGATGGCAATTGATGAAGTAGGCTTGACGGCAACCCTGACCACCAGCGGCATACCGTTGCTTATCCCGCCATTGATACCACCGGAGTTATTGGTGGTCGTGATGACTCTTCCTCCTTCAACGCGGAAGGGGTCGTTGTTCTGCGAGCCCTTCAGGCGCGCCGCGGAGAAACCGGCGCCGAACTCGACGCCTTTTACGGCCGGGATAGACAGCAGCGCTTTGGCAAGCTCACCGTCCAGGTTATCGAAGACCGGCTCACCGAGGCCTATGGGTACGTTAACGGCGATACCCTCGATAATACCACCGAGACTGTCACCTTCTTCCTTCACTTTTGCGATAAGCTCGGTCATCCTTTGCGAGGCTGCCGAATCAGCGCAGTGGAGAGGGTCTATTAAGGAATTTTTCATTATTTCAGCCAAGTCAACGGCCCTGGCGGCAATACCGCCGATTTCCACGGTATGGGCGATAATCTCGGCGCCGATGGTACTCAAGGCTTTCTTAGCCACGGCGCCAGCCATGACAAAGCCAGCGGTAATCCGACCGGAAAACCTGCCCCCACCCCGCCAGTCGTGGTAACCGCCGTACTTAACATGGGCGGTATAGTCGGCGTGGCCCGGACGCAGCTTGTACCGGATTTTTTCGTAATCGCTGTCGTCGATATCTTCATTGCGTATCAGCAGGCAAACGGGAGCGCCGGTGGTGAGTCCACTGCTGATACCCGACAGGATTTCCACCCTGTCCTTTTCACGTCGGTCCGTAGCTGCCGGACTTTCGCCGGGACGTCTTTTATCTACCTCATTCTGGATATCGGTTTCGGCGATAGCCAGTCCGGCGGGACAACCGTCAACGATAACGCCGATACATTTACCGTGGCTCTCGCCGTAACTGGTTACGGTGAATAATTTACCAATGCTGTTACTCATGTGTCTCCACCTTACCGCCGATATTTTTCAGCGATTCCCAGAAACCGGGATACGTCTTGGCGACACATTCGGCGTCAGTGATGGTGATATCACCCCGGGCGCAACCGAGTATCGCGAAAGCCATGGCAATGCGATGGTCTTTATAGCTATTAATAGTAACCGGTGCACGCTTCTCCTCGGCGGTTTCTTTGGTCTTGTTTTCGTCGTCCTCCCCGGATTCTTCTTTTTCTTCATCGGTCGGCTGCTTCGTTGCCATACCTGTAATAGTAATCCGATTCCTTTCTTCACGCACCTTTACGCCTACTTTTTCCAGTCCTTCTTTTACCGCAGCTACCCGGTCCGACTCCTTAATCCTGGCCCTCTCGATGCCGGTGAACTCACTGGTACCCTCGGCTAAAGCCGCCAGGATGGCTACCGTCGGCAGCAGGTCAATACAGTCGGAAAGGTCGGCATGGACTGCCTTCAGGCCACCCTTGTTCACGGAAGCAGTGTTTCCGGCAACCCTGACCTTTACCCCCATATTCCTTAAAACGTCCAGAATCACCCGGTCGCCCTGGACACTGGCGGTGGTGATATTTTCAACCTCAATTCCTTCGGATAAAGCCCCCATCGCCAGGAAATAAGAAGCCGAAGACCAATCGCCTTCCACGGGAAAATGCGCAGGCTGGTAGGTCTGCCTGGGGACAACATATTTATCAAAAGAAGTGCTCACATTGATGCCGAACTTCTTGAGGCACCTGGTCGTCATGAGGAGATAGGGACGGGAGGTTAATTGTGAAGTCAACCTGATTTGTACTTCCTGCTGGGCAAAAGGGGCTACCAGCAGCAGCGCCGAAATGAACTGGGAACTGATATTCCCCGGCAATTCGGTTGCTCCGCCTAAAAGGGTGCCGCCCTCCACGGTTACCGGGGGCGTGGTCTTGCCCTCGAGCGAGCAGGTGACCCCCAGCCTGGCTAATGCCTCTACCAGCGACCTGACCGGCCGTTTGGAAAGAGAGGGGCCCCCCACCAAGCGGCATCTACCGGGAATAATAGAACAGATTGCCGTCATGAACCTCAGGGTAGTTGCCGATTCGCCGCAGTATAAGTCCTCCGACGGCGCGCGGAAAGTACCACCCCTGACCCGCCATGAACCATCTCCCCGCTGGATGTCAATCCCCACCTGTCCCAGAACATCGGCAGTTGCTTCGGTATCTTCACATACCAAGGGATTCTCCAGCACGCTCTCACCATTAGACAGGGCGGCGCACATCAAAGCCCGTATCGTCTGGCTTTTAGACGAAGGTACTTTAACGCTTCCTTTTAAATCGCTTTTATTTACCGTAATCTGCATAATCTTTCAACTTCTCTATTATTTTATTAACGACTCCCTTAATATTTAACCGTGATGTATTTATCTCAAAGTCGGCCGCCCGCTGATAATAAGGCCGCCGATAATCTTGAAGCTCTTTTATCTGGGCCAGGCGGTCGGTCACAGCGAGGAGAGGCCGGTTATCTTTATCACCGGACATCCGCATATCTATCACCGACGGGGACGCTTTAAGATTTATTATAATACATTTTTTCGCCAGGCGGTCAACATTTATTTTATTGAGGACGATACCGCCGCCGCAGGCGATAACGGCATTATGTTTCGTGGCGATTTCCTTGATAATTTCAATCTCAAGCTCGCGAAAAGCTATCTCACCGTCCCGGCTGAATATTTCGGGAATGGACTTGCCAGCTTTCTTTTCAATCAGGGCATCCGTCTCGACGAACTCCTTGCCCAGTCGTTCCGCTAGGGCTTTACCCACCGCCGTTTTACCCGTCGCCATGAAACCTATTAAAGCGATGCTACTTTTCATTTTTCTCCAGCTCGCTGAGAGCAACCTCTTTCATCAAATCGAAGGGAGGTTTTTTACCCGTCCATTTTTCGAAAGCCAGGGCACCCTGCCAGACCAGCATATCAAGTCCCTCGACAGTCACGGCACCGGCCGCCGCGGCATCCTGCAGTAATTTTGTCCTGACGGGATTATAAACGATGTCAACGACTACCAGCCCCGACTTCATTAACTGTGCCGGAACGGGACTGATACCGCTGTTCGGGCTCATGCCGACGCTGGTGGCATTGACCAGAATATCGGCTGGTTCCAGAGCCGCCGCCAGATGGGCGGGAAGAAGCTCGAAGACTTCGATATCTTTCCCGAGGTCTTTCCGGATATTGGCAGCAATCGCCTTGGCCCAGTCGAGTTCCTCGCGGCGGTTCAGGATGGTAAGGCGTGCGTTCCATTCGGATAGGATGTAGGCGATAGCGCGCGCGGCACCGCCGGCACCCAGCAGGACGATATTCATACTTTTCGGCTCCACCTCGCGTTCCAGCAATGCCTGTAAGAAGCCGGAGGCATCGGTGTTATAGCCCTTGAGCACGCCGTTATCGTTCACCACCGTATTGACGGCGCCGATTTTCTCCGCCAGGGGGTCGAGCTCATCCAGCAGCGGAATTACGGCGACCTTGTGCGGAATGGTAACGTTAAAACCTGTAGCGTTAAGGGCTTTGAGGCCGCTGACCGCCTGGGGTAATTCCTCCGGTTTTACGCGGAAAGGCAGGTAGGCATAGTCGAGGCTTAATTTGTCAAAGGCGGCGTTATGCATTACCGGCGACATCGTATGCTCGACGGGGTCGCCGATTAAGCCGCATATTTTTGTTTTACCGGAAATATTCATATCACTGATACTACCTTATTTAATATTATTATTATCCTTTTACCAACCGGTATATCTCGCGTAATAACTTGGCCGGTAACTGCCCGGTAGCAGACTCTTTACCCTCTTCGACCGAGGCGTAGGTATAATAACCCCCGGCCAGCGGACAGAGCACGCGGGACAGCTGTCCCGCCCACCCCATGGCAAAGGAAACAACCTTCAAGTCCGGAAACTCCCGGATAAGCTCGAGAACGGCGATATTGTCCGTCAATTCGTGGGCGGTGGTCACGACCTTGCAGATATCGGCACCGGCATGCCGCTGTTGGCGGACAATATCCTTCATCTCCTCCAGAAGCGGCGTTCCTTCCAGGTTATGATAGGAAAGCAGGCATTCGGCTTCCCCTTTTATTTGCCTGACCAGTCCCGTGACGCCCGGGGTACTCAGTTCAATATCGACAATGTTGGCGCCCAGCTCAACGGCCTTTAAAAGCTTTCCGGTACGTTCTTCTTCGCTGCCACGCCAGTTGCCGCCTTCGTCTGTTTTACGATTGCAGGCTATCCAGGGCTTGGCCAGGTGCCCCGCAAGCTCCTGCCAGCCTTCGCCGATAAGGTCGATACGAACTTCAAAAAGGTCGACCAGCGGAGCGACTTTTTTCACCGCTTCGATATCATTGTTTGTAATGGCTACACAAAGTTGTATATTATCCATGACCTAACAACACCTCCTCCACCAGGGAAGGGCTGACATCGTCAGTGATGTAAGCATCCCCGATGGCATTAAGCAGGACAAACCTTATCTTATTGCCGGTGACTTTTTTATCGTGCCGCATCGCCGTCATTACCTCATTAATATCAAGGGCAGGGACATTGATGGGTAGACCGGCTTTATTAATAACCTGCTTCAGCCTGATAACATCAGCTTCTTTAAGCTTACCCACACGATTGGATATCATTGCTTCCGCTACCATACCGATAGCCACCGCCTGGCCGTGCTTTAAGCCGAAACCGGAAACAGCCTCGACGGCATGGCCGACCGTGTGACCGAAGTTAAGGACAGCCCGAAGGTCGGACTCTTTTTCATCCTTGGCGACGACCTTAGCCTTTAGCTGCGCATTTCTGGAGACAATCTCCTCCAGCACGGCGGTATCCAGCGACCGGGCTTTTTCTATATTCTTCTCTATATAGTCGAACAGGTCTTTGCTCAGGATAGCGGCGTGCTTGATGACTTCCGCCATGCCGCTGGCAAACTCCTCTTCGGGCAGGGTTTTCAGGGTATCGACATCAGCAACGACAATTCGAGGCTGGTAGAAGGCGCCAATCATGTTTTTAAGTCGACCGTGGTCTACCGCCGTCTTGCCGCCGATGCTGCTGTCCACCTGCGCCAGGAGCGTCGTCGGTA
>CAZCZJ010000021.1:0-30496 GCA_964503235.1 uncultured Dehalococcoidaceae bacterium | reverse complement strand
ATGTTTGAATGGGCGGGGTTTAAAGAGGTGAATTTTTTAACCAAGAAACTGAATTTACCGGCCAACTGGGAGAGCCTGGTTGAAAAGTACAAGGGACTGAAACCCACGTACGCCAGGTATTAAGTTCCATCGTGAAGTATTTAAAGCAAAAATCATGTAGGAGCAAACCTGAATTCTATCTGCAATGATCGGCAGGGAGGTGAATTGTGTAGTCAGCAAAGCGACATACAAGAGGCCATGAGTATAAATAGGATAAGGAGGAGCACACAATGAAAAGGCTGGTTTTAATGTCATTAGCGGTTATCTTAGCTATTGGTCTGGTTATGGGCAGCTGTAGTGAACCAGAGGAGACTACTGTACCCACAACCACAGCTCCCACAACCACAGCTCCCACGACCACATCTCCCACAACCACAACTCCCGCAACCACAGCTCCCACAACCGAACCTGAACCGGTAGGCCCCCAGTATGGGGGTATCCTGATCAGGGGCGGGTCTTATGACCCCGGCATTTTCGGTGTGCCATGGGAAATGAATCCTGGGGGCCATAGTGCCGCTCTCCCCGCCCTCGAAAAGATGATTTTCGAGGATGGCGAGGGGAATCTGCATCCCTATCTGGCCACAGACTGGGAAATCACTGCCGACAAGATGCATATCATCGTAAACCTGAGGCAGAATGTCAAGTTCCATGATGGGACAGACTGGAACGCCGAAGCGGCCAAGTGGAACTTAGATAAACAGATGGAAGCGAAAATTGGTGCGGTATCGGAGTTAAGCTCGGTGGATGTTGTTAGCGAGTATCAAATAAAGATAAATCTCAGCAAATTCGATAATACCGTTTTAGTTACGGCCCTGGGAGCTTGGAACGCCCAAATGATATCGCCCACATCGTTCGAGGATAACGGCATAGAGTGGGCCCGCTATCATCCGGTCGGGACAGGCCCGTTCGAGTTTGCCAGTTATCAGCGTGATGTCTCTCTTGAATATAAAAAGTTCGACGGCTACTGGCAGGAAGGTAAGCCTTATCTTGACGGAATACGCACTGTCATCATCCAAGATAATGTTACACGCTCCATGGCTTTAAAGACGGGGGAGATACACGAAACGACATTCCCGGCGAGCAGTATTACGGCCGATCTAGACGCAGCAGGCTTTCAATACGTCGAAGCACCGAGGTTGTCCACCATAGATGCGCTCATATTCAATAATGTGGACCCGGATTCCCCGTTTACCGATAAAAGGGTGCGCCAGGCGATAGAGTATGCCATTAACAAGGAGGCACTCACGAAGGCGACAGGTTTTGGTTCTACCAGAGCCGCCTACCAACTTGCACCTCCTGATTCACCCGCCTATATACCTGAGGTGCAGCCCCGCACATATAATCCTGATAAGGCGAGGGAACTGTTGGAGGCTGCGGGCTTAGGTAGTGGATTCAATACCATTATTATGCCAGACCCTGGGCCGCTTGCCAGAGACCCTTTCGTGGCAATACAGCAGTTTCTCAGTGAGGTTGGAATTACAGCCGAACTGGAATTTGTGGAGATGGGTACATACATGCAGGCTATGTATGCAAACGGGTGGTCAGGTATTCTGGCTGAAAAGACCGGCCTCTTCCCGAGTCTTACCAAGGGCCTCAAGTACTACTGGTCAGGTTTCATATTCCCCAGCCTCCTGTACCCCGAGGGATTCAGGGAGGCATACGACGAGGCTCTGGCGACAACTTATACAGAGCCCGATAAGGTGAAAAAAGTGCTGGAGATGCTCTATGAGGAAGCATTAGTCATTCCTTTCCAAGAAGTTATACCACGTGCTTACCTTGCCGATGGTGTTCATGAGCCGGATATCAATTTCGATATCCCGCCCTTCATCCCTTGTGAGAATGTGTGGATGGAACAATAATAATATAGAGTGATGTTTATAACACGGTTCAGCCCCGGCAACAAGCTGAGTGATATAGCCGGGGTTGGGTCGTGAGATTGATAGCCGAATATATACCAGAAAGAGGATAGTTAGATTTGTACAACAACCGTCATTCGGTTATTTGGGTAGTATTTGCGTAGTGCTAGGGTGTTATTTAGAAGAAAGACGGAGGTAAATGTGAAAGCAGCAGTCTGTTATGAACAGGGTAAACCATTAGTAGTGGAGGATGTAGATATAGTACCAACCGGGAAAGGCGAAGTGAAAATCCGCCTTTCCGCAACAGCCATCTGTCATAGTGATCTCCATTTCTTAAACGGTGATGTCCCCTTTAAAGTGCCCGGCTTGGCTGGTCATGAGTCAGCAGGTTATGTGGAAGAAGTAGGAGAGAACGTCACGTCGGTCAAGCCCGGTGATCCGGTAGTAGTAACAGTAACGACGAAAGGTTGTGGGCAGTGCTACTATTGTAATATCGGGATTCCTCACCTGTGCGACAATGCGGTGCCGTGGCAGCCTCATCATCTTACCAAGAAAGGTGAGGGCATTATGCCGATGGCCGGTCCGGTAGGCGGCTTCGCCGAGTATACCGTTGTCTCTGAATACCAGATAGTGAAAATTGCCGAGGATATGCCCATAGACCGGGCGGCACTCCTTTCCTGTGCCGTTATGACGGGATTCGGGTCTGTGGTTAACCGCGCCAAGGTCAAGCCACTGGAAAGCGTTGTCGTCATGGGAACCGGCGGCGTTGGACTCAATGCTATACAGGGGGCGGCTTACTCGGGAGCGTATCCGGTTATCGCGGTGGATATCTTGGATAGCAAGCTAAAAGCAGCCCGGACTTTTGGGGCCACGCATACAATAAACACGACCAAGGAAGAAGACCCCGTCAAGAAGGTGAAGGAGTTGACATGGGGGCGGGGGGCCGATTACGCATTCATTACCGTCGGGAATAGTGATGCCTTACGTCTTGGCGTTCTGATGTCAGGCAAACGCGGCATGACCGTCATCGTCGGCATGAGCGGGGGCAATCTACCTATAGGGGCCATGAATCTGGTTGACGGTGAGAGAATGTTAGCCGGTTGCATGCTGGGGTCGGCGCGATTGTCTGTGGATATTCCTGCTCTCGTGTCCCTTTATCAGGCGGGACGTCTCAAACTGGATGAACTTATCACCAAGCGATATCCCTTGGAACAAATTAATGAGGCTATAGAATCCTTTGAAAAAGGCCGGGCAATACGTAATGTGATTATTTTCTAAATTCTAAGTAGGCTGGGGTGAAAAGCATCAAGTCGGGCTCCCTCCTCCCCGACTTGATGCGACCTCCGTCAATCGGCATGATGGAAATTTCTTGAATTAACGGATTTTAAGGCTTTTTGGAATATTGACAAACAAGAAACGATGATATTATTATTTAAGTCATATCTTACTAGATATTCGTATACGATATACATTTCAAGAGTTTTGAATTCATTAGTGGCTTTTTTACTGCGGAGGTGATTATGAAAGCGGCAGTCTGTTACAAACAAGGTGAATCCTTAGTAATAGAAGAGGTGGAAGTTTATCCGCCGGATAAAGATGAAGTGAAAGTTCGAATCGCCGCGACAGGCATCTGCCATAGTGATATCCTCACCATCAAAGGAGAGTTCCCCGCCAGGTTGCCCGGCATACCCGGTCACGAATCGGCCGGTTATGTGGAAGAGGTGGGAGAAAATGTAACGTCGGTCAAGCCCGGCGACCACGTTGTCTTCTCGGTGATGCCATCGGGCTGCGGCACCTGCAAGAATTGCGTTTTAGGTCTCCGCCACCTGTGCTCCAATGCGGCCCCCTGGCGGGCCCATCACCGTAACCGGCAGGGAGAGCCGCTGACGCCGCTTGCCGGCCCGGTGGGCGGCTTTGCCGAATATACCACTATCCACAAATACAATGTGGTGAAAATCCCCGATGATGTGCCCCTGGACCAGGCAGCTATGCTGGGTTGCTGCGTCGTCACCGGATTCGGGGCGGTGGTCAACCGTGCCCAGGTTAAGCCCCTTAGCAGTGTCGTCGTCATCGGCACGGGCGGCGTCGGCGTCAACGCCTTACAGGGAGCGTTATATTCCGGGGCCTACCCCATTATCGGGGTGGATATCCTGGACAGCAAGCTGGAGATGTCACGGAATTTCGGGGCGACCCATACCGTCAATTCCGCCAAAGAGAAGGATCCCGTTAATGCCGTCAAACAGCTGACAGGCGGAAGGGGGGCCGATTACGTTTTCATAACGGTCGGCAGCGCTGCCGCCGTACGTCAAGGTTTTTCAATGCTAGGTCCGCGCGGCCTGGAAGTCATCGTCGGGGTATCCATGGATAAATTTTCTTTCACGGCCACCGATTTCATCGGAAATGAGGGCATGATTACCGGCTGCGCTTTGGGCTCGACACGGTTGACCGTGGATGTTCCTCGCTATGTGGAACTATATCATAAAGGGGCTCTCAAATTGGAGGAGCTTATCAGCGGCCGGTATCCCCTGGACAGGATTAACGAGGCAATAGAGTCTATGGAAAAAGGCGAGGTATTACGCAACGTAATCGTTTTCTAAACCAGTAACCTTTAATGGGGAGGTCACATCAGATGAAGACAAACTCAAACGGTCATTACGATGCACTCAGCCCCTGGGCCGATGTAGACCCGGTATCGCTGAGGGGTATTTCACCCCGGATAGCCAACTTGGTAGGTAAGAAGATTGGGCTCTTTTGTAATTTTAAACCAGGGGCAAAACCTATATTATCCGTAGTCGAAGCGAAATTGAAGGAAAAATATCCCTCGATACAGACCAGTAATTTTGTCTTTTTACACAATATCTGCATTGACGATTCCGAGGAAAAAGCCAACTTTGACCAATGGATTAAAGAGGTTGATACCGTTATAAATGCCGTCGGCGACTGAGGGTCGTGCACCAAGTACCTTGTGTACGATGCCATTGCCGAGGAGAAAAGAAATAAACCAGCGGTGGTGCTGGTGAATGAGAGCTTCGCCATGGATGCCGAGTCAGCTGCATCGAACCAAGGTATGCCCGGCATAAGGATTATCCCGCAGTCTGTCCCATGTGAGTGTAGTGTCCCGGAGGAGATTGAAGTCGGTATCAGTGCAGCGATGGACGATATCGTGGCAGGACTGACCAGACCATTGACGAAGGAAGAGAAGTCTCCAAAGCCAAAAGAAGTCGAAAAAACTCCGAAAATTATTTTTAGAGGTGGACTGGAAGAAGTCAACCAGTTTTATTACAAAAGGGGATGGACGGATGGATTGCCCATAATACCCCCTACCGAAGAATCCGTAACCGAAATGCTCACCGGCACGGAGCTGCCAGCCGACCACATAGTCGGCAAGATTATACCGCGGTCAGGCAAGGCCACGGTGGAAAAGATAGCCATCAACGCCGTCATGGCCGGGGCTCTGCCAACTGCCATGCCACTACTGATAGCCGGGGTGGAAGCTATCTTGGATCCCTACTCTGCCTTTGGTACATATGGTGTCAGTACGGGCTCGTGGGCGCCGTTCTGGATTGTCAATGGCCCCTTACGCCATGACCTGAATATCAATAGTGGCTCCGGTGCTCTGAGTCCGGGAGATATAGCCAACGCCACTATCGGACGCGCCTTGGGCCTCATCATAAAAAACATCGGCGGTATACGTAAAGGGATAGAAGACATGGGCGTTCTCGGCAATCCGGGTAAGTATACCCTGGTAATTGCCGAGAATGAGGAAGACAGTCCTTGGGATCCGCTGCAGGTAGAACGTGGCTTTAAAAAAGGGGACAGCACTATTACTCTTTTCTTCCCCCAGACCTTTAACCAGATGCTTGCTTACGGTACGGATGCCAGGGGTATCTTGAGCACTGTGGTCTACAATGCCAATCCGTGCCAGACTATAGGGGGATTTAACTGCTTTATCATCATTCCGTCCCATGCAAAGGCTCTCGCCAAGAAAGGCTGGGGAAAACAGGAAATCAAAGCCTTTATATCGGAAAATACTACCGCACCCTTCTATCGCCTTCGCCAATACCTCTACGGCGGTAGGGGGATTATAGGAAAGGATTCTTCATTATCCTTGGCTTTAAACCCGATGGATCCCATACGTCTTATCCAGAATCCCGATAACGTTATGATTATCGTCGCTGGCGGGCCGGGTGCCTTTATGGCTTCTCTCCATAGCGCCGGAGGCTTACCCGGAAACAGCTACGTAACTAAGAAAATAAAGCTGCCGCCAGACTGGGACAATCTTGTGGAAAAGTACCGAGACATTAAGCCGACATATATCAGGTACTAGCTTTGTATTATTAAATTAAAAATATAATTCCATATTCGGGCGGAGGAGGTGAATTATGTAGCACTTGGTTGGACACAAAAACAAGCACAGATGTACAATTACCGAGGAGGATAAAATGAAAAAACTGTTACTAATCCCGTTAATAATCATACTTGCAGTTGTCATGGTTCTCGGAAGTTGCGGTGAACCAGAAGAGACAACCGCACCGACGACAGCTCCGATTACCGCAGCGACTACCGCACCGACGACTAAACTAGAACCACAGTATGGCGGCGTCATGAAAAGGTGGATGCTTGGAGATCCTGGGTGTCCTATTGGCGTGCCATGGGAAATGAATCCTTTAGGCACTGCTTTCGGTGAGCCTTCCCTTGAACGTATGATGTTACAGGAAATGACCGGTGAGATGCAACCGTATCTGGCGGAAAGCTGGGAAATTGCTCCTGACCATATGTCTATCACACTCAATCTGCGTAAAGGCGTCAAGTTTCACGATGGGACAGATTGGAACGCTACGGCGGCCAAGTGGAATCTGGATAAATGGATGGAAGCAAAGCTCGCCGGTGCAGCGGCATGGACTTCGGTAGACGTTGTTAACGATTACACCGTCAGAATCAATCTCAAAGAATTCGACAACGCGATTCTGGCCAATGCTTTTTCAGGCAAACAATCCCAGATTATATCGCCAACAGCGTTTGAGGAGAATGGTATTGAGTGGGCAAGAACACATCCCGTGGGCACAGGTCCCTTCAAGTTCGTTAGTTACCAGCGGGATGTTAACGCCGTTTACGAAAAAAACAACGACTACTGGCAGGAAGGAAAGCCATATCTTGACGGATTAGAATTAATTATTATCGGGGACCCGGTGACAGCACAAATGGCTTTCAAGGCAGGACAACTCCATGAGATAGGTGCCTTACCTGCCGGACCTCTGGCGGCTGAACTGCAAGAGTCAGGGTATGACTACGTCACTACAGAGCAAATGGGTGGCGCGGTTGACGTACTTATTCCCTCCAGCAATAATCCTGATTCGCCCTTTGCCGATATCAGAGTACGTCAGGCAGTAGAGTATGCCATTAATAAAGAAGCGATAGTCAATGCAACTGGCTTTGGCTTTGCGAAACCGGCGTACCAAATCATATCGGATGCCAGTAAGTACTACTCTCCCGACCTAGAGAGACACGAATATAATCCTGATAAAGCAAGGGAACTGCTGGAGAAGGCGGGCTATGCTGACGGATTCGATACCAAGATTATCCCGAATCCTTATACCACCACCAAGGATACTGTGGTCGCGATACAACGCTTCCTCGGTGAAGTAGGAATACGGGCTGAGATTGAAATGGTGGAGTACGGAAAATATTCCGATTATGTCTACAATTCAGGCTGGGATGGTCTGCTGGCTGAAAAGCATGGAGTCGGCGCGACCCCCACAGCAAGTCTAAAATCCTACTGGGCAGGTGATAAATTTATTAGCGTAGCGTATCCTGAGGGATTCAGAGAGTTGTACAACGAGGCAATTTCGACGACTACAGTTGAAGTAGATAAGGTGCGAGATGCATTCGGAATGCTCTCTAAAGAACTAATAGCCATTGGCTATTGGGAGCTTTCTAACAGGTGTTTCCTTCAAGAGGGTGTTCATGAGGGGGAAAATATACTTTTCGATATCCCGCCCTGGACTATCTCGGTGTACTCCTGGATGGAAGAAAGCGCCTGGATAGAGTAGGTCTAATATTCATTGAATTTTTAATAAAATAAGTCGGCCCATCGATATATTCTAGTAATTGAGGGTGTAATCCTTTCTCGAAGCAGGATGGGCCGACGTTATAAAGAATCTTATATCTGGATTCAGAGATTCGCTGACCCATAACCTTTCTCAGTGGGTCGTTGATACGTAGCTTAGCTGTCAACGAGGGCAAAAAGATAACGATGACAACATACATCATTCGTAGGCTGTTACAGGCCTTACTTGTTTTGGTAATAGTCAGCTTGATTATTTTCTTAGCGATGCGTATGCTGCCAGGCGATCCTATTCTAATGTACCTCTCCAAAGAGAGCATGTCGATGGTCTCGATAGAGGAAGTTGAATTCAAGAGACATGAGTTGGGGCTGGACAGACCTTTATACGAGCAGTATGCCGATTGGGTAATCAACCTTTTTCATGGTGACCTAGGGAGCTCCATCGTCCGTCGGGATAAAGTAATAGATGACCTGAAAGAAAGACTTCCTATAAGCTTCCATCTAGGGATTCTAGCCATTATCAGTAGTAACATAATCGGCATACTGGGCGGTGTTATAGCAGCGGCAAGACGGGGTAGCTGGATAGACAATATAGTAACTGCCTTTGGTAATCTGGGAGTAACTATACCCATTTTTTGGCTCGGTATTTTAATGATGTACGTATTCGGTCTTAAACTCAATTGGTTGCCAATTTTTGGTTATACCTCACCTTTCGACGACTTTTGGCTGAGTACAAAACAGATAATCATGCCAGTCTTCTGCCTGTCCATTCCCCCTATCGCGTCGGCAATGCGTCTAACACGCTCGAGTATGCTCGAAGTCATGTATCAGGACTATATCCGGACCGCGTGGTCTAAAGGCTTGACAGAGAGGCTAGTAATTGCTAAACATGCCTTAAAAAATGGCCTCATTCCGGTGGTAAGCTTTCAGGGCATGGCTGTCAGCCAGATGATTGGCGGTGCCGTATTTATCGAAACCATTTTCAGTATTCCCGGTCTGGGTAGGTTGTCGGTGGAAAGCATCTTTGCCCATGATTACCCAGTGGTACAGGGCGTTATGTTATTGGCGGCATTGTTAGTGGTCTTCTCAAACCTCATCGTAGACCTTTCCTATGGTTGGCTTGATCCTAGAGTGCGGTTCGGATAAGGAGACGAGAAGTATGACCGCAAACGATACCCTGAATAAAGAAACGAGAGAGATGTCACCCCGTGTCAAGGCGTTAAGACGCTTCAGCAGGGTATTCTTTGGTCGACCACTGGTTGTCTTTGGTAGTATCGTTGTCCTTGTGTTCATCATAACCGCCATTTTCGCACCGTGGCTTGCTCCTTACGATCCCTACGAGCAGGATTTAGACAACATTTTACTTCAGCCCTGTAAGTCCCACCTCCTTGGCACTGATGTTCTTGGTAGAGATACGCTAAGTCGGTTAATCTATGGTTCACAGACGGCGATTTTAGTTGGTGTGGTTGCGCTTAGTATCTCGGCGACGATCGGCATGGTACTAGGGATAGTCGCCGGATATTACGGCGGTCTAACATACGCGATAATTATGAGAATTATAGACGCCCTGATGTCTTTTCCCTACGTGCTACTGGCTCTTACCATTGCGGCACTGCTCGGAAGTGGTATCGGCAATATTATGCTGGCCCTCGGTATCAGCATGATGCCTCCTTATGCCAGGGTAATGTGCGGTCAGGCTCTATCCATCCGAGAGACCGACTATATTCTAGCTGAACGTTCTATGGGGAGCCATAACCGGCGTATTATTTTCCGTCATATCTTACCTAATTGTTTTCCACCGATGATAGTAATAATGACCATGATGATTGGTTGGACTATATTAGCCGAAGCAGGCCTGAGCTTCCTTGGCATCGGTATCAAGCCGCCTACCGCAGCTTGGGGCAGTATGGTTTACGATGGCTACACATTTCTCCTGACGCGCCCGATACTTTCTTTTGTTCCTGGAATGGCTATCATGATTGTCGTATTTGCCTTCAACATGGTTGGGGATGGCGTGAGAGATGCCATCGATCCCAGGCTTAGAGGTGTACTCTAATCTAGAGGCTTCTCAGAGGGGAAGGAGTGAGAGTCACTCCCAAGCTTCCTAAAAGGCTACACCGGGCAGGAACCTTATATTTGAGCTTCCTGAAGGAGTCTCTGTGCTGTAATAGCCGCAATGGCGCCATCACCCACCGCGGTTACCACCTGCCGGGGTGAGCCGCCCCTGATGTCTCCCGCTGCTAATATATAAGGTACTTCTGTCTGCATCTTTTCATCGACGATTATCTGGCTTTGTTCATCAAGCGGAATAATACCATCTAGGTAATGCGTGTTGGGCTCTAGGCCGATATGCACCAGCACACCATCTACTTTCACAGTCTCGTTTTTATTACTCGCTACATCCACCAGCTCTATTGCCTCAACCTTATCTTTGCCGATGATAGCCTCGACCATCATGCCGCAGCGGATTTCTATCTTCTGGTTGGCGTTAAGTCTATCGTAGAGTATGGCTGTGGCAGTCAGATCCGGCATGGTCTCGATGAGAATCACCTTCGAGGCGATTTTTGTCATATACAGAGCCTCGGTAACACCGGCATCGCCACCACCACACACCGCTACCACTTTATCGGCATAGTGACCGCCGTCGCAGAAAGCGCATTCGAAAACACCCTTTCCCGCTAGTTCCTCTTCGCCAGGGACACCAAGCTTTTTATTCTTGGAGCCGCTGGCAAAAATTACGATATTTGTAGTAAAACCCTGGCCATTAGCGCAACCCACCCAACGAGTACCAGAAAAAAGTTCCAAACTTGTGGCCTCACCCAGTTCCATCTTTAATCCATACTTCTCGGCTTGCTTGACTATTTCCGTAGCGAGTCCGGCACCGGAGACACCTTTGGTAAAGCCAGGGTAGTTCTCTATAAGCTCAATATTGCGTATGTAGCCTCCAAAAGCTTCCTTGTCCAGAAGGAGGGTCCGCCGATTAGCCCTGCTTAAATACAGTCCGGCCGTCAGCCCTGCCGGCCCTCCGCCGACGATGACGACATCCCAGTCAAACATTTCAGAACTCCTTCACATATATTATCGGTACACCAAGCGGTACGCGCCTACTCGATATCAAGCTACGGCGCTTTTCCATAGTTGATAGATCTCCGGGGCCCCGTCTATTATAGACATAACAATGCCTTGACCACTAATATGTTCACCTTCATCAGAAACGAGGAATAATACCGCACGTGCCAGTTCTTCAGGCTTGGCGCATATTTTCAAAACTTCCTCTTCTATTTTGCCCTCTGCTATTGATGCCATAATCTGTTCAGTGGCGGTCCCGCCCGGCGTAATATAATTGACCCGTATGCCGTAAGGCAACATCTCTCTGGCTAATCCCTTGGTAAAAGCGACTATCCCTGCTTTGGCAACGGAGTAGGCACTTGCGGAAAGAGATTGTTCAACGGCAACCGAAGAAAAATTCACGATTTTTCCAGTGCGTCTTTCTATCATGTGGTTAATTACCGCTCTTGTACAATGACGCGCTCCGTTTAAATTAATATCAATCGTTTGGTCCCACTCTTCCTTAGTTGAATCAGCGAACCCTACACCAAGTGTGGCACTGGGACGCCATCGTTCGTCATTCGCCGCCTTCCCCTCGACTCTCGGCCAAACTCCGGCTATATTAGCCAGAATATCTATCTGGCCAAATTTATCCAAAGTAACCTTGACCATCTGAATTACTTCTTCCTCTTTGGTATGGTCTACTCTAAAGGCCGCTGCTTCGTATCCCGCCGCCTTGATTTCATCGGCTAATGTTTCAGCCGACTTAGCGTCAAAGTCGGCTATCATTACCTTAGCACCTTCTTCAGCAAAAAGCCTTGATGTCCTTTTGCCAATACCATTGGCACCTCCGACTACTATTGCAACCTGGTCTTTCAGTTTCATTTAGTTAACTCCTGTATTTAAATGATTATTATCCAAACGGCAAACTGCTGAGGATATGTGAGTTGTCGCCGATAAATATTTTATTATTATCTTGCGCTAATACTTGGCATATACAGGTACTATATTCCTATATTTCTTCACCAACTCGTCCCAGTTTTTGGGGAGTTCCACCTTCTTCGTTATAAAATTATGAGGTTCAAATTTCTTGGTTATCGGACTATACGATGGGGCAATCCTTTCACCTGGAAGGAGGTGTATAGAAGCACTGTTAGACGCGCCTGCTACGACTATCAAGATACCATCAGGGTCGAGTGTTGGCCGTTGGTGAGTCGTGCTATGGCCGGTCGAAACAGGAGCAGGGCCAGAGGGTAAATCAGCGTTCGTAGATATGAACTCTTTAATCTTCTCTTTAGTCCAGCCATCCTTACATAAGCTCTTAGCCGTCAAAGGACCAAGCACAAAGGAAGTAAAATTAGCCGCTTGAACCGCACCGGCCATCGTATCCAGAATTCTCCCTGCTCCAGTCGCCTTTGGTTCTATAAAGAAACTCGCCATTGTATCGGTCAACATACGTGGAAACGATAGCGTGACAGTGCTATCTTCTCTTTCGAAGCCTCGTTCCATATGTAGAGGGTCCCACGGACTCTCTTCTTCGTGCTCACCCAGCACAAGACTATACTTCCCCGGATTGCCAATCTCTCCCGCATCTTCAATACCTTTTCTTACGCCACCGATGTTTCTTATAATAAGGCCCATTGCCCGCCCGATAGCTGCATTGGCGATATCTCCCGGGCTAAAAATACCCACGCCGCAATTAACACGAATATCATTGCGTACCGGGCCATTGATGATCCAGAACGGTGGCCAAGAACCGAGATTATCATGAACAGAATCATACCTACTAGCCGGTTCCGACAAAGCCTGCACTGCGGCTATCAGCACCGGCATGTGCGTCGGTAAAGCTCCTGCCATAACCGCATTGACGGCGATCTTCTCGACGGTAGCTTTGCCCTTTCTGGGTAGCAATTCAGCTACTATGTGAGCCGGATCCAAGTCAGTTCCAGTTAACATTTCATCGACAGCCTTTTCGGTAGGCGGAATTACCGGCAAACCGTCAGCCCATCCTCTCCGATATAAAAATCGGTTTACATCTTCCAAGTCACCCTTGAAGATAATTCTCGAAGGTTTTTCTAATTCCATCGGTTTTGGAGACTGCTCTTCAGCGGTCAGAGGTTCAGTCAACATAGTAATGATATCATCGAACACCTTGGCAATCCTGGTTTCAGTTTTCTCCATAACACCGCTGCCGGAAGATTTCGGGACGTGTATAACCCTTAATCCCGGCATTCCTCTACTCGATGCGGCCGACCCGCTATCACGTATAAAATCCTGATCCGTCAGCATAACTGACGGTTTACCGAGATCCTCAATAGCAATCGTAGTGTACACAAGGTACCTTGCACAACTCGATCAATCACCTATAACGGTTACAGCTGCGTCAATACCTTTGACCCAATCCTCAAATTCTGCTTTATGTTCCGTCTCGGTTTCCAGCACGTTAGGTCCATTAGAGTGATACCAGCTTATCTCCGCAGCCGGGAACCTTTCCTTGAGCATTCCCTCGATAGTGACCGCTATCTCCTCGGCAGCCGGTTTGAAATTACGGAATATACCGATTTTCTTATCCGGCAGTTCTGTTAAACGCGGTGAAATACCCCTTAATGGTACTGGATCAACCTCAGCCCAGGGACTAATAACCTCATATTGACCATTTAACTCGCCAGTATTCATTGTATGTGCTCTCCCTACCTAACTTGAAGAATTAATCTCAATAATAATCCCACCAGCCGATATTGTCTTTTCTCCTCGGTAGACATGCTCAGGTTTTACATCATCATACCTCCTGCTTATTAAATAGATCCTTTATTTTAAACTGTCTGCATGCTTTAGCTATTGA
The DNA here is from genome assembly GCA_964503235.1 of uncultured Dehalococcoidaceae bacterium. Lineage (GTDB taxonomy): Bacteria > Chloroflexota > Dehalococcoidia > Dehalococcoidales > RBG-16-60-22 > W425. The sequence goes on along the minus strand of CAZCZJ010000021.1, from coordinate 16,647 downwards.
TAGTTCTATTTAGTTGTTCTAAGCCTTCCTGCCATCTCAATCAACCTAACCTGACCCGAAAACGATACCAGAAATAATCGCATAGACTTGCCCCCATCTCAGGGCCAATTATAAGATGATTTTTAGAATTAGTTTGCTACATGTTCACCTGCATATTCAAGCGGCGATTATCCAGAGAGCCATGAGGTCTTCCCCCATTGTAATGTTGCCGGAATAAGCAATCCGAGTTCATATCGGCCTGTTCTAATTTTCCACCAGGGAGCAGTGATACTCCTCTACATGTACAGTTCCAGTCGTCTGTCCATTAATCGTTCCGGGAGATGGGTTTCACGCATAAACTCGACCAGTAACTGGTGGAGCTCACGGGCCATGTCCGGATGCCGGGATATCACGTTCTTTTCTTGCCCGGGGTCAGATGACAGGTTATACAGCTCCGATAATCCCGGTGCGACATCATAGAGTAACGACCACTCATCGGTGGTGACAGTCGCGGTAGAGTCCCGCTCACTCCGGCGGCCAATATCATCGACATTCCTTACAATATCACCGATATTGGCGAAGGGCTCCGCGCTGACTACGTACTCACGGCCATCCAAGGTCGGCTCTTTTATGATTGGCAGCAGTGACCGGCCTTCCACTGTAGACGGTACCTTCTGCCCCATAATATCCATGACCGTAGGCATCAAATCAACGGCCGACGTTAAGCCGCTGTGAGTGGCTGGTGACACATTGGGTACATAGATGAAGAGGGGGATAGACGCAACTTCCTCGTAGCAGGGTGAGCGTCCCCAGTCTTCACCCAGCGTCTTACCGGATTTCGGGTCCCGGTCGAGGACCATTTTGCCGAAGAGGCCGCCGTGCTCGCCAAAATAGTAGCCGTGGTCACTGGTGAAGATAATGGCCGTATTTTCCATCAGGCCCATGTTCTCCACCTTCCTTAAAAAGTAGCCGGCCCAGGTGTCAACCATGGTCACCTCGCCACAGTAGGCGGCATGGGCCTTCTTTACCTTTTCCTCAGTGTAGCCGGGCACATCCTGCCAGTGGCCGTAAACGGCTGGTATAACCTCGCCGTCATACCCGGGCCAGTAGCGCTCGGTGTAATAGTCGGGGGCATCCCAGGGCTCGTGCGGGTCCCAGGCATCTATGTAGAGAAGGAAGTCTTCCTTGTAGTGATAGTCCAGCCACTGCATCGCCTTGTTGAATGTCTGAGCAGCAAAACAATCAGACTCAAAGTGCCGTGTGGCACGCAGGTCAGCGGCCTCTCCACGATACGGAGTACCGCTCAGCGAATGATGGAGCTGTCCGTGGATATCAAAAAAGGTCTGGAAACCCCGGTCGTAATACATGCCGGTACGCATATAGAACGGTGTATCAACAATAGCGGCAGTGTGGATACCAGCGCTGGTGAGAAGCTGAGCAAGTATCACTTCGTCCCTGGGCAGCGGCTCCCACTGCATGAATGACATCGTCCAGCGGCCGGTCATGAAGTCGGCGCGAGCCGGCATGGTCGGGAAGGACGCCATGTAGTGACGGTCGAAGCGTACTGATTTAGCGGCCAGGGCATCAAGTGAAGGTGTAAGGATATCCTGGTTGCCGTAGGCACCAAGATGATCACGCCTAAAGGTATCTGATATTATCCAAATTACATTCATTTAATCATCCTCCCATATATACCTGGTTACGTTTGGGAGTTGGGGATTTCTTGATATTCAAGAACAGGCTGTCTAAAAAACTTCTATGCCGCAGGCTAATCACCAACCATCAATCATCTCCGACACCTTAAACGTTATCCCTTGAAAAACGCCACCTCCGTTCGGCTTCTATGACATACGGACGCCACGGCTGGTACAAGTTATAAATGACTGAAGAATGTAGTATTAAATAATAGTATACGATATTCATTAGTTAGTATATACTTCGAATATATATTTGTCAAGGTGACTTGCCCCCACAAAGATTACCACTCGTTAAGTTAGATTTACTGGCATTCTAGCCTCAGGAGTAGGTGGTCGGTAACCCAAGGAGTTATGAGGACGCACCTGATTGTACTCCTTTCTCCACTGCTCAATCAATATCCTGGCTTCGATCAGTGTCTTGAAGATCTCCCGGTTCAGTAATTCATCCCTGAGCTTACCGTTGAAGGATTCGATATACCCATTCTCCCATGGACTTCCAGGTTCGATGAATAACGTCTTCACTCCCAGCCTTCCCAGCCATTTCCTCACCACTTTAGCCGTGAATTCAGGCCCATTATCGAACCTGATATACTCCGGAAGATAAAGAGCTCGAATAACCGGTCAATGGCATCCTGTGATCTGATTCTCCGCTTCGCTCCGATAAGATAGCTGGTTTGCTCCGAGAAGCCGACCGGTTTACTCCGAAAACGCACTCTTACGACAACGCATATCGTCAGCGATGTTTCAGCGTATCAAACGGGTGAAATTATATGGCTTTGATATTGACCTCATTTACTGACCGACTAGAAACCCATTTTTGAATTTAGCTCGTCTTCACCCGTTTTCTTGCCAGTAACAGGATGTGTGTAGTGGAAGGGGTAAATATAGCCAGACGGGTACGCTGTGCTTTTGCCTTTAATCACCACATCGGGTTCTCTCCCCTGGAAGTTGATTTTTGGACCAAAAACGGCCTCTCGGTCGAATCCAACGAAACCTTTTCCAGGTGTGGCGATGTAATTGACACGCCAAGCGAGTGTCTTAATCTTCCAGATACCACCCTCTTTTACATATTCCATCTCATACGTGCCGCTGTGAAGCAGTTCGTCCGCAGTTACACCATGAGGATCGGCAATCGGTCCGTAACCATACCATCTCCCCTTGGCCGTTTTGCCATCCGGGTCTACGTGGATAATTGGAGATAGTTGCATAATTTGATGGAGAAACTCTGGATTGTATTCCTTATGTTGTCCGAAATATCTTATGATACCCTCCTTGCCTTTCCATATGCCCAGTGGATATAAATCAGCAGCGACATCAGGGCTATCGGAAAAGCAATCGACTATCTCCTGGAACATCCAGTGCTCGAGGTAAAAACCATAAGCCCTTTGTAGCTTCATTATCTCCTCTATGTCCAGCAAAATCTGTAAAGATTTGATCTGATTCCCCATGGTTTTAACTTGGTCCTCTAGAGCCTTAACCTTTATCTCCAATTCTTGTTCTGCCATAATGAAACTCCTTTACGTTATTTTACATTGATAGTCACGTGGTAGTGACTGTAAAATGGCGTCCACCATCATTTATTTGTAACTATCGCTCGATCCTTTGAGAGCCGTTTCCCAAACTCTCCATACCTTGACAAATATGTAATCGAGATATATACTGATTAGTGAATGTCGTATACTATATTTCTATACTATATTTCAATTGTCTTTGTCAACTAGCTAGCTTACGTTTGTCACTGCAGATATCCCGATGTCCGTATGACGGTAATAAATTCAAGCCTACCTTATCGCCCTATCTACCGTGATGCCAATACATGCCTCTTAAACTCATCCTCAAATCCCAAAGCCTGGGTATAACGTCTTGTCATTTCTAAGGTAGAATGACCCAGAGCTATTTGTAACTCAAATGGATTAGCTCCATTCCTTAAGAAGCTTATAGCAAAACTATGTCTTAGTTTATGGGGTGACATTGGGTATTGAGTCTATTACCCATTATTCTTTTTATCTGGGCAATAATGCCAGAGGTTTAGGGAAAATATTAATATTAATCGATGAAAAGTCAAAACTAGACCCGCAATTCGAGGAATATTTCGCATTTATCAGACAAAGCCGTTTTTGACGGATGGTTTAAATAGGAATTAGACGGCCTGAGGCTAAACCATACCTAATAAGGTATTCTATTTCTTGTTCTATACTCTTAATATATAGGCCACATCATAGTAGTGGACACTTTTACGCTACCTTGCCGAGGTTGCTCCTTTTGAACGCTACGACTGCCTGCAATAACTATGTTTGAGGACTAAAACCCAGCACTCTTCGTAGGCTTGTAAAATAAACGGAATATCATTCGTATTTGAAGATGGTTTATCCAAGTTACCTCCTCAAGATCGGTTGTTTAATCCAATGCAATTTTTTCATTCAAGCGTGAGGCCAGGTAGTGGTTAGCTGATCGGAGGACATCATAAATCAGTATGGCTTCCTGCTTGTATTCTCGGATCTTCTCTCTGGACCGGGAACTCGGAGGAGGTTGGAGATTAGTGATTCTGTCGGCCATCTTGACCATCCAAACCTCATGAGGCTGCTTCTTTATCCTGTTGAGACAATCCTCCATCTGGCACGCTTTTTCTACCGAACGATCCTTCGTGAGTGCTGAGACCCCGTTGGCTATTCTTTCTCCAAATATGTTTATTATCTGAGCCCGGGTTGTTTTCGTATCCTCCAAGACATCATGTAATAGTGTACATTTTACCGCCAGTTCTCCGTCATAGCCTGATGTAACTTGCAGGGCTGCGATTATTTCCATACTTACCAAATTGACATGAACGATATAGGGCAATTCTGTATCGGGCATATTTATTCCAAGATGAGCGTCGGCGGCGAATCGATAGGTACGAACATATTCATCGGGAGTCCAGTTAGTTGCATCATAGGGCGACTTCAGACTCTATTGAATCAGTCCTAACACCGCTTGGTAAGTTAATTATTTCTTACGATTTTACTCCTCCAAACCTTAATAGGTCAAAGCTTGTTGAACTTTCTCAAATATTCATCATTCAACCCAGACGGTTGTTACTCTCATTAAAACAGATTTTCGTTTTTTATCTCGCCGTGATGAGCAAGGTTTCTTCATCAACTTGCAGGCTTACGGCGCGTTCCATAGCACGTGTGATATTCTCTGTAATAAAAAGGTCCGCTAGATTTTACGCCTAGTCACTAAACTTAAAATCACCACACGAAAAAGGAACCCTTTTGGTGGAGGCGGGGGAGGCTTGGTCTCCATCATACCTACTAGTTAAAAAGCTGTTGAAACAAAGACGGGCACTTACTGTTAAATTCATTTGACCTTCCAACTAGGATAGCGCTGTCGAAAATCCTGTTCTTTATTCTCCTACTCGCGCCTCTTCTCTTCTTTAAAAGCTTATGAATCCAGCCTTATTCCTTCCTCTCCCCATAACAGCTCCCCATCACCGCTGATTTTCTGGATATAGGAGGATGTCTTGTCCTTGATATGTTCCCCGGCAGCCCAGGTGACGAAGAATCCGCCGCTTCCGTCCTGTGAAATCCGCGCCGGTGTCGTGTAGCCTCCCCAGTAAGGAGATACCGAAGATACTCTGATGCCGTTGTCACCCCAGAGCTTGTTGCTATTGGCGTCCACACGCTGTGCATAGAGGAATCTATTATCTCCATCCGCATGGTTCCATGTAATAACAAAACCGCCCGTGCCATCGGTGGCAGTATAATAGTAAATAACATTACTACGTTCGCCAGCCTGCGCAACATTAATGCCAGCATCCGGCCATACGATATTACCCGCAGCATCCAGTCTCTGTGCATAAACGTCCTGTAAACCTCCCCAGAAAATTATGGTGTTTGCAGGAGCATCGCCGATTATACGAGGGTCAAGGGCCATCCTTGCGACAAATACACCTTTATCCCCCCACAAAATCTCACCTTTGCTGCTGATATGCTGGGCGTAAAGGTCATGACCGACGATACTACGCCCATTTTCGATAAGAACAGCATGCACCCAGACAGCCAGAGCACCACCCTCATCGTCGGCAATAATCTGACTGTTAAATCTTCCCCCGATATAACCAAGGTTATCCATATTCGTCAGCAACAAACTGCCAATCGGCCAAAAAACCTGACCCTCGGCATCCACCTTCTGGGCGAATATGTTACCCGCGCTGTAACTGGGATTGTCTTTCCAGATGATGAAGACATTACCGCCGTCATCACCGGCGATATCGAACTTATCCAGCCCTGCCGTTTCTACCGCCGTAGACCATACCTCCACGCCGTTTGCGTCCATTCTTTGCAGGTTGAGGATGTTCTCGCCAGCGGCCCAGGCAGTGATGACCCCACCGAAGCCGTCGCCGATGGCTTTGAAATACACGGGTGTCGATATTTCGTCGACAGATATCCTGACGCCGTCGGCAGGCCAGGAGGCATTACCTTCCATGTCCAGTTTCCGGGCCCACAGAGTATCTTTTTGCGGATACACGACGATAACGTTTCCCTGGCCGTCTTCTGTTAAGGCCGCAAAGTCGCCCTGACCTCCGCCAAAGCCTCCGTAGCCGGAGCCGAGTTCTACCCCTTTCTTGCCCCAGAGAGCTTCGCCCGATGCGTCCAGGCGCTGGACGTAGGTGCTGGCTTCGTTGCCGTTGTTGACCTGATAGGCTACGATGGCGCCGCTAGAGCCGTCCGGGATAGCGCATGGATTTTCCACCGAATACTCCGGAGGCCTGCCATCAATAGTCGGGCATCCGCAGAGGCCTATTATCATTCCCAGGATTAAAATTGCTATTAGCCCAACTATTAGTTTTTTCATTCTTCATTTCCCTATACCGAACGTGCCATTGCACAATCCCAGGCTATTATCGATCCACCCTGTCCGTCCCTTACAACTTCCCTCACCGTATTGCTTGCCAGCCCGTCCAGCGTGGTATATCTACGGTAAGTCCCGTCCTCTGCGTTCCACCGGACTACGCCGCCAGTAGTGGCTGTCCAGACCTCGTTACCAGTCACCAGCAAGTCAAGCACCTTGTTACCGCTGGAAAGGGTCTGCCATCTTCCCGACACTGAAGTGCCCGTCGGCGATGAGGTCGAATCAGTGAGAGAGGGAGATACTGACGGAACTACAGGATAGCAGGCGGCCAGACCGAACAGTATAGTTATGATTAATATTAAACATGCACTTTTCATGGTTTCCGCCTCCACAAGCTTAATTAAAAGGCAGAGGGTCTCCTCCCTCACCGGTCAGAGTGGTTTCCCCGACAGAGGATACTTCTACCGTCCACCAATGGCTTGAGTTATCCCACTGGTACATAAAACGGAAAATTATCAAGTTTCCCCCGGTTTCAACCTCAGTAACTCTATCCACCACATCATCACCACGCCTACCTGCCCGGTTGCTGAATTTCAGCGGCTCGACTTCTTCAGGTAGGAGCTTATGCGCCTGTATTCCCGCCCATTCGACATCACCCGCTGGCACCAGGTCGAATCTCCAGCTTTCCAGCAGGTCATTAAGCTCAGCTATAGTGTTATCGGATGCATCGGGACGGCAGGCAACCTCAAGCCGCAGGTCGCGCCCCCATTTATAAAATTCTTTGAAATATGCATAGGTTCCGCTATCCTCTCTCCAATCATGCCGCTGAATTAGTCCACTAAGGTCATTCAGAGTATATTCAGGAGGAGCATCATCAGGCATGCGGGGCGGCCCGTAGATGCGTACCAAAGCGACGTAAGCTCCGCCTTCCGGTATCTGAGATATTACAGTCCCGGGACTATAAGTAGAAGAATTCCCCGAACGGATTTCAGACGCCCAGAAATTTGCTTGTCCCCAGCTATTGAAAGCCACCTGACCATCAAAGGGCTTCGCCAAGTATTCCGGCCCCTCGACAGCGGCCCACCCATCCGGTAAACTCACAGTCAGATCGCCCTCTTCGGAATGGTAAGAGCCAATATCTGTAATAGCAGCTTCAACTACCTCAACGGTGCAAGGAATCGTGCCGTAATCCTTGTTATCAACCTCAATGCCGATTTCAAAGTCATATTGGCCAGGGCCAACATCGCGGACTATTTCAATCACCAGTACCGAGACAATCTGCCCAATCAGTCCTCCGCCGCTAGCTTGAAAAAGCTCCAGACCGGAAGGCGTTTTGGGGGAGTAGAGCCTCATGCTCGTCATACCGCTACCTGTGAAAGAGCCGTCCACCTTGTTCACATAGAGAATGTTATTCCTCGTTTGCCCTGCTTCTGTAACGATACGGTTTCTGTATCTCACATTGATCATATCCTCATCACTTCCCATCTGCGCAACCACCGTCTCAATAGGTGTCCAGGGATTCTCCACTCACTGCTGGTGGACGTTGGCACGGTAGGCCGAACCACCAGGAGTGAATACGATATCGTCGGGGGCTTCCTGCTCCGACTGCTGTGAGTCCGTGTTTATGGTTGGAATTAAAGTATGGTTTTCACCAGCACTGGTCCCGCAGGAGGCAAAGGAGAGCAGGCTGATCAATGCGATAGCGGTAATAATGAATCTCGGTTTTTTCATTTTTATCACCTATTGCCCGATTCGCGAACCTTTTCGCGGATTAACATTTTATAAACCACGGCATCAGTCCGCGGAGACTATTTCCCCCATCAGCCAGAAAGGCCCCTGACAATCCAGCGGGAGAGGTTCTGTTATCATTCTGTTGATATACTCGAGAGATCCTATGCTACCACCACCCATAGTCACCTTTTCACCAACACGTGCGACAACCTGGCGGTCTCTATCGAGGATTTCAATAGTCCCGATATTATTGTTCAGGAAATAGTCCGCCTGCCATATGATGATAGAATCTCTTATGCACAGGTATCCTCCTTTTACAACCAGTTCTCCAGTCATAAGGGCTAGCATATACGAACCGCTGCGCATTTTAAGCTGCGGAAAATACACGGAAAGGTCTGGATTGACCTGAAACGGCACCTCACGCAGCGGCTCGTAGACGACGATTGCTGTCACCTGCTCGGGCAATTCCGCTTCCGCCTCTCGCAGTGTCTCGTAGAAAAATCCTTCATCGGTCAAATAAACTTCGACCCTGTTTTCTTTAATATTTATGCTGGTATCGCAAAAAAGGTCCAGTTCATCGAGTATCCGCATGGTCTCCCTCTGCGCTGCCTGAAGCTGCTCGTACGTAACCCCGGATGTGCGTAATTCGATCACTCCCGCGAGCGGGGAGCCTCCCTCAACATATTTCTTCAGCGTTTCCTCGCCGTTTTCAGAGAATGATATTACGATGCGGAACTCCGGCTGATGCTCTATCCATAGGCTGGTAAAAGTCCCGGATTCCTCTTCTTCCAGGCGTGCACCCAGTGTGCCGGCTTTGTCCATCAGCTCGAATCGGCCGATGGCTTCGTCCATACTGATTCCCATCTCTGCCGCGTACACTGCTTTATCAAAGAGCTCGGGATTATCCCTGTATTTTTCAGCCAGTTCGGCGTACTTTTCAGATGAAGACTTACCCTCCTCTGCTTGGGTTGATTGTAATTCCTCTTCTACTGGAGTGCCTACCGGCGGCGAGGTCGAATCAATGAGAGAAGGAGACTCTGACGGGGCATCGGGATTGCAGGCCGCCAGCCCGAACAGTATAGTTATGATTATTAAAATACCAGCTTTTTTCATCGGTCTCCTCCTACTTAAGGCGGGGATACGCTGTAGTTATTGGCGAAAATACGGATGGACTTGGTGTTATCAGAGAAATTCAAATGTAAGGTGAATTCGCCGGTTTCTCCATTTTCAAGATGTAACCCAATCTGACCGGCAATATGGGCGGCATCCAGTGTCCAGGAAACCTGTTTTCCCAATTCGTCATAACCTTCAGCGTACATAGCTATTTCTTTGTTTTGCTTATGGTTATTCCATATGATGCCGCTAACTTCTAAAATATATTCTCCCGCGTTAACCGTATGCAATGGATACCCGGGTGATATATATTGTTTATCACTAAATTCCTGGTTAATATGGACGGCTTTAAGTAAGACTTCCGATGATTGATTTTGTGAGTTGAGTAAATAGTTACCGGGAGACGGGATTACGTTTAGGTCTGCGCCGGTATTGAAGTCTATATCAAACATATAATGTTCCCCGGCCTCGACTTTCAGCTTTCTTGGAGCCGCATTACTCCGGTCAGACTCCACATAGTTTATATCAAAGGTATAGTCGCCCGGCGGCAATTCCACACTGTAGTAGCCGTATTCATCCAGGTCTACCTGCTCGATGAGTTCGACGTGGTCGGAATCATAAACCATGACCTTCCTCGGCTGATAAACATCAACAGGATAGGGCTGGCCGAGTTTCTCAGGAGGTCCTCCCTCCAGCGGCCCAATCCATACTTTTCCTTCAAGCACACCAGCTTCGGCGCTGGCGTTACCGTTGCATCCTATTAAAGCCGGTGTTATTAATATGTACAGCAGGCATAAAATAACCGGAAATAGCCACCTTTTTTTCATGTTACCCCCTTTGCTAGATTACTCTTCACCTCTCAAACCCTGCCGGAATCGCTTGACGGCAACATAGATTAACGTAGCTACGCCGCAAATGATTAACATAGCACTCCCCGAATATATCATTTCATTATCGACGGGGCTTTTGCCGGTAAGATCGATTATCCACTGGATGAGGCCAACCGCTATCGGCACGAAGATAAATATCCGACCGATTATCGTAAGGGCGCTCAGCCAGTCAGTGGTATCCCTACCGCGGTTTTGCATTTCATTACCTCCTGTCTAAGGGTTCAATCTGATTCCATCTTCTCCCCACATCAATTTGCCGTCGGCGCTAATTCTTTGGAGATACGCTTTCTCCGAGCTGAACAGACCTTTATTAACGCCCCAGGCAATAATGACGCCGTCCTGCCCGTCCGCCGAAATGTACTGGCTGGAAAATCCTCTTTCCGTAATCAAGACACCGTTAGTGGCCCAAGAGGTATTGCCATTGCTATCCAGCTTCTGGATATGAAGTGCCTCGCCGTCTTCCCAGAAAGAGTAAGATATCATGGCTTTCCCCGAGCTACTAACGATTATTTGCGGATTTGGGTTGAGCGAGGTGGAAGATACTTTGACCCCTCCCGCTTGCCAGAGCTGATTACCGTCCGCACCAACCCTCTGGGCATAGACGCTGGCTTCCCCTTCGGCGTCGTGCCTCATGTCCCGCCAGATAACGATGGCCCCACCCGAGCCGTCACTGACTAGCGACGGCTCCATCGGGAGCGCGATAGGGTCGGCTCCGGTAATATCAAACGGTACACCCTCGGGCTGCCATAGGACATTGCCATCGGCGTCTACCCTCTGAACGGCGACATCCCATGTCTGCTGGTGCCCCGGTTCAGCGGAAGGGTTTTCTGTCACCTGGAACCAAGTAATTAGTACGCCTCCGGCCCCGTCTTCCACAGCCTGGAGGGAATCTATCCAGATCTCTTCGGGGAACTCATAAACCAGCATCCCGTATCTCAGCCCGTCCCCCCACAAGAGCTCTCCCTTGGTATTTACCCTCTGGGCAAACAGGCTGTGGGTAGGCCTAGCTTCACCCGGCTCCGCCCCGACCGGGTATTGTGATCCTTCCCAGATAGCTATAGCTCCCCCGGCGCCATCGCTCACTATCGGTGACCTGTCGCCTGGTCTGGGCAGCGGGACCTCGTTTTCTCCCCAGGGGAAATCGCCGTTAGAGTCGATCCTGACCATAGCCCACGTTTCCCCGTCGGTTCTATGGCCGATAATCACACCGCCGGAGCCATCTTCTATTATCTGGCCAACACGCTTGAAGTCCTTCTGCCATACCTCACGACCACTGGAGTCCACTTTGCTGACATGGTAAACAGACGCTACGGGCGGTTCCCGGGAAGTGACCTCCGGCCAGCATATGATGGCTCCTCCCAGGCCGGTACTTATAACGTGAATGGCCTGAAAGCTGTAGAATTCGCTATTGGTCTCGCCGAGGAGCACGCCATTTCCGCCCCACATCCTCTCTCCAGAAGGACTTATCTTCTGCACATAGACATTCCCGCCGAGTTCGTCTTCATACACAGCAATCGCGCCGCCGGCACCGTCACCGGTTACTTTAAGCCCGTATAATGAGTCTACATGCGGGCAGCCGGTTAGTAGCAATAAAAACAGAACAACAAGAGCAATAAAAGATACTATACTTAAAATAATCTTTTTACTCATTGTTTATCCCCTTTTGGATATCCTTTTACGATAGACTTCCCAGCTACTAAAAGACTGCTTTTATGCTGACTCTGCAATTTTGTACATGTAACTACAAACTGTAGTTATCCCCTGCTTGCTCCGAAGGCTTTACCGGTCACCGCATTGACCGACATGGTAAAACGATTATCCGTTCCATCTTCCCAGAACAGGACTATCCAGGTGTCTCCCCTGAGATAGGCTTCTGCATCCGCGTTTTCAAACCATGTAACCTCAACTCCCCAACCAAATTCAACCGGAGTTTGTAACATCATTTCCCTGGCGCTTTTAATGGCCTGCTCCCGGTCGATATAAGGACCCGGTTCCGGCTCCTGACGAGCACCCGCGCTCTTGATATCGCCTGTCCCGGCATCGACCGTAATTATTACAGTCTGCCATATGCCGGGGTAAGGTTCAGAAGCAGTTTCTCCAGGCGGAGGTGGCGGAGGACCTTTCAAAGGCCAGGGCATCAGTTCATCGGCTTCTGCGTTAAGATTATCGAAAACGACTTCCCAGTACCACCCGTGCAATTCGATACTAATTTCAGCGCGGTCTACGATTGACGAAGGCAGTGTGTCGGAAGCTATCTCAATCGCCTGCTCACGGCTTATCTGTGGAACCGAAGTGGAAGAAGTCATATTCTTGAAGCGGTCCGGCGAGCTTAAGGAGTAGTAAGGCCCCATGACCATAGCCGCTTTTCCTGCATCCAGGTCGACGGCAATCTGCATCTGGTAGATAGTGCTTTCTCCGATCGCAATGGTAACCCCCGGGTACCACAAAGCGTAGGGAGAGACGAAGTCCGGTATCTCATCATTCACCACCCTGTCATACTCCAGGGACCACCAGGTCCCGGCTTCCCCATTTTCATTCCAGATGATGGCGTACCAGTCCACCATACCCGTTCTGTAATCAGACCTGCCCTGAAGCCATTCCGAAACTCTTTGATTGGCAAGGGCTACTTCGATTACTTCAGCTTTTTCATCCTCGGTCAGTGGCCCCGGCTGCTCCCACCCTTCAAGGCCATCCGGTGGCGGCGAGCCTTCTTCCCAGTCCGTTTTCGGCGGAGGTAGAGATGTTACCGGTGGTATTGTCGGGATATTTTCCAGCGAGACGTCGAAGACTGCCGAGGCCACCACCGCTTCATCCAGGTAAACTTTCAGCTTATATGTCCCGGGAACAGGAGGTACCGGCCACGGATTATCAATGAGCAACTTCTGGCCCGGCTGGAACGGGCCTAGGTCATCCGTTGAACCAACCCGTACTTCTTCTCCCGTGTCCTCGTTCAGGAAAGCGTATCCAGAAAAGGTGACTTCCTTTTCAATCCGGTCGCTTATCCTGAGACCGAGTTGCATCTTCTCACCAGGACCGAATACGTACTGTACGTAGTCAGGGTGCGGGTTCGACGGGACCAGCGCCCAGCCGCCCGGGGGTGGGGGTGTGCCCGGCTCTGATTTGAATATGGTTATAACTTCGACGACATCAATTCTAACGAGCTGACATCCCGCCGGTGCCAATAACAAGGAAGTTATGAGCGCCATCATAAAAATAATAAGCAACTTTTTCATATAATCCCCATGACTCCCTATTCAATGGTCAGTTTTATCCAACCGCTACCATAGAAGCCGTTCTCGAAATGCTGGTAGAAGTGCAGGTAATAAATGCCGGGGTCAAGTTCCGGTACCGCGCTAACTATAAGCTCGAAATTGTAGGTAGCGTTGGGATAGGCCGTGAACTCTGCGGGTTCAAGGTAGGCGTCCAGTCCTTCCGGCCAGGGCAGCGGCGTCAATCCGTATTCCCTGTCGACGTAAACAAAGCTGCCAGAGAAACCGCCGGGGCCGTCCTTTCTCGTCTCCAGAGTGATGGGAAGCCGGCTGGTCTCACCAGACTTCAAGACTATTTCGTGTTCATAATCCAGGAACGCATCAAAGAAATGAGAGTATCCGGGCACGACGCCTAGGTCTCCGTTTTCAATGAAATTCAGGATATACATCTCATCGGTTTCATCGCCGCATGTCGCCACTGCTAATATCCGGTTGTTGCCTTCTTTGAGCATCACCTGTGTTTTGAACAGGCCGTCCCCGTTTACCGGCACATCCTTGCCGTTGACGGTAACGCTTGCCTCCGGCTTATTCACCATGCCGGACACGGACATAGGTTCTTTGGTATAATCGACACCCAGTTCAGTCTCGGCGTAAAGAGTAACGATCAGCGGCGGCGTGAAATTAACCATCACAGTCTGAATATTCTTCCTGGCGTTATTCAGTGCAATTACCTCGATGATATATTCATCAGTCTCGGTGCGCATGGCATTATCAAGCACGACGCAGCCCCGGAAGCTTCCGTCGGCTGCTACAATCGTCTCAATGCCATTTACGAGCACCGTAACGCCGGGGTCGTCGACCGTGCCGGTCACCGGCAGGACATTTATCCTGTATTCCGTATTATCAAGCGGAGATGTTATAGTAAGCTCTGGTTCAGGTGCAAAATTGAAAAAAGGCGGGTCATATTCGATATCGATAGTATCGGTGGTGTGGTCGCTGCCACGAAGGGCGGAGGCTTCAATCCGATTATCACCTTTTTCAAGGGTAACATAGGCGTAAAAAGCGCCAGCCGCAGTGACCCGGGCGGGCACGAAGGGGAAAGGGACAGTGGAGTGACTTACGGCGGCTGTGGTATTGCTGATAACGACATGGGCCTCCGGGTCGGAGACGGTGCCGGTTATCTTTACCATGTCTAACATCGACGTTTCGCCGTCATCCGGTGCCGTTATTTCAATGGTCAGCGGCGCGGGCGGCACGTAAATAGCCTCGCGGGTGTCGGTATCGGTCTGGTCGCCCAGCCGAGCAACAGCCGTTAAAGTATTAGTACCTTCTTGCAGGTCAATTATTGCAAGAATGTAGCCGTCATTACCCACCTCCGCCTTCTGGCCGTTAATGGTGACCTCGGCATGCGGGTCGGAAACGCGACCGCCTATCCTCGCCGGCGATTCGGTAAGCCAGTCCTTACCCGGCTCCAGGTCCAGGCTGATGCTGACGTGAAGGTCGAGGGTGTAGTTCACGGTAACCATCCTGGTGACTTCTTCACCACCGATGGTAGCCGTGACGTGAATCTCGTTCTTACCCTCATTAAGCACGACGTAGTCGCTCTCGAAACTGCCATCCGCCTCTACCCTAGCGTATCCCCAGTTGTTGATGCTCACCACGGCACTGATCGGGGATACGGTGCCGCGCACCCTGGTAAATCCCCAGGAGGTCTCCTTGCCTTCCGCTGGCGATGTAATCTCCAGGGTGAGTGGGCCAGTAACTATCTCTGCTGGTGGCAAAGGTTCATAGACTAAGGTATCCCCCTTGAAAGTGAATATCTCAAGCCTATCTGGTGATAGAATATAGCTGGCTCCCTGCGCAATCATGCCGGTATACCGGCCTAACTCAATTTCTTCCTCTGAGGGCTTCTCACAGCTCCAGATTGCCCGGGTGCCGTACCATTCGATGTTATCCCCGCTGGCGCGGTAAGAAAACACTTCTTTAAAGGCACCCGCTTCACCGGTAGCGCTGCTATCGCTCTCGAAGTAAATGCTGACGGGTTTCTCGGCCGTAACCAACTCGCCGTTCACCGAAGCCAGAGTCCACCGCTTACCGACGAGGTCGGCTGAATCCATCGCGTATTCCGGCAACTGCTCGAATACGAGGACTTTTCGACCAGCGTCATTATGCATCCTCAGGAGATTTCCTTCAAGGCTGTAAGATGCCACAGCGCTGAATGTATCAAGGTAGGATTTCTCCTGCTCGTTGATATCTTCTTCTACGCAAAGCATTAGCGTGATTGCAAGCTGGCTGAAATGCAGCGTGCCGTTGTTGGAAACAGTATAACCTCCTTCGAGGAAATTGCATCCGGCATATCCCCAGACTGTTCCATCCTCATGGAAATACAGGCTGATATAGGAACCCGGCACAAGCTGGTTGCCATCAAGAGTTACCAGCTTCCACTGCGTTCCATCGAGTTCCTCTCCGGGCTTAGTAGTATCAGGCGACTGGCCCGTAATTATAGTGCATCCCGTCAACCCAAATATAGTTAGAATTAACACTAATCCCAGAATAATGAGGAGTAAAAAATTCTTTTTCATCGTGGGCCTCCCCAGTGACTATACTACTCCTTTTTTATAACGTTAAAAGCCTGTTCAGGTTACTTATTGGCTTGGATAAATTTCTCCGATATTCGATTTTTATTAAGAATTGTTCCAGTCCTCGGGTAGTTCAAACCCCGCTAACTCACTCGACGCCTATAGAGCAGGCTATCTTCTCCATTTCCGCCTCATCGAGAGTTCCGCCCAGCATACCGGTGAGAGCGTAGGTAATGCCGTCCTTTTCCCAGCCAAGAGTTACTGTGTCATAAGGCTGTCCATTGTCAGGATCAGCTTTAGTAAAGGCCTTCTCCCCCGTCTGCCCGCAAATCTCCGCCGGCTCGCCGTGGCCAATGCCGAACTTGTGTGGAGATTGTATCAACAATATTCCAACTTTTTTATCTTCCTGATATGTGTATGTTTGCTGCACTTTAGTATTATTGAATTTGGGTTTCATACTCTCCGGTAAGCCGGCTCCGGATATCGAAATCGAGAATTTTCCTGGGGAAAAACCTTCCGGGACATAGGCCGGTACAACAACCTCGAACCCGGCTATTTTCGACGCTACTTCAACCGAATCGACGTTGGCGACCCCGCGTTCTTCCAGCATCCTTATCTC